>JAPOSW010000035.1 GCA_026709505.1 Gammaproteobacteria bacterium | reverse complement strand
CCGCCCATGCCGGAAAAACTCCTGAAACTCGGCTTATGATTAGTGGTAATTAGGTAGAGTTTTGAACATGCCTCGGACCATTGCCATTACCAATCAGAAAGGCGGCGTGGGAAAAACCACGACCGCAGTCAACCTTGCATCCACGCTGGCCCATGCGGGTTACAGGCTGCTGCTCGTTGATATGGACCCTCAGGGCAATGCTTCCGGCGGCAGCGGAATTGCGATCAACCATCTTGAGACAAGCATTTATCAGGTATTGCTGGGTACAGCAGAATTCAGCGATGCGCTATGTCAAACCGATCATGGATTTCATGTTGCGCCATCCCATCGAGACCTGGTGGGGGCACAGGTCGAGCTGGGGTCGTTTTCGGACAAGGAATTTCGGCTGAAGCATGCATTGAGGGAAGTCGACACGGATTATGATTTCATCCTCATTGACTGTGCGCCTACCTTGAACATTCTGACTATCAATGCGCTGGCTGCCGCGAATGAAGTGCTGGTACCGGTGCAGTGCGAATATTATGCACTGGAAGGCCTTTCAAGCCTGATCAAGACGATCGAGCTGGTTCGCGAGAAATTGAATCCAGGCTTGAAAATCGCAGGCCTGGTTCGAACCATGTATGATGTCCGTAACCGGCTTTCAATCGAGGTTTCAGAACAGCTTGGCGAGCATTTTCCGGACAGCCTGTACAGGACCGTAATCCCGAGAAACGTGCGGTTGGCTGAAGCGCCAAGTTATGGGCAGCCGATTCTGGAGTACGACCGGAAGTGTTCAGGTTCGAAAGCCTATGTGGCATTGGCCAGTGAGGTGTTGAGAAAGTCCACCCGGGTGATGAACGAAGTTCAAGGTGCTGCTGGCTGATGGCTGAGAAAAAAAGTCGGCTCGGGCGAGGCCTGGGCGCCTTGCTTGATGATATCAAGACTACCACTCAGACTGTCGAAGATTTGAGAGGCTTGCCGGATACTTCCATCTCAAAGTCAGGCCATCTCAAGGAAATATCGATCACGCAGCTTCTCCAGGGCAGGTACCAGCCGCGAAAGAACTTTGATGCCCAAGAGCTCGATGAATTAGCTGAATCGATTCGTGCACAGGGAATTTTGCAGCCTTTGCTGGTTCGTCAAGTCTCGGACCATGAATACGAAATAGTGGCAGGGGAACGGCGCTGGAGAGGGGCGCAGCTCGCAGGGCTTGATACGGTTCCGGTCGTTGTCCGTCAGATTGATGATCAGGCTGCAATGGCGGCCGCGCTGGTTGAAAACATCCAGCGCCAGGATCTCGGCGTACTGGAAATGGCCAGAGGGTTCAAGCGCTTGCTGGATGAGTTCAAGCTGACCCATGACGACGTGGCCGGTGTTGTTGGATGTTCCAGATCTCATGTCACCAACCTGACCAGACTGCTTAACCTCGAGAATAAGGTTCTGGAACTTCTTCAGGAAGGCAGGCTGGAGATGGGTCATGCCCGGGCCCTGCTGGCATTGCCAGAACCTCAGCAAAAACAGGTGGCCCTCAAGATTGTCGAGAAGAATCTTTCGGTAAGGCAGACGGAATTTCTGGTCAAGCAGTTGCTGAAAGATGGCAATGGTCGGGGAAGGCAAGACAAGAAGCAGGAACTGGGCCGTGATGTACTGAATACTGTGGAGTCCCTGTCGAACAGGATTGGCGCCAGGGTCGATATCCAGCATGGCGCCAATAAGGGCAAGCTCATTATTCACTATCATTCCCTGGACGAGCTTGATGGCATCATCGAGCGCATCAAGTAATGCGGCATGACGGGTATCGGTGCGCTTCTGGCTGGGACCGGCAGCAATGGTGAAAGGACATGTCTTCTCGGCAGCAGGTATTCAGGCTGTGTTGAACTGGAACGATGCTTCTGATTCACCGTGCTGTCTTCATGCGGCTCCTGGTTTGATCGTGCCTTGCGATGTCATTGTGCATCGAACAGCATGGATTCTTGTTTGGTCACTAGCCGAGCGAAGCGAATGAGACGGCCCAATTTCGTGCTGATTTGCACTGACCAGCAGCGGTCTGACAGCATGGGGTGCTACGGCAACCTTCATGCGAGAACCCCGAACATCGATTCCATCGCCCGGGACGGCGCTCGATTCGATCGTCATATCACGCCCATGCAGATATGTTCTCCGAGTCGGGCCACAATGGTCACCGGGCTCTACCCCAGGCACCATGGGCTTGTGGTGAACGGCATGGCCCTGTCAGAGAGTGTGCCCACATTGCCTGCGGCGCTGTCCGCGAACGGATACCGGACGCATGGCGTGGGCAAGCAGCATCTGCAGCCGCTGCTCGCTCCGGCTGGCCGCAACATGCCGGATTCCCGTGCGTTCTGGAAGAGGCCGGATTCAGTGGACTGGAATGGTCCTTACTACGGCTATCAGACGGTTGACCTGCTACTGGGAGAATCGGATACGGCGCATCTGGCCGGACACTATGCGAACTGGCTGAAAGAAGCCGCACCGGGTGAATGGCGCAAGCTGCTGCCGGAATCCGCTCAGGAGTCGGTGCCGGAGGACCTTGACGAAATATGGCAAAGCGCAATGCCCGTTGAACTGCATTACAACACCTGGATCAGCGACCTTGCCGTGTCCTTTCTTGATTCAATGGCCATTGCTGACCGCGACAGCAGGCAGCCGTTTTTCCTGTTCGTCTCCTATCCCGACCCCCATCACCCGTTCGACCCGCCTTCCGAGTATGCTGCCCGGTACGATTGGCAGGCAATGCCCCGGCCAGCGGTGACGAGCGGAGAACGGGAGCGAATACCGCCATACTGTAGAGATTTGTATCCATGGTCCGGCAGTTTCCGGGAGAGCTACTGGGCGGCGGATGAAAGGCTCGAAGCCGGGGCCTTGCTGACGACCGACCGGATAAGCGAAAGTTCGATGCTCAAGGCAATTGCCCATACCTAGCGATGATCGAAATGATCGATGACGGGGTCGGCAGAATGCTCGGAGCGCTCTCGGACAATGGCTTCATGGAGGATACGGTCGTTGTCTTCACGTCCGATCACGGGGAATATCTTGGAGACCACGGCATCCTGCACAAGGGTCCGGCATCATACAGGCAGGTGACCGAAGTCTCCATGCTGATGAAGGGCCCGGACATTGCTCCCGGAATTGGTGTCGGCGCCTTGACCGGGCATGTCGATCTTGCTCCGACGGTTCTGGATCTTGCGGGGCTTCGTGATGCGATGCCGGCAGGAGACGGAAAGAGTCTCAGGCCATTGCTGAATGGAACTCCGGCCGGATTCAGGGAGTTCAATTTGGGCGAGTACCATCCGACGGTGAGAAAGGATTTGTACAACCAGACCATCCAGACCGGGAAATGGCGCCTGACGCGCTACCCGGAACACCCCGAATGGGGAGAGCTTTTCGATCTTGAGTCGGATCCCGGCGAGCATTTCAACCTGTTTCAGTCCTCGGCCATGGCACCGGTTGTGAAGGATCTCTCGTCAATCCTCGAGGAGCGGTTTCCGCCTGAACCGGATACTGGAAACGAGATGATCTGCAAGTGGTAGCTAAAAAGCATCCAGTCCGCGGTCAAGCTTATTGTCGGGCTTAACCGGAGTGTTTTGGCTAATGTCGCCGACAGCTCGAAAGGATTAAGTTTGCCCTGATACCTGCAGGCGGAGACGGCCACTCAGCCCCTAGTCGAATCGGTCCAGGCTGCGTCGACAGTTTCGCTGTGCAGTGACCATGGCATGACGTTCATGACTTGCCAGAAGGCGATATTTTCCCGCTGCATCTTTCAAGGCATATCGGGTCAGGATTTGCCGGTTTTCGATGGATATTTCCAGGCTCAACATGGCTGATGAATATCTGCTTTGCGTACTGCATTTCCCGAAAATCCGATTGCTTCAGGCTCGTTTCGCTATGAACAAGACTAGTGGTTGACTAAGTAGCTACTTGTTGCTACATTATGCGAATGCGTACAGCAGGCATTAAAGCTTTAAACAGTCGCCTGAGCGAATATACTTCGCATGGCGGCACAGGGAGAAACAGTATTGGTGACTGATCGAGATCGAGTAGTCGCCGAACTTTCTCCACCTAGCCTTAGGAGAAGTGAGGTTCTTGGGGATGCAATGCTGGCAGAAGGTGTTCGCAAGGGATGGATACGACCTCCTCTGGCATCTTTGGCTGGAAGAGTGCCGTCACCCGAAAGTATCTGCACATTGGACAGTATCCTTTCTGATCTTGATGCTGACCGCAGTGATCGATGATTTACATCGACACTTCCGTTGCACTCTCTCAATTATTCGTGGAGGATCGAAAGCCCCCACTATCCATGTGGTCACAGCCCCTCATCGCCAGCCGCCTTCTAAGAGTACGAAATATGGACGCGATTGAGCACGCTCGGCCTGAACAGTTCTTATCGCGAATGGGCTCGCAATTGATTGAGGGTGTTGCATTGGCTGAACTCGCTCCTCCAATTCTTGAACGGGCTTTGGAACGAACCCTTCCCAATACCCGTTCGGACGCTTGATGCCTTGCATCTGGCCACTCTGCATCATCTGAGAACCAGCGGTCTACGTATCGAACTCGCAAGTGTATGACTCACGCATGAATCAAGTTGCCGAAGCGATGGAATTTTCACTGGTCTCCGACCTGTAGATGGGGCAGAACGGCTTAAGGGCTTCGCGTGCCAATCCATTTCCGAAAAACATGATTCTCAAGAATATCCACTCAAGGCCTTGCGGACTGCCAGTGAAACGCCGGGAGTAGTCAAGCAAGGGGGCAGCAGGAACGAGGAGGTCTGATCACGCTCGCTGATGATTTTTCAAAATCAAAATCGGGTTGAAGTTTCTGAGACCTTCTCATACAATACAGCGCTCCTGATTAAGGTCGTTTGACAATACAGCAATGCCGGATTATTCCGAATCTGGACGACATGATCTAAACAGGGCTGTCAGGCAGATATTGCTGATACAGGGCACAGCGGCTTCAATCGTATTGATGGCTTTTGTGGCTTGCTTTGCGCTTGGAGCGTCGGAGAACTTGGCGATGAACCTGGTCGCGGCAGGTTATGGTTCGCTGCTGGCCTTGATTGGGACAATGATTAGCGCACGCAGTGCACGACGCTCAGGCGATTTTGCGGTCACCAACAGCAATATGGCGATGGTGCCGATTTTCTCCGGGGTGGTGTTGAAACTGGTCGTTGTGGGAGGGGGTATCGGACTTGGACTGGTTTGGCTGGGTCTTGATGCAATACCTGTTTTGGTGGCATTTGCCGTAGTCAAGATGAGCAGCATGTTTTCAATTTTGGCACATCCAATTGTAAAGAGTTAGTCTCGGGTCGGGAACAGGGTGCAAAACGCAGCAGCAAAGTCTACAATTCAATTGCCCGAGTGCATTGGTGAAGTACGGTCGCGGACAGGCTAATGCGAGTCACCCAGCCGCACTTGCCCAACCAACCCTCTAGTTCATAATGGCAGCATCGGAAAACATCACCTCCAGCGAATTCATTCGCCACCACCTCACCAATCTGACTTTCGGTCAGCATCCGGACGGTTCATGGGGGATTGCACACAGTGCCGCCGAAGCTGGGCAGATGGGACTCATGGCGGTGCATCTTGACAGCCTGTTCTGGTCTTTTCTGCTAGGCGCCCTGTTCCTCTGGATGTTCCGCAGCGTTGCCGTCAAGGTGACGGCTGGCATTCCTGGCGGACTCCAGAATTTTTGCGAGTGGCTATGCGAGTTTGTGGATGAGAACGTGCGCGGCTCCTTCACCTCGAAGAATGATCTGGTGGCGCCCATGGCCCTGACCCTGTTCTGCTGGATTTTTCTGATGAATCTCATGGATCTGATTCCAGTCGAACTCATTCCGCGCCTCCTGCAGCTGTTTGGCGTTCACTATCAGAAAATCGTGCCTACCACGGATCCAAACATTACCTTCGGACTGGCGCTCAGCGTGTTTGGGCTGATTATCTACTACAGCCTCAGGGTCAAGGGTGCGCTTGGATTTGCCGCGGAATTGACCATGCATCCATTTGAAGCAAAAAACCCGCTGCTCAAGATTCTGTTCATGCCAATCAATTTTTTCCTGGAGTTTGTAAGCCTGGTCTCCAAGCCCATATCGCATTCCTTGCGACTATTCGGTAATATGTATGCTGGCGAAATGATATTTATCCTGATTTCGCTGATGTACGGAACCAGCATCGTATTGACCCTGTTTGGCGGAGTGCTGCAGTTTATCTGGGCAGTCTTCCATATTCTGGTCATCACCCTGCAGGCCTTTATATTCATGGTGCTGGCCATTGTCTACATGGACATGGCCCATCAGCACCACTAAACGCAAAATATCCTAACTGGTAATTTTTTCACTTCAATTTAACTGACTATTCGGAGAAGTAGATGGAACAAGCACTTTTGTACATTGCCGGAGCGATCATGATGAGTTTTGGCGCAGTGGGCGCAGCCATCGGCATCGCCATACTCGGCGCACGATATTTGGATGGTGCGGCACGTCAGCCCGAGTTGATCCCGATGCTGCGCACCCAGTTCTTTATCGTGATGGGGCTGGTTGACGCAGTGCCCATGATCGCCGTTGGCATATCCATGTACGTGCTATTTGCAGTCGCATAGCCTGCAATCGCAGCATCACGTGAAGCTTTAGACCGGGGCCTCAACCATGAATCTGAACTTGACCTTAGCATTTCAGGTGTTGTTCTTCGTCATTTTCGTCTGGTTCAGCAAGCGCTTTGTCTGGACGCCGATTATCGGCGCCCTGAATGAACGAAAGACCAGGATCGCCGATGGTCTGGCCGCTGCTGAACAAGGCCAGGCAGCCGAACAAGAAGGCCGGAAGAAGGCTGAGGAGGTGATTGACGAAGCCAAGCAGCAGGCCAGCGAAATCATCAACAAGGCTGAAAAATACGGCAGTGAACTGGTTGAACAGGCCAAGCAGAATGCACGGGAGGAAGAAGGGAAAATTCTCACCGCAGCCCGGGCTGAGATCGATACTGAAATCAATCGTGCCCGCGAGAGCCTGCGTCAACAGGTTGGCGAGCTGGCCGTGGCGGGCGCCAGACAGATCCTCAGGAAGGAGGTCGATGCCAGTGCGCACGCGCAACTGCTCGATGATCTGGCCGCCAAGCTTTGAGACAACGGAGTCCGGTTAATTCAAGATGCCGTCACAAAGCAACATCGCCAGACCCTATGCGCAGGCATTGTTTCAGCTGGCCCTTGAAGAAGGCAAGCTGGCTGCCTGGCATGATCAACTGCAGTGGCTAGCCCTGGTTGCGGATGATCCGCAACTCAGGGAATTGGCGGCAAGTCCAAATGTAACTCCTGGCCACATCATCGGACTGATCCATGAGATTTCGGGTGATCGCCTGGACCAGCATGGACGGAATCTGGTGCAGCTGGCTGTGCAGAATGGACGTTTTGGCGCACTCGGTGAAATAGCCAGCGCCTATGCAGAATTGCGTGCAGAGGCGGAAAAGACCATAACGGCCTCAATGATCACGGCAATCCCGATAGACGCTGGCCAGCGACAAAGCTTCCAGAGTGCGCTCAAAGACAGGCTGGGCCGGGCGGTTGAACTGGAATTTGAAGTGGATGAAGAGTTGATCGGCGGGGCCGTCATCCGCGCTGGAGACTGGGTCGTCGATGGATCAGTCAAGGCCCAGCTTGATCGGCTAGTTGGGGCAATCGGTTCCTGATCAGCCAAGCAAAAAGAATTCAGAGGAATTATTGACATGTCGATACAGTTGAACCCATCCGAAATCAGCGAACTGATCAAGGAGCGTATCAAGAATTTTGAATCTGGTGCAGAAGCCCGTACCGAAGGCACGGTAGTGATGCTGACCGACGGCATTGCACGGATTCACGGGCTGAGCGAAGCCCTGCAAGGAGAGATGCTGGAATTTCCCGGCAATACCTTCGGGCTGGCCCTGAACCTCGAGCAGGATTCGGTCGGTGCGGTTATCATGGGCGACTACAAGCATCTTTCAGAAGGCGATACCGTCAAGTGCACGGGTCGTATTCTTGAAGTGCCGACGGGCGAGGCAATGCTGGGAAGAGTCGTCAATGCACTTGGTCAGTCAATTGACGGCAAAGGGCCAATCGAGTCTGCGCAAGCTTCCCCGATCGAGAAAATCGCCCCCGGGGTCATTGCCCGCAAATCAGTTGATCAGCCGGTGCAGATCGGGCTGAAGTCGATCGACTCGATGGTGCCGATCGGGCGCGGTCAGCGCGAATTGATCATTGGCGACCGGCAGACCGGCAAAACGGCAGTTGCCGTTGATGCGATCATCAATCAGAAAGGTACCGGAATCAAGTGTATCTATGTCGCCATTGGCCAGAAGGCATCCAGTATCGCGGGCGTGGTTCGAAAACTTGAAGAGCACGGTGCAATGGAGCATACCATTGTGGTCGCTGCCGCCGCTTCGGATTCGGCGGCCGAGCAGTACATTGCGCCGTATGCCGGTTGTTCCATGGGCGAGTTCTTCCGTGACCGGGGACAGGATGCGTTAATCATCTACGATGATCTAACCAAGCAGGCCTGGGCGTATCGGCAAATTTCCCTGTTGCTGAAACGACCTCCGGGACGCGAGGCTTATCCCGGTGATGTGTTCTACCTGCATTCGCGGCTGCTTGAACGCGCATCGCGCATTACCGTAGAGGAAGTCGAGAAGCGTTCCGGCGGAGGAACCGGCAATACCGGATCACTGACCGCATTGCCGATTATTGAAACCCAGGCGGGCGATGTATCCGCCTTTGTGCCGACCAACGTGATTTCAATCACCGACGGGCAGATTTTTCTCGAGACGGACTTGTTCAACGCAGGCATGCGTCCTGCGATCAATGCGGGCCTGTCGGTCTCCCGGGTGGGCGGAGCGGCCCAGACCGGCATCATCAAGAAGCTTGGCGGCGGCATCCGGCTGGCCCTGGCCCAGTATCGGGAACTGGCCGCATTCTCGCAGTTTGCTTCCGATCTCGATGAAGCTACCCGGCGCCAGCTGGAACGTGGGGAAAGGGTCATGGAGATGATGAAGCAGCCACAATACCAGCCGATGTCCGTGGCAGAGATGGCATTTTCCCTGTATGCCGTGAATGAAGGCTATCTGGATGGCCTGCAGGTGTCGGAAGTAGTTGCGTTTGAAGCCGCCATGCAGGCTTATCTCAAGTCCAATCATGCCGAACTGGTAGACTCGATCAATGCCGATCCCAACTATAGCGATGAAGTTGCGGACAAAATGAGTGCCGCGATTGAAGACTTCAAGAAAAACGGCAGCTGGTAACCAGCGAACGAGAAGATGCAGGATTGATTAGCCATGCCGGGTGCCAAAGAAATACGCAACCAGATCAAGAGTATCGGGAGTACCCGAAAAATCACCAAAGCCATGGAAATGGTGGCGGCCAGCAAAATGCGGCGTGCCCAGGAGCGCATGCAGGCGGCACGGCCGTATGCGGAGAAAATGCGCCAGGTTGTCTCCCACATGAGCGAAGCGAACCTTGAATACAAGCACCCTTATCTAAGCGTTCGGGACGAAATAAAGGGTGTCGGCTTTATCGTGGTCTCGAGTGATCGGGGGTTATGCGGAGGCTTGAATGTCAATGTCTTTCGCAAGGCAGTTAACGCAATGTCCGAGTGGCATGACAAGGGCGTCAACGTGAAGCTGGTGACCATTGGCAAGAAGGCGAGTGCCTGCTTTAGACGTTTCAATGCCCAGATCGCCGGCGAAGCGTTTGGACTCGGTGATGCGCCTCACCTTGAGGTATTGATTGGGGCCATCAAGGTGATCATGGATGCATACATGGAGGGCGAAGTCGACCGGCTGTTTATTGTCAGCAACAACTTTGTCAACACCATGACCCAGGCGCCGGATGTGGAGCAGCTGATTCCGATTGCACCGCCGGCAGCGGAGGAGTCAGAGCGTCAGCACTGGGACTACATCTATGAGCCGGAATCCAAGGAAATTGTTGATCTATTGATGGATCGATATATCGAATCGCTGATTTACCAGCGGGTAGCTGAAAATTCGGCCTGTGAGCAGGCTGCCAGGATGGTGGCGATGAAGGCGGCCACCGACAATGCCGGAAAGCTGATTGATGATCTGCAGCTGGTCTACAACAAGGCCAGGCAGGCGTCAATCACCCAGGAGCTTTCCGAGATTGTGGGCGGAGCTGCGGCCGTATAGCCGCAAACTTGAAAGAACAGAAAATTGAATTAGTGTTAAGAGGCGTTTGAACCATGAGTTCAGGAAATATCGTAGAGATCATAGGCGCAGTCGTGGATGTCCAGTTTCCAAGAGATTCCGTGCCCAAAGTATATGATGCGCTGAAAATCGACTCGGCGGGCTTGACCCTCGAAGTCCAGCAGCAAATGGGAGATGGCGTAGTGCGCTGCATTGCCATGGGTTCTTCCGATGGCCTGAAAAGGGGGCTTGACGTGAGCAATACCGGTGCCCCGATTTCCGTTCCGGTCGGTGCCGGAACGCTGGGCCGCATCATGGATGTGCTGGGAGATCCGGTTGACGAAGCCGGCGAGATCAAATCCGATATCCGCATGCCCATTCACCGGCCCTCGCCAAGTTATGAAGAACAGGCGGCGAGCGTCGAATTGCTCGAAACCGGAATCAAGGTGGTCGACCTGATCATGCCGATCGCCAAAGGCGGAAAGATCGGGCTGTTCGGCGGTGCCGGGGTCGGCAAGACGGTAACCCTGCTGGAGCTGATCAACAACATTGCGACCGCCCACAGTGGATTGTCGGTATTTGCCGGGGTCGGAGAGCGAACTCGGGAAGGCAACGATTTCTATCATGAAATGCAGGAAGCCGGCGTGGTGAATGTGGAAAACCCGGAAGAGTCCAAGGTTGCAATGGTATACGGACAGATGAACGAGCCCCCGGGCAACCGGCTTCGGGTGGCCTTGTCCGGTTTGACCATGGCTGAATATTTCCGGGACGAGGGACGCGACGTACTGATGTTCATCGACAACATCTATCGCTACACGCTGGCGGGAACCGAGGTCTCGGCATTGCTGGGAAGAATGCCGTCAGCGGTCGGCTATCAGCCGACGCTTGCGGATGAAATGGGAGCACTGCAGGAGCGCATCACTTCGACCAAAACCGGGTCGATTACCTCGTTTCAGGCCGTGTATGTTCCGGCTGACGACCTGACCGATCCATCGCCGGCCACCACTTTTGCGCATCTGGATGCCACGCTGGTCCTGTCGAGGCAGGTTGCCGAGCTTGGCATCTATCCGGCGGTCGATCCTCTTGATTCGACTTCGCGCATGCTTGATCCTCTGGTGATTGGCAACGAGCATTATGAGACGGCCCGGGCGGTGCAGGGCATCCTGCAGCGCTACAAGGAGCTGCAGGATATCATCGCGATCCTGGGCATGGACGAGCTATCCGAGGAAGACAAGCAGGCCGTTGGACGGGCCCGGCGCATGCAGCGGTTTCTCTCGCAGCCTTTCACGGTCGCCCAGACTTTTACCGGAACGCCCGGTAAATACGTCAGCCTGAAGGAAACCATCAAGGGTTTTCAGGGCATTGTGGATGGCGAGTACGATCAGCTGCCGGAACAGGCCTTCTACATGGTCGGAAGCATTGACGAGGCCGTTGAAAAGGCCAAAACCCTGAGTTGATTCGAGGGATCGCTTGCCCATGTCCACCATCAGAGTTGAAATCGTCAGTGCCGAGCAGGAGATCTGGTCGGGCGAGGGCACAATGGTTTTCGCTCCGGGCGTTTCAGGCGAACTCGGGATTGCGCCCCGTCATGCGCCGCTCATCACGCGATTGGCGTCTGGCGATGTGCGGGTGCAGATGGAAGGCGGCGAGCAGCAGTTTTTCTTCATTACGGGGGGGCTGCTGGAGATACAGCCGCATCTGGTTACGGTACTGTCCGATACTGCGATGCGTGGAGAGGATCTGGATGAGCAGGCCGCGCAGGCCGCGATGAAGCGGGCAGAGGAGCAGTTCAAGGATACGAGTGTCGGCGATCAGGATTATGCTGACATGAAGGCGGAACTTGCCGCCTGGGCGGCCCAGATCCGGGCGATCGAGAAGCTCAAGAAGATACGAGGCTGACGAAAAGATACGAGGCTGACGAAAAACAACCGCGATGAACCGCGGTTTTTTTGGTTTTACTGCAAAAGCAATAAAAAGGGCGGCCCGGAAGCTGCCTCGTGTCCTTCAGGCACTGCTATCAGTGGAAGGAGGAATCATGATGAAGAACAGCCTAGGCTGGCCCGGTAACTGTTGCCCAGGACATTGGTCCATGGGTCGGAAGTGCTGGCCCTTCTCTCACCGCACAGGCAGTCCCGGATGTCCTGCTGCGTGCGGGCAACCGTGAAGCATCCGAAACGTCCATCTCCAACAGGCCGGCTCCCGTCGGGGCTGAGGTTCTGCTCGGCATTCGTATACTCGCCCCGCGTCTTGAAACAGCGCCTTATCAAGGGAGTATTCGGAGCACTTACCCTATAAAAATCGATGACATAACGCGTATTCTTTTCCAGGCTGGAAAATGTAATGTTCTGTGACGTTATGGGGGTACTGCTACGAATGTTAAATCGTGTTTCCTGCAACGCCGCTCCGTTCGGGTTCCTTTTTATCGATATTCCTGTTAGAACAAACGTAGCAGTTCCTCCTCCAGTCCAATTATTTATATTGTCAATTGTTATTGTTGGCAGATTAACCGAGAAACTGTTGGTTGAGGTGGGCCTATTTATGGGCAATCTTGCCGGACTTGTCTCCGGCCAGCCTCCTTCCGTGCAAGCCTCCGTCCCGTAAGTTCCTGGAATAACCAGGTTCTGCGCCGATACCGGCCCGGCCAGTACTGCCAGCAGCAGGGCTGCTAATTTATGAGGGGGGGGGGGGTGAGTTTCATTAATTGTTTCCTTTCTTTCTCCGGATCACTTAACTGGAGTTGCCACAATTACGATCATTATAACAGTTTCGTCTTCCAGTTAAACAGGCTTATTTTCAAACTAGGCCACTACCAAAATATCAGTAAACTGTTACCTGGGCTGCTTCTGAAATATATAATCTCTATTTTTTGAGATCCTTGCGGTGCAGGCGTGTGACAAGGCTTGATGTGTCATATCGATTGCCACCCGTAGCCTGGATTTCTGCATAATACCCATCAACAATTTCCGTGATCGGCAGTTCCGAGCCGTTTTTTTTCGCCTCATTCATGCAAAGTCCCAAATCCTTGCGCATCCAGTCGACGGCGAAACCGAACTCAAACTCATTCTTGAGCATGGTCTGGTTGCGGTTGATCATCTGCCATGAACTGGCTGCACCTTTTGATATGACTTCGAATACCTGATTGCAGTCAAGGCCTGCGTTCACGCCAAATGCAAGACCTTCCGAGAGGCCCTGCACAAGACCGGCAATGCAGATCTGGTTGACCATTTTGGTCAGCTGTCCAGAGCCGCTGCTGCCCATCAGCATCACGGACTGGGCGAAACAGTCGATCAGTGGCCTAGCCTTGTCGAAGGCAGGTTGATCGCCTCCAACCATCACTGTCAGAATTCCGTTCTCCGCCCCAGCCTGTCCCCCCGAGACCGGTGCGTCAAGAAAGCCAAAGCCCTGTTGTTTTGCCAATCCGTAGAGCTCGGTAGCTACCGTTGCCGATGCGGTGGTGTGATCAACGAACACGGAACCTTGCTTCATGTTTGAGAAAGCACCTCCCTCGCCAATGGTGACGCTTCTCAAGTCATCATCGTTGCCGACGCAACAGAATACGAAATCAGCATCCTGAGCTGCTTCTGCCGGTGTGACCGCATGTGTTCCGGCGTATTCCTCCGACCATTTTTCGGCCTTTGACGTGGTCCGGTTATAGACACATACCTGATGACCGTTGCTTGACAGATGTCCGGCCATGGGGTAACCCATGACTCCGAGACCGATAAAGGCTAATTTCAAATCACTCATATCTCTAGTTGTTTGTGTGTGGCTGTTCCTGTATCAGTGTCCCGAAGCAACTATTGGGATTGGTTTCATATTATTCGGTAGTTTTCTTTATTCTGCGTTCTGTTTCTATTGTAAGTTCCAGTCCGAGGTGCAATACTGCCCCTGTCTGTCCATGAAGGTTGCGCCTTCATGGACAGACAGGGGAAACTAGGATGCGGAAGCACTTATTCGACACCGAAACGTCGACAATCTCGACTTTCCGGCATCATAAACGATGCAGTCCGGCACTGCAAGGCCCGGTGCATGCCATGCAGGCGTGCACATCCATCGCTCGCCGGCTGCGGGCGCAGCCTAGGCCGGTCCAGCCAAGGGGTCAGGGCGAGGGCAGTGTTGCACCTCGAAATGGAACCCGGGAAGAAAGAAATTTAAGAAAGAAATAAGAAAGAAAAATACATATTAATCAAGCTTTAAGGTAATCTTATATGACGATAATAAGCAGGGATTTAAGAAAGAAATAAGAAAGGATGCCCGGCTGCTTGAATTTCCTCATCCCAGATTTGGCAGGATATTTTCCAGCTATCCTCAATAATTCTCAATTCCTTCATATGGACAATTTTGAATCCAGAATTACGGATAAGAATACTTGCCGTTCCGGAATACCCCCGTTCAAGTCGCACCCGTTCTGGCAATTCGGACTTTTGCCGCCATGGCCTTGCGGGCATCGCCGGTTTGGCGCATGGAACCCGGAAACAGTGGCAGGAAGATGACATTTTGTCCATGTGACAGTTTTTTGCCGGGAAGTAATTGCCAGTAAACCGCCGAAGCGAAGCCAAGGTGGTCGACATCAGAGAAGAAGTAGACAAAGGCGTTGGGGAATCCACATCAAGAGAGGGTTCTTCCGGTTCCGGGCCAACCGTAGTCCCTATGCATCAGGTAATCGTAAAGCCTAACCAGTCTTTACGGGTCCAGCCCGTGTGGTGGCGAGAGTTTCCAAGGAGTATTCGCATGAATTCATTGTTTCCTTTATCAGCATCTAAGATATTTGAAAGTCATCATGAATTGCTCACTGTCGTCTGCACAAGCCAACACTGCCAGTCAAGTAAATCTGGCTATATCCTCTACAATCAGGCTTCCGGACAATTCTCAAAAACCACTGATTCCACTAAAGCAAGGGAATGGCCGAATATCTACAGAAAAAGCAATTTCCGGTAAACCTGCTGCCAGGCCAATTGTGGAAGATGTACATAAACGTATACTCGTTCGGTCAGATTCGGCGCATCATCAGAACTATTAACAGCAAGAGTGCTAACACTGGGATGCTTGCGCCCAGTGCTGGTGGAATGCCTCCCGCCAGCACCGCATAACCCAATCCGCGGTTCGCAACATAGAATGCGATGCCGACCATTATTCCGATAACAAGATTTCGACCCAGATTGCCGGAGCGCAGGTTGGTAAATGCAAAGGGTACGGCAAGGGTAACCATAGCCGCAATGGCCAATGGCAGCATGATCTTGTTCCACAGGGCCAGTTCGAATCGCTCGTGGTTTTGCCGGTTGGTTTTCAGGTGTGTGATATAGCGTCTCAACTGACCAAAGGATAACTGATCCGGATGAACAAGAAATGCTGATAGGATCCCGGGCGTGATTGTTGTTTTCCAGATAGATTGAGGAAAGAGGGTTACGGTTAAACCCCCGTCTTCATCAAGGGTGTAGATACGGGATTCATGGATTATCCACGAGTTGTCATCATAATGCCCCTGCTCGGCTTTAACCACGTTTCGCAAAGAGCCCCCTGCATCAAACACAAAGGATTTCACATCAAGCAGGGTCAGATCAGGCAGTATTTCCCGGATTGTGGTGTAGGCATTGCGATCACGCATCCAGAGCCCCTGATCGCCAGGTTGCTCGATACCGGTGTTGATTGCATGAGCTCGTTCATGCTCAGCATAATTGCGGGATGATGGAGCCACCAGCTCACCAATAACCAGACAAAAAATAACGAATACCGCCCCTACTTTAAGAACTGATCCGGTGATTTCCAGCATCGAAGAACCGCTGGTTCGCATGGCTGCAAGCTCACCGTTTTTGGCAAGTATGGATAGTCCAGTGATGGCCCCGAGCAGGGTAGACATTGGAAACAGTTCATACAAGGTGCTCGGAGTCAATAGCAGGACATGGAGAATTGCTTCGGCAAGGCCAAAATTCCCTCGCCCAATCGCTTCAATCTGATCAAGGAAATTGATAAACGTGTATAGACACAGCAGGATCCCGGTAGTGACCAAGGTGTATTGAATGATGATCCTGCCTACATGTCGGTCAAGCGTATTCATGATGAGGCCCCCATGGGCATGAGACGGATATTCCGATATCGGAAGTAGAACAGGATTGCGCCAACAATCAGAAACATGAGATGCGTCAGCCAGAGTACGGCCTGGGGCGAGAGCGGTCCCTTGCCGCTCAATGTGGTTGCAGCACCCAGCATATTCGAATAAAGGAAATAGATCAGAAATGCAAACAGCATGCTGAGAAATCTGCCTTTTCGGTAGGATGGGGAAGCAAATGAGAGGGCCAGCAGAAGCAGCACACCGAGCATGAAGATCTTGGATAGCCGCCAGTGTAGTTCTACCTGGTTTTGCGGTTCCTGCCCATAAAGCAGGGCAGGGGTGGATCGGTTTTTGACCGGCACATGCAGGGATTGCGTGTCAGGCATTCTCAGGCGCGCCGAGTAGGTTTCAAAATCAGCGACTGAAAAAGTGTCTTGACTTGCATCGATCCGGTACTGGGAGCCGTTTTGCAGAACCAGCAGATCGCCATCGGCAGTCTCGTCGAGTGCTACATACCCCGTTTTGGCCGTGATGACTTCGTCGTTTCCTGCGTCACCGCTGTATAGGAAGATGTCAGAAAATATGCCGCTATCGGGATTTTGTCCAGCAATGAAGTACACCCAGGAACCACCCCTGATTTGATTGAACTCTCCGACGCTGACACCAACGATATCAGAGCGGTTTCTGAAATCGTGTTCGATATTGTCACCGATCTGGCCTGCGAGCGGGCCCAGATAGAGAGAGAATACGCCAACGATGGTGCCGGAAATGACAAACAAGGCCATCGCAGGCATCAGGAAGCCGGCAAGCCCAATCCCCGAAGTGTTAAGTGCGGTCATTTCACGGTCGCTAATCCAGCGACCCAGAACTAGCAGTGCCGACAGGTAGAGCGAGAGCACCAGAATGACGTCAAGATAGGAGACAAGCTTCAGTGCTAGCAGCACCAGCACGCTTTCGATAGGTATGCTTCCGTCCGCCGCAGAACCCAAAAATCCAACCAGCCGAGTCACGGAGAATATGGCAACGATGATGATGGTGACAGCTATCCAGGTGTTGGTGGTCTCCCGGACAAATGCTTGTTGGATAATCATTGAGAGATTTCTGGATGCGTTGCTTCAGTCAAGAGAGTGTTTGATGAATTTCTGGTCTTGCTGGCTTTTTGCGACTGCCAGGTTTGCAGGTTTTGGTTCATGGTATGTTATTGCTTCACTTTTCCAGAAGAAGAAAGCTGTTAAGTCAAGGTCTTCGTCTATCTTAAGGCATGTGCTTATTATCTATTGATTAGCAATGTTTTAATTAGAATATCGAATATCTGTAGAATGTTTGTTATTATTTACCGAGTAGGCGGAGTTTAGTAACAACCCCACCACCACTCTTGATTACAGCCCTATTCGACCACTGCAAGATTGTTACATATGACAAAGTCAACACCACCCTTGGGTTCTTGGGATCCGACACTCCCTGATCAGTCAGTTTGCTTGAGAGATAAACCTGGTCGGATCGGTATGACCACAGGTAAAACAAAAACTTCAGGCAGTAAAACGCTAGTCCAAATTGAGTTCGGACCCAATGAAAAACAATTTAAAAGCCATGAGTTGCTCGAACTCGTCAGACCTAATGAAGACCTGTTTAATATTCTGGCATCAGGAAAATTCGGCGAGTCGTCAGACCTTCGGAGAGTACTGTCATTCGAAAAAATCAAGGGAAATTTGACTAATATTTTCTATTCGATGGAGACGAGCAATACAGAGTTTTTTCCTCATCAATTCAAAGCAGTATTGAGATTTATAGAGTCGCCGACTGGGCGACTGCTTATTGCTGACGAGGTAGGTTTAGGAAAGACTATAGAATCGATATACATATGGAAAGAGTTACAGGCACGCGAGGATGCACGGTGTTTGCTTATAGTCTGTCCGGCCATGCTTTGCGAAAAGTGGCAACGCGACCTCCAGGAGAGATTCAGCATACCCGCAGAGATCGTGGACGCAAAACAACTAACAAAAAAGCTACAAAATAGGACAAATACACAAGCATTCAAATATATCGTCAGCTTCGAAGCTATACGTGCTCCACGAAACTATGGAGATTTATCCGATACGAGAGTGAGATCAGTATTAGCAAGATTGCTTGATGAAAATAAGGCAATCAATGAAGGATTTTTATTTGATCTAGTCATTATCGATGAAGCTCACTATTTGCGAAATCCGAAAACTGCAAATAATCGATTGGGACGGTTACTGAGGGAGACCTCGAATCATTTTTTGCTACTTACAGCAACGCCGGTTCAGATATCAAACGATAATTTGTACCAAATATTGCGACTTATCGACCCGGATGAGTTTTACGACTCACAACTATTTCAAGAGAGAATAGCCGCAAACGTACCCATTATCGATGCTATCAGATGTCTTCGTAATCAACCACCAGATTTGTCGGTTGCGGTGAGTTCAATAAATTCTGCTTGTAAATCATCCTACTTCAAGGACGATAATGTGCTGAAATCAATTCAAGAAGAATTAGAAAATGTAGCTATTACTCCAGAGCGTCGCATAGAATTGTCCAAATTGTTGGAAAACAGATCACTTCTAAGCCAGTATATGGTTCGAAGCCGCAAGCGAGAAGTGCTCGAAAAAAAGGCTCAAAGAGAACCCCAGGTGCTGACAGTGAATTTTTCGGAATTCGAACGTGAAATTTACAATCGAGTTACAAACAATCTTTGGGAAAATAGAGAAGAAGAATCAGGAGCACCCCAGTTTGCTATCATCACTCGTCAACGACAAATGGCAAGTTCACTCTTCGCTGCTCTGGAAACTTGGCACAGTAATGAGGTTTTCGATGAACTATTCTGGGAGGATTTGGGCCTGTTTCAAACTCCCGAATCCGACAATATAGCTAATGAAAACAGCATAGGAAAATCATTGGTAGCAGTTGATTTGCAGAAGCTCGAATCAGTAGACACAAAATATCGAAAATTGGAATCATTTCTTTCCAATCAATTGAACGACAACAAATCTGAAAAGTTCATAATATTTGCATACTTTCGAAGGACTCTTGAATATTTGCAACGTAGACTAAACAATGATGGCATTAGCACAACCCTGATTCTGGGGGGAATGGGAAACAAAAGCTTCGAATGTATTGAGGAATTCAGGCAAAAAAATGGCCCCTCTGTTTTACTATCTTCAGAAATAGGCAGCGAGGGCATTGATCTTCAGTTCTGCCGGTTCTTAGTCAATTACGATTTGCCTTGGAATCCTATGCGTGTGGAGCAACGAATTGGCAGATTGGATAGACTCGGCCAGAAAGCTGACAAAATCTCAATAATAAATTTTGTCGTTGAAGAAACCATTGAGGATAAAATACTAATGCGGCTGTATGATCGAATCAAGATATTTCAAGAAAGCATCGGGGATTTGGAACATATCCTTGGCAATCCAACATACCAGTTGATGGAAAAGTTGTTGGATCCTAATCTTGATGAAGAGACACGTGTAAAAATCTCAAAGGAAGCCGAAGATGCGATCATCGATAAACGAAACGAACAGCAACTTATCGAAGATCAGGCTGTAAATCTATTGGGATTTTCAGACTATATATATGAGCAAATTGAATCTAGTCACAGTTTGGGACGATGGCTAAGTGCGGGTGAATTGATTTCACTGGTTAATGATTTTTTTGCGAGGAAATATCCGGGGTCCAAAGTCGAATTGGACCGAAACAAGAAATCTGTTGCAAATATTCTCCTGTCTCATGATGCCAGACTACATCTAAATTTGTTCATAATGGATAACAGGCCTGCTACCCGGACAATGCTTCATAAATCTCTTAATCCAATTCTCTGCTATTTCGATCCTCGACAGACAAGTAGATTTGAACGTAATGAGGAGTCAATTGACCCGACCCACCCACTGATTCAGTGGATAAGGAAAGAATACGAAAGTCAGAACCAACCATTGCACCCTGTTTCGGCCATCAGTATCAATTCCAAGAAGACACAGTTTGATCAGGGTGACTATGTTTATGCGATACAGAAGTGGTCTTTTGAGGGGATTCGGAAAGAACATCAATTATCATACAAAGTCATGAGAATTGGGTCAAACGAGTTACTAGACGAGAAGCTTTCAGAAGAATTTGTAGCTTTTGCCTCGAAACATGGTGAGACGTTACACAATGCGGTAAACTTAATCAATAATTTAAACGACCTAAAGTCCAAGGTTGAACTTTGTGAAAAAGAACTCGACAAATTATTTGATGATAAAAGTAAGGAAGGTCAAACTCAAAACGAGGTTCGTTGTAATCAACAGGAAATTAGTGCGAAAAATTACAGAAATCGACGGGTAAGTGAACTTCAAGAACGAATCTCGCGATTTCAAAGCCAAGGAAAAACAAATATGATTCCTGTAACTGAAGGGTTGCTAAGGAAAGAGGAAGACCAATTTGCAATTAAACTAAAGCAAATATCCGAGAAGCGTAAATTCGATCCAAGTCTGGAGCAACTGGCTATAGGGTTTATTAGGGCTACATAGTGTTGATTCAGTGAAAGTGATACTACTAGTAGGTGCAATAATGGTCTTGTGAAATTTCTTCACTCGAGTTTCGGAGTTCGTTTTCGTCCGAAAACAGTCATTCAGCTACTGATAGGCATGGAAACAGAGGCCTCACATCCTCATATCGGGTATAAGCATAGGTTTTCAGCATTCATGTCATTAAATACGCCAAACAAAGCCTCGAAAATGAATTGGAAATCCTGGCACGAGTCCCTCGCCAGTTCTCATCCGGACATCGCTCGTGCCTCGGGTGATCAACGGGCACATGGAGGAACTCCTGACCCGCATGTTGCCCTCGATTCCGGACCATTTGCCGGGAACACCAGGCTACAGTAGGACCGGAACCATGAAATCATGTAATCTGGATTCCGAAACTCGAGTTCTTTAAATTTACCCGGCAAAAAAAAGAGAAAGGTCCTAATTCAGGGCAGTCAGATTGGCACCAAACCGAGCCCCCTAATCGTGTGATTGAAACAACTGAGCCAAAAACTAAATCTACCTCCATCCTAGAACTCAATCTTGGCATTGATTTTGGCACGAGCTTCACAAAGGTGTGTTTCAGAAATGCTGGTACTGAACAAAGTGAAATCGTAAGTTTCGGTAGAAGCGCCGAAGATGCTTTGGTTCCATCTATTGTTTCAATCAACTCTAACGGGGTACTCAACCTGTATGGCGAACATAATGAAACCGATTGTGTTGACTATAGGTATCTGAAAATGTACTTGGCTGGTTTTCCAACAGTAGGAGGCAAACGATGCCAAGGGGTAAATCTTAACGATGATGCAGTTATTCGTGCACTTTGCAGCTGGTTTTTGGCAAAAATCATAGTGAAAGCGAAAGAATGGATCAAAATTAACCGTAAAGACTTGTTGCTTGGAAGAGGTATCCACTGGTCGGCGAATGTAGGGGTTCCTGTAGAACACTGTGATTCCAATAGAATTAAAAGCTTCGAAGAAGTCTTTTGCGTTGGTTGGCACTGGGCGGAGTCGGGTATGCTACCGAGCGATTTGCAAATGTTGATGAAGCGTTACGAAGATGATATTTGCACGATTTCGAATGAAAAAATAGATTGCCATGCGATTCCAGAACTGTCAGCCGCAATACAATCTTTCGTAATTTCGCGTGAAGCACAAGAGGATGTCTACATGTATTTCGATATTGGTGGAGGTACTGTAGATGGCGTTTCATTTAATTTTTTCGCTTCAGATGGTGAAAAAAACGTGAATTTTTATGCTGGAAAAGTGGGAGAACTTGGAGTTTCTGCTGTTTCCAATTCGTTTGGGGAAGACGCAGACAAGGTTAAAAGTATATTAACTGCAAAATCAGCAACAGAACTTCAAGCAAAATTAATGGAATTCGCATCAAGTTGTGAACTTCTTGATAAAAAGAGACTTGATTTGCAAAAAATTGTTGGCTATGTAATCGCAGAATTTAGACGGAAGGACCCCTTAAAGGTTTTTGGAAATCCTGCTGGACCCATTCAATCGAAAGACAATCGACTGATTGTATTCATTGGTGGAGGTGGAATAGGTTCAGAATGGTATAAGAATGCAATTGACTGCACACACAGGGAGTTTGCTCATAAGAGCATCAAGATTCCGCCGTACGAATTGCGTGAAACGCCTTATCCAACGGATTTCAAGTTGAATGGAGTTGCAAGAAAAGACTATCATCGGTTCGCCATAGCATATGGACTTTCCATCCCGTATGGAGAAGGTCCTGATACTGCCTTGCCAAGTAAAATGGATCCAGTCGAAGTTCAGAAACCAAGAAATCCAACAGTTCCCAATTATCTGGATTCCAAAGACACATATGACTAAGTGGATGAAAAAATTGGGAAGAGGAGATACAAATTGAAAAATGGCAGTCGTTATAAATATCCTCCAATAGAAGAGGCGCTCTGCGAGTTTCGATTTGCTCCGGATTCTGATTGGGACTTGACGATTCCAGGCAAACTTCAAATTGAGCTCGGAGAGGAATTTTTAGGCACGCCTAGGGAACAAAGATCATTAAAGCTCGGTTTGCAAATGGAAGAAGGCAAACTATCAAAACTTCATCATGATGATGGCTTGCTCAAAGTCCAACTAGTCACAGCAGACGGCAAGCGAATAATTGGAGTCGGCCCCCATGTAATCAGTGTTCACATGTTGCGCCCTTACCAGCCTCCCGACAACTTGGAAAACGGTGGATGGGATGAATTTCGATCACGAATATCAACTGCATTAAATGCCTATGGAAAGGTTACAGATGCTAAGTCAGTTGTTCGGGTCGGTGTTCGCTACATCAATAAAATTACAATCCCTGATACAAATGTAAAAATTGAAGAGTATATTAAGTGCGTAAACCCGGAGCTAGAAGGATTGCCGGAATCGTACAGGAGCTTTTTCGGTCGCATAGATTATGTTTACGAGGACAAAGTGCAGCTGAATTTGTCCTATGGGCTGCTTGATTCTTCCTCCACCAGTGTTGAATGTCTTCTAGACCTTGATGCTTTTTGGCAAAATGGAGCATCCATAGACTGTGGAGAATCCATAAACATGGCTGACAATTTGCATGAACGGATTAGTGAGGCATTCGAAACAATAGTTACAGATAAAGCGAGGCGGCTTTTCGATGTTAATGGCAAATAGAGAGGAAGGTAATTCTGTAGATTTTGCAAATTACTCAAAAATATCCAATGATCCCAGTAGTTCAGGCGTGTTTGGAATGCTCCAGTATATCCCTGATGAAGGCCGCGAATCACGTTCAGTTACGAATTTACGAAACAAGCGACTACTAGAATTGCTTGATCCCTACACGGACAATCACCTGTCAATTCAAGAGACGATTCCATCTGACCCCAAAATACGGAAAGACCTATTTCACTTGATTTTCGACATGGAATGTGTTGATTCGGCGATATCCAGAAAGGAACGATTCATTTCAGATTTGAGGCTTGCATTCGAAAACGATCCTGTCCAGGATGGCGTTGTTCATCCGGCGGAAAAAATTATTGATGAGGCACTATGTTCGATGAGTCAGCAGGGGGCGTATCAATGGCTCAGTGAATTATCTTTGGATGTCGATCACCCAGACATGGCAGCATCCGCACTGCGTTGCCTGGGCAGGCGGGATTCGGAACCGACTGCATGGTGTGTAAGACTCGTTAAGTCTGCGCTCAAAATTGATGATATAGAAATCAGGGATGCCGCTGTACAGGCCGCAGAATCCTGGGGGAAGGTGGAATTCTGCAGTGTGCTCGAGAAACATTCAGAAGATGTTCACTGGCTTAATGACTACATTCAAGATGTAGTTTGCGACCTCAAGGAGTCCAGGTAGCCAGTGTTTCTGGTCAGAAAGATATCCCGTGCAAAATGGGATTCAAGAAACAATATTGCCCGCGGACTGTCGGAGGGAGAGATTGCAGCAGATGCTGTGACAGGCGATCTTCGAACCCGGGGTAATGCCGTATCCTTTTGGCAATGCAGCGATTTTGGGAATGCTGGTATCGAGGATACTGCGTTAGCAATCGCGGCAGCTGGAGATCGATTAGATAAACTTGACATTGTTTGGATATCCGAAAGGGACTTGACTGGTGACGGTCATGTTCTGGAGAACACTGAGGGCAGAACACCGGTCAGGGATTTTATTGACAGGCATGTTGACGTTTGTAGTCTTGATTATGTCCGGCTCGGCAAACTTGCCGTTCATGTGCATCTTGCCATTCAAAAAAAGCAATGTCGTCGTCTTGCAAAATCGCAGATAAAAACATTACTGGGGTCAGCGATCAGCAATGGACGTATTTCTCTCCAGGATCTCCATGAGGGAATTAGGAACGAAATTCATGATACTGCACAATAAAGTCTAAACCAAAAAGTCGCGCCTCTTATATACAATGTTTGATTTGATCAACCTGACCAGAGTAATTATTCATGAGCCAAAACAGCAGCAATTCTTTTGACAGCTTCTCCACTCTCGAAGTTTCCGGGAAGACCTACGGCTACTTCAATCTGAACTCTGAAAAAATATCAGGGCTCGGCGATATCCATTCCCTGCCCAACTCCGTCAAGGTTCTGCTTGAGAATCTGCTCAGGCATGACGACGGTTCTGAAAACTCGCGCAAGGACATTGAAGTCGTTGCCAATAGCGCCACAAGTTATCTCAGCCATGAAATTGCCTATTATCCTGCCCGTGTATTGATGCAGGACTTTACCGGCGTTCCGGCAGTGGTTGACCTTGCCGCCATGCGCGATGCGTTGGTCAAGGCCGGAGCCGACCCTGAGAAGATTAATCCCCTTTCACAAGTCGATCTGGTGATTGACCACTCTGTCGTGATTGACAGGTTTGCCTCAAATTCCGCATTTGCAGACAATGTCAAACTGGAGATGCAGAGAAATGCCGAGCGCTATGCATTCCTGAAATGGGGGCAGGGCGCCTTCAACAATTTCAGGCTGGTGCCTCCGGGCACTGGAATCATTCATCAGGTGAATCTGGAATATATCGCACGGGCTGTATGGACCCGGGAACAGGGCGGACAGACCATTGCCTTCCCGGATACGCTGGTGGGCACAGACAGCCACACTACCATGATCAATGGCCTCGGCGTTCTGGGCTGGGGAGTTGGCGGTATCGAGGCTGAAGCGGCGATGCTGGGCCAGGCCATTCCAATGCTCATCCCGGAAGTGGTCGGATTTGAATTGAGCGGAAAGCTCAAGGACGGGATTACCGCTACCGATCTGGTGTTGCGCATCGTGCAGATGCTTCGCGAGCACGGCGTGGTTGGGAAATTTGTCGAATTCTATGGGTCGGCACTGGATGACTTGCCACTGGCGGACCGGGCAACTATTGCCAATATGGCGCCTGAGTATGGCGCAACTTGTGGATTCTTTCCGATTGACCGAAAAACCATCGAATATCTCGAGCTCAGCGGCAGGGATAAAGAGGTGACGAATCTCGTTGAAGCATATTGCAAGGCTCAGGGCATGTGGCGCGAGTCCGATACCCCGGATCCGGTTTTCCAGTCTGTGCTGCATCTTGATTTGGGTGAAGTCAGGCCAAATCTGTCCGGTCCGAGTCGCCCGCAGGATCGGGTCCCCATGCCGGAATTGCGCGAGGCCACCGAAGAGTTCATTGCTGCAAATGTCGAGAGAGATCAAGTCGAAGCGGCATTTCAAAGCGGCGATAATTTCGAGATGGCACATGGGGACGTGGTAGTTGCCGCAATTACATCCTGCACCAATACCTCCAATCCGGCCGTCATGATCGGAGCCGGCCTGGTTGCGAAAAAGGCATCAGAGCGGGGACTCAGTCGCAAGCCCTGGGTCAAGACGTCTCTTGCTCCGGGTTCCAAAGTGGTCACCGAGTATCTGGAAAAGGCTGGCTTGCAAACCTATCTGGATGAAATGGGATTCAATGCCGTAGCGATCGGCTGTACAACCTGCATCGGGAATTCGGGACCTCTGCCTGAACCCGTTCACAACACCATCAAGGATAATGATCTGGTGGTTTCTTCAGTGCTCTCGGGCAATCGCAATTTCGAAGGCCGCATTCATCCACTGGTCAAGGCGAACTGGCTGGCTTCACCGCCCCTGGTGGTTGCCTATGCACTGGCCGGCACCACTCGAATTAATCTGGACAGCGAGCCCATCGGCAAAGATCAGGATGGCAATGATGTCTTCCTGCACGATCTCTGGCCAAGCAATGATGAGGTGGCAAGCGAGGTCGGCAAAATTGACAAGTCCATGTTTATTGAAAAATATGCCAATGTGTTTGAAGGGGATGATAAATGGCGGGCGATTCCAGCAGGTTCAGGCACTACCTATTCTTTTCCGCCGGAGTCGACCTACATCCAGCTTCCTCCGTTCTTTGACGAGATTTATACCAGCGGCAAGGATCAGAACATTATGGGCGCCAGAATTCTTGCGATGCTGGGAGATTCGGTAACCACCGATCATATTTCTCCGGCAGGTTCCATTGCCCAGGGTAGCCCGGCGGCAAAATATCTGACATCCAGGGGAGTCGAGCCAAGGGATTTCAATTCCTACGGATCAAGGCGCGGCAATCATGAAGTAATGATGCGGGGCACGTTTGCCAACATTCGCATCCGCAACGAACTGGTGCCGGGGGTTGAAGGGGGATATACCCGTCTTCCTGATTCGGAAGAGGTGTTGTCTATCTATGATGCAGCGATGCACTACATGGAACAGGGCATTCCTTCAGTGGTAATTGCAGGCAAGGAGTACGGCACCGGATCGAGTCGGGACTGGGCTGCCAAGGGTGCATTGTTGCTGGGCGTTAAAGCCGTGATCGTGGAGAGTTATGAAAGAATCCACCGTTCGAACCTGGTTGGCATGGGGGTTTTGCCGCTGCAATTCATGCCGGGTGAAGATCGAAATACTCATCACATACAAGATTCGGACACCATCGACATACTTGGGCTGGACGGTGAGTTGACGCCCGGCCAGGTATTTGAGGCCAATATCAACCGTGCTGATGGCTCAATCGACAAGATTCAGCTAAAGTCCAGAATCGATACAGCAATTGAGGTTGAGTATTACCTCTCGGGAGGAGTCCTGCATTATGTCCTCAACCGGATTCGCGACAACTAGACAACTAGTCGAAATATCAATGCACTTTATAGGCACACTGCAATAAAGAAATGTGACAATGCAGAAACCGTGTTGTTATGGAAGCATTGAAGTTACTGATAAAGGCACGTGATGCAAAGCGAACACTTCTTTCCGTCCAGTATTGTTACGGGACCACATGATGAGAATTAAACGCATCCGGTAGAGGAAGGTTTTCTTGATGGTCTTGATGTGCCGTTTTCCTCAGGCCTCATTATCGGTAGTATTCATCAACCCCTTGAGATCTTGTTGATCTGGGTTTCACTTAGATCGCCTGAATCTGTTGACCCAGCTTCATCGCGCCATTTGGCAAGCATAGATTGGCAAGTACTTTGCATGGGGAATGTGAATTGCAGTAGCTGGATATCTTGATGGCGAGGCTTGCATATTTTCCAAGTTTCTCGATAACAAACTCTGTAAAAGCGGAAAAACGGTTTCATTGTTTCCGTCATACCCGGCAAGCAAAAATCTGCGTTTCTTCTGAAATTCTTCCAGGACTCTCAGATTATCCGCTGAAACCTGTAGGCTTCGGAACATATCCAAGGTGTCGTAAACTTCTTTACGATCCTCTTTCGTCAATGGATCTTCCAGTTCATATAATTCCCCCTCTCCTTCATAGCCGTTCTTGAACATCTCGATTTTGAGTTCATGATAGTCCTTTTCAGCAGGATCGAGAATTTTCAGAATCCTGTGCTGGTTGATTAACAGGGTTCTTTCTGGTGGCGTCAAGTTCATTTGCTGCAATGGATAGGGTCATTAAGTTATTCCTCAATGAACCAAGGGAGTTTGCAATAGAACATCCTGATGCGCTCGAAACACCCATCGAAATCCGGAAGATCCCCGGTTTCAAGCTCGATCGTGTTCCAGTCGGCATGGGCCCGCCGCCTTATATCAGGATCATCCATGGAGTCGGGACGGGAATCAATGTCCCGCGACTTGCACTTTATGACGAGCATTTTAAGCACTTTTCCAAGTGCCCGGTCATCCAGATCCGGATCCCGGATCAGGATATCGAGATCATAGACATCCTGTTCTCGGTACCGGTCGCGAGAAGGCTGTTGCAGCAATGCCCTGTACTTCTCGGCAATCATGTCGATCAGGGAGTAGGCCAGCAAGGTACTTTCGTCCGATATCTGGAGAATCTGGATTTCTTCTATGGTTTCGTTGAATGAAACATCCATCGCTACGATGGAGCTGGCCATGCCCTCCAGCAGCTGTTCATGTTGCCGGCTGCCCCGATCGGTATAACCGATCTTGATTCGCAATGCCGGAGAAATCGCATCTGGAAAACGGTTTCCGGGCATCCCCTTCACGCTCTGTACCCGCAGGACAGTTTGGGGATGCCCGCACTCCGATGCCGCACGAAGCAGGGCAGGATCAAGTGCCTTTCGCAAGATATTTCCTGCCGATTTATCCGGTTCTATCGTGTCCGCAACGGAAAAATCGATATCTGCGCTGAGGCGCACGCTGTCGTATACAAGCCCCATGAACACCCCTCCCTTGAGGTACAGCACTTCGCGCAATGAAGGGGTTGCTGCGATTGCATGGAGAATGATCCGGGTGATCTCACGCTGCCGCCGGGTCGCTCCGGCCGCATCATGAACCCACTGGCCGATATCGATGGATGTATATGGATCAGACATTCAGGGAAAGGCTCCAGTCTTCGGAATAGACTGGGGCATAGTCTCTTGACGAATCCAGCTTGCAGCTCCCGCCCCGCTGCGGAGCCGAGGCCTGCCAGGCATCTATTTTTTCATGATGAATCTTCAGTCGTTCCGAGAGGATATATCCCGCACGGCACTTGACGATCTTTTTCGGGAATTCGTCAACCGCAGTGACGATTTCCTCGACCCACAGGCCAGCATGCTCCTCGTAGATTTCCAGAACATGCCGCATGCCGCCGCAAAGATCCTGCCTCCTGAGCATGTCGAGAAACGTTTGTCCGATGGTAGCAAGACGCATCTGGCGTCCCTGCACGACAACGGAATTCCCGGCCGGTTTGCTGTCGATCATGCGGATAGAACACCCTCGAACCGAATCAGGGTGCTTGATTCTCCGTGGCAGGAGATATTTCGGCGGTTGCGGTCGAGGGTCATTTTCCACCATTTCCATCAGCCTTGCCCTTGACTCCAGTGCATTGGCCCTGGTGAAGATTATCTCTTTAGGGACACGATCCGTCAGTCCCCACCACTGCATGGCGGACAGGTGTGAAACGTGGCACAACGGATCGGCTAGGCACACGATGTCCTCGATCGGTTGATCGTGGGCGACAAGAATACGCATGGCCCGTCCACTGTAGTCGTCATCTTCGTCGATTACCCGGGCCTTGATCAAGGACTTGTAGGTTCTGAAATACTGGGACATGCCAGGGTCAGGGTACATGTCCTGAATCATTCGAAAAAGGCCATAGGGCGTGATGACGGCTTGTCTCAGTTCCCTCAACCCGTCTTCCAAAAGCGATCTTGCACGGCTCATCAGTACTTGACAAAAATATCAATTCACAATATAATTCTATTGTCCTAAGGACAATAGAATTATATTATAATATATATCCTTAGGATATATATTATAATATAATGGTATTATGTACAGCATACTGTATATTTTCTGATGCATTTTACCATACATCGTAAATTCGGAGGATCGCAGTGATGGCAATGACAAACCTAGGGCTGGCCGGGATTTTCAGCAACATGTACACTGATATTGAATATGGTGGGTTGCAAAGTGTCCTTGGAAGATCCAGTGGGCCAGTGCAGAATTGGAAGGAGGTGTTTACCCGCATGGCTGCATTCACCCGGCAAGATCGAGCAGGAACGCTGTGATCGTGCAGAGCGGATGATCAGGCAGGCAATTGGGAATTCGTAATCGATTCGCTCTGGGTCGATCCTCAGACAGGACATTCTCCCGACCCAATAGAAGCCCAGGTTGTTATTCGCCAGACATACACTCAGTTGCATCTGCATCTTGAAACGCTAGAATCATCCGGAGACTTCCTGGCTTCGAAAATCATCATGAAAGACGACGGCACCTATCGAATTTTTGGTGCATTCGAAAATCGACCATGTGTAGCGATCCAGGACAAGAGCCGGACACATCTGGGTGCGCTGGTGCTCGATGTGATCGGTGACCCCTCCCAGCCTTGCAAGCTCCGGGGGAGCTACTGGACCGATCGAGGCACGAGAGGAGAGATGCATGGTGATCGAAGATGAGCTGAAAACAAAAGCTTCGGTAATGGCCGAAACGATTCGCCATTTTATCAATAACACCATGACTTAACGAGGCTTTATGCTTTTTTGCGATTCCTGTTTTTAGATCAGGGCTTAACATTTTCCTCGATGGACTGCTCACTTTCTGGTCATAATTGATGGGCTTACAAAAACACAATTGCTTGCGACATTTCTCGCCAATCACATCCGAAAAAACGTAGCCTACTGTAGCCTTTGCACAACAAGGCTGAATGAATTGAACGGGTTGTTCAGCAGGAAATCTTGAAAATCCTCATCTAAGGCATTATATGACTTGGAAGAGGGTCAAACTACTGGCCTTCTGAACTTGCATTCTATCGTTCGCATCACGTTTTCTGAACCCGTTCGGGTTCTTGTGATCCGGTCTTTTTTGAAAGTTCATTGAGTGAATTTGCGGTGTAGAACGCACCGCTTTTTTTTAAGCTAAGCCTCTCGCTGTTGTTGTGGCCCGCCGGGTATCGAGTTGGGGCTGGTACAGGAAAAGTCAGCTTGCCAACCAGCAATGCCATGATTGCCCGTTTTAAGAGGCGCAATATAAGGAACATAGAATAATGAGTGGACAAAACCCCGTATTCATTCCAGGACCTACGAACATACCTGATCGTCTCCGTAATGCGATGAGTATTCAGACGGTTGATCATCGATCATCAGAATTTGCTGGGTTGTTTCTGCCGGTGCTTGAAGACATGAAAAAAGTATTCAAGACAGCGGAGGGACAGGTCCTGGCCTATCCCTCCTCGGGTACAGGAGGCTGGGAGGCGGCAATCTCCAATACGCTATCCCCGGGCGATAAAGTCCTCGCTGCACGGCACGGCATGTTTTCGCACCGTTGGATTGACCTCTGCCAGCGGCATGGCCTCGAGGTTGAGGTGATCGAATGCGAATGGGGGACCGGTGCCCCGGCCGATCTTTTCGAAGAGCATCTGAGCAAGGATGCCGAGCACCAAATCAAGGCGGTTCTGGTGACACACAATGAAACCGCTACTGGCGTTAAGTCCGATGTAGAGGCGGTTCGCGATGCAATGAATGCAAGCAGCCATCCTGCGCTACTGTTTGTGGACTGCGTGTCCTCTCTGGCCTCCATGGATTTCCGCATGGACGAGTGGGGTGTAGACATCGCAGTCACAGGGTCTCAGAAAGGCCTGATGCTCGCCACAGGCATCGCATTGCTGGGTGTTAGCCCCAAAGCCCTGCAAGCGTCAGAATCGGCAACCTGTCCCAGGACGTTTTTCGACTTCAAGGACATGTTAGGCGCCAACAGCTCTGGCGGTTATCCCTATACTCCGCCCCTGCAGCTGCTGTATGGACTGAGAGAGAGCCTGGACATGCTGTTCGATGAGGGCATGGAAAATGTTTTCAGGCGCCATCGCCGCATCGCAGCAGGAGTTCGAGAGGCCATAAATGCATGGGGTCTTGAACTGTGTGCGAAATCCCCTGAACTGTATTCCGATACTGTGAGTGCGATTTGGGTCCCAGAGGGGTTTGATTCCAATGCCCTGACAGATCGATTGCTGGGTACCTATGCAGTATCTTTCGGCATAGGCCTTGGACCGCTTCACGGCAAAGTGTTTCGCATTGGCCACTTGGGTGCCATGACGGACATGGTCATGCTTTCGGGCATTGCCGTCACGGAAATGGCCATGGCTGATCTGGGATATCCGATTGAACTGGGCTCAGGAACGCGGGCGGCACAGGAATACTACCGTCGCACAACGAGTCATTCCGGTTAAGGAACAGAATGGGAGAAAATAAAATGAACGAGCAAACCGAACCACAATATATCCCCACCTATGACGATGTGATTGCGGCGCATGAACGCATATCTCCTTATGTCCACAGAACGCCGGTCATGACCTCAAGCGCGATTGACCACATGAGTGGTGCGACCCTCTTCTTTAAACTGGAGAGCCTGCAAAAGGCAGGTGCCTTCAAGGTTCGAGGCGCATCGAATGCTGTGTTTGGGCTGACTGAAGAAAAAGCGGAAAAAGGGGTAGCCACGCACTCCTCCGGTAATCATGCATTGTCGCTTTCGTATGCGGCTGGGCGTCGCGGCATTCCGTGCCATGTGGTAATGCCGCGCACGGCTCCGAAAGCCAAAAAACAGGCCGTGATTGGTTACGGTGGAGTGATCACGGAATGCGAACCTTCAACCAGTTCAAGGGAGCAGGTGTTCGCCGAGGTCGAGAGGGAAACTGGAGCGGAGTTCGTCCACCCGTACAACGACCATCGGGTTATTGCTGGGCAAGGAACCTGTTCTCGTGAAATGATCGAGCAAGTCCAGGGACTGGATGCGGTTATTGCGCCGATTGGCGGTGGCGGCATGATCTCGGGCACCTGCCTGACCTTGTCGAACATTGCGCCACATGTTGATATTTATGCTGCGGAACCGGAACAGGCCGATGATGCCTACCGCAGTTTGCGGGCGGGCCACATCATCGCTGACGATGCGCCCGTCACAATTGCAGATGGGCTTAAAGTGCCGCTCAAGGAGCTAACGTGGCATTTCGTATCGAATCACGTCAAGGATATTTTGACAGTCAGCGAAGAGGAAATTATTGATGCCATGAAGATTCTCTGGGTTCGCATGAAGCAGATCATCGAACCGTCTTGTGCCGTGACCCTGGCAGCAATTCTCAAAAATCAGGAAATTTTTGCCGGCAAGCGGGTCGGCGTAATCATTACAGGTGGCAATGTCGATATCGACAAATTGCCATGGTAGCAGTCTTAACCGGAGAAATACAATGAATAAAATGATTGAAAACTTGGAAGAACTCGAGGTCGGCTATGATGTGCCGGCAGCGATCGGCATGGACGAAAGTGAAATTCAGACGCCTTGCCTGATTCTTGATCTGGATGCCCTGGAGCGCAATATTGCCAAGATGGGTGATTATGCCAAGGCCCACGGCATGCGTCATCGTGTTCACGGCAAGATGCACAAGTCGGTTGATGTCGCCAAACTGCAGGAGCGACTCGGTGGCAGTGTTGGAGTCTGTTGCCAGAAAGTCTCCGAGGCGGAAGTCTTCGCGCGGGGTGGAATCACCGACATACTGGTATCGAACCAGGTGCGGGACCCTGCCAAGATTGACCGGCTGGCGCGTCTGCCCGGCTATGGTGCTCGCACTATTGTTTGCGTTGACGACCTGAAAAATGTAGCCGACCTGTCAGCAGCAGCTGAAAAACACAGCAACCGGATTGAGTGTCTCATTGAAATCGATTGCGGGGCTGGCCGTTGCGGCGTGAACACCAGCCAGGACGTGGTTGACATTGCCAGGGCCATTGACAGCGCCCCGGGACTCAAGTTTACGGGTATTCAAGCCTATCAGGGCGCCATGCAGCACATCGACAGCTATGAAGAGCGCAAGGAGAAAATTGACATTGCGGTAGCGATGGTCAAGGATGCTGTAGCGGCACTTGATGCCGCTGGACTTAAAGCAGAGCTCGTTACGGGCGGTGGCACCGGGTCCTATTATTTCGAGACGGATTCGGGTGTCTACAACGAGCTCCAGTGCGGCTCCTATGCCTTCATGGATGCGGACTATGGACGGATTCTGGACAAGCAGGGCAACCGCATCGATCAGGGAGAGTGGGAAAATGCATTGTTTATTCTGACTTCGGTCATGAGTCATGCAAAGTCCGACAAGGCGATTTGCGATGCGGGGCTGAAAGCGCAATCCGTTGACAGTGGATTGCCAGTAGTGTTCGGACGCAAGGATGTTGAATACGTCAAGTGTTCGGACGAACACGGCGTGATTTCCGACCCCGAAGGCGTTCTAAAGATCAACGAGAAACTGCGTCTGGTGCCGGGTCACTGCGATCCCACGTGCAATGTGCATGACTGGTATGTTGGTGTGCGGGGTGGCAAGGTTGAAACCCTTTGGCCAGTGAGTGCCAGAGGCAAGGCCTACTGATCCGCGGTATATGGGCAAGCCGTTGATGGCCGGAGCGGCCCAAGATGGCTTGTTGGATCGGTTACGACTGAACACAGGAGAATGATATGAGCGACAATGGCATTCTGATCGTCACAGAGGATGATTGCAAACAGCTAATGGATTCCGGAGCGGCATTCGATGCTGTCAAGGATATATTCGGTCGCATGGCGAGTGGCGAAGCGCGTAATTTTCCTGTGGTCAGGGAAGCGATAGGACATGCCGACGCGTTGTATGGCTTCAAGTCGGGATTTGACAGGAGCTCCATGACACTGGGCGTCAAGGGTGGCGGTTATTGGCCCGGCAACATGGCACAGGGTCTCACCAACCACCAGTCAACGGTTTGCCTGTTTGACCCGGATACCGGCCGGCTGAGTGCTCTGGTCGGCGGAAACTATCTGACCGCAATCCGGACAGCCGCGGCATCTGCCGTCTCGATCGCAACCCTGTCACGCGAAAACTCTGTGGTACTGGGCATGATCGGAGCCGGTCATCAGGCTGGCTTTCAGCTTCGGGCAGCGGCTGAGCAAAGGGATTTCAAGAAGGTAGTTGCATGGAACTACCATCCGGAATACCTGCCAAATCTGGGCAAGGTTGCCGAGGAGGTGGGATTGCCGTTTGAAGCGACAGCGATCGAGCAAGCCTGTGAACAGGCAGATGTAATCATCACTATTACATCCAGTTTTGCGCCGTTGCTGATGAATGACTGGATTCGGCCAGGAACGCATATCGCATGCATGGGAACGGATACCCGTGGCAAGCAGGAGGTTGAGTCGAAACTGGTTGCGAGTGCGAAAGTGTTTACCGATGAAATTGACCAGTCAACCTCGATCGGGGAGGCGCAGCATGCCTTTGCTGAAGGACTCATTGCTAGGGAGCAGATAACCCCTCTAGGAGAGGTAATCAATGGCACCCATCCGGGGCGTTCGGGTGATGACGACATTACGCTGTTCGACAGCACGGGCGTGGGTCTTCAGGATCTGGCCGTGGCCGGCGTTGCCGCCATAAAAGCCGGGGAAGCCGGTACTGTCCAGACCGTCCAGCTCGGGTAGTAAGATTCAGCAATCACCGAATCTGCAAGTGGGTTGAACCATATTCCGTCAGTCCAGGATACAGTTCCAGCCAAGCTCGGTGGAATGATGGCTGATCGGTTATCATTCACCATATGACTGAAAAGGTCACCATGGGCTTGCTGAACATGTCTCATACGGAGCGGCAGGTAGAGTAATAAGGGACGCAGGCCTGATGGTGGAGCGAGCACAATAATCCAGAAGATTGCTCCGATACTTTCCTCATTGTATTGAGGCGGTGAATGTCATTTCACATATGCTATTATTTACAGAAATAGTATCTCTACTCACCCTCTGTTAGGCACAAGTAGCTACACGGTATTTAAGGTGAAATGATGGGCAATCACTAACAAAAAACCAAAAGGAGAGAATGAACGGCTTTACTCGCAAACATCATCATAGCCCATCGCCGCCCAATCTATTTGAGTTTGCTACCAAAGAGCTTGCCCAAGATGCGGCATTGGCCTATATGCTCTCGTGGGCCCATCCACATTTCAAAAATTCGCATAGTAACCTGCATCGATTGGGAACCGATTTGCTTCATTCTCTACTTGAGAAAACCAATGCAGCGAAGAGCCTTGAAGTCTCTTGTATTGAAGTAGAGTTGCAATATAAAAAAATTGATTTGCTTGTGAAAATCAATGAATTTGATGAAGAATCTCCAGAACTCGCCATCGTAATTGAAGACAAGGTAAATACGGATGAGCATTCTGATCAAATAACACGCTACACGGATATCGCGAAGAAAAGATATTCATGCAAAGGCACCGAGATTGTCGCCGTGTTGTTGAAAACTGGTAATACTTCACGGGTAGGGATGGTCGATCATGAAAAAGGAGTCTTTCTGCGAGACGATCGAAGATACAATCGTGATTAACTTTCACGAGTATCTTCGGAGGCTTGAAGAGATAACCAATTCATATTTACAGATTAAGGTCGATGACTGGCATAATCATGACTGGAAAATTTATGAGGGATTCTTTAACAGATTGGAATCCCTGATGGAAAAAGACAAATGGTGGGAAAACCGTGGCAGTTGGGGATGGAGATATGTTTCTAATCCACAAGGCGGATTTAGGTGTATGCCGTTTGCGGGATTTAATCCAATTTTTCAATCGCAGCCTACAGCGGTTTACCCGCAGATTGAATGCGGTCATTCAGTCAAATTGACACTTAGGCTTGGTCGTTGGGAAAAGGGACAGGAAAAAGTCGATAGTGGGTTAATGTGGCACTGCTGGGAATTAACTGAGCAACTTAAGGATTCATTACAAGAATTTGAGGTGGAGAAGGCTGGACGATTCAGGGGCGGAGGGTCCGGGGCGATAGTGTGCTTTAAGGGTTTCATTGCTCAAGAAAGTGATGGCATGGTAGACATAGAAATTACGATGGATAATCTCAGGAAGATTGCTGTATTTACTGAAAAAATTTCTGAAAAGCTAGGCGAAAACACGAAGTAAATATCGCAAGCATGAAAGCGTGTGATTTTGTCCCACTCATGGCTGTATTGATGAGCAGACCCACTTAAAACCAGAAATTAGTCAAAGAGCATGTTAGAAAACAGAAAATATTCTTGAATAAATATTTTGGGAGATTATCATGGCGAAAAAGGAACAATCGAAACGGGAAATATCACGCAGATAAAAACCGTGCTCGACACATTTTTCGCACCGAAGCATAAAGACAAGGAATAAAAAATTGATAATTTGGAAAATAATCAAGAATTACAAAATATGGTTCTATCTGTATTTCTTGCTACTACGCATACATTTACACATTCATCGCCTGTAATAATTGTTGAAAACTACATGGTGCGTGCATTCATAAAACTGCAGGGGATGTCCCAATCATAGAAAGACACTACCTTAGTGTAACAAATGGCGTATGTCGCTTTCGCTTTTTGGAAGCTGTTGAGCCATGACCGATTTTTATGAATGAGTATTGGCAAGTAAGTCAGACGCAGATAATTCGGAATGCATAATCCGTAATCCGATATCATAAAAAAGTACCAGCCAATTAAGGGGAATCAGATTATGAGGGTATTGTCACAACGAATTTCCGAACTGCTCAAACACGAAGCAGCTGGAGGTGTTTTACTGTTGATTGCTGCAGCCTTCGCCCTGATTATCGACAACTCCGCTTTATCCAATCTTTATCATTCGATACTTCAAACACCTTTCGTCATAGGGCTAGGCAATCTATCTCTTGATAAACCGTTGTTACTGTGGATTAACGATGGCCTGATGGCATTGTTCTTCCTGCTGGTTGGGCTGGAGATCAAACGCGAGCTGATTCAGGGCAATCTCTCTACCGTGCGGCAGGCCATTTTGCCAGCTCTGGCAGCAATCGGCGGCATGGCAATGCCCGCCATTATCTACAGCATCATCAATCAGGGAGACCCCGTTGCGCTGCGCGGTTGGGCTGTACCCGCAGCAACGGATATTGCCTTTGCAGTCGGAGTGCTGGCTCTGCTGGGTACTCGAATCCCTATCGGGCTTAAGGTTTTTCTATTGACCCTGGCAGTGATTGACGATCTGGGTGTAATCCTCATTATTGCGGTGTTCTACACGGCTGAAGTGTCTCTGCATGCGCTTCTCGTTGCGGGTGGTGCAGGCGTTGTGCTGCTGGCCCTGAATAAGATGGGCGTTAATCGACTGCTCCCGTATATTCTGGTCGGTTTGGTGATGTGGGTAGCAGTCCTGAAGTCCGGCGTGCATGCAACTCTCGCTGGGGTTGCGATCGCATTTTTTATCCCGCTTCGCACCAAGGATCCTGAACAGGTTTCGCCACTGCTTCGAGCAGAGCACTCGCTGCAGCCCTATGTAATGCTGCTGGTGATGCCGGTATTTGCATTTGCCAATGCCGGGGTAAGGCTGATCGGATTGACCGCCGATGAAATTTTTGGGCCGGTTCCGTTCGGAATTGCCCTGGGGCTGTTTTTTGGCAATCAGATCGGCATCATGGGGGTCTCGTTCCTGATTATCAAGCTCAAGCTCTGCGAACTGCCCAAGAGCGTGACGTGGCTCCAGCTTTGGGGTGCTTCGGCACTGGCCGGGATCGGGTTTACCATGAGTCTGTTCATTGGCATGCTGGCCTTTACCGACCCGTCCTATCAGGCCTCACTCAGGATCGGGGTGCTTTCCGGTTCATTGGTCTCGGGTATTCTGGGTTATGCAATCTTGCGTTATATGTGCAGTCGCGTGCAAGAATCGGCCAAGGCTGGATAGTGGACCAGTCTGGAAACTGCAGTGCCCGGCTACGGGAAAGGGCGGCCTGGAAGCCGCCCTGGTTCAAGTCCGGTCAGGGCCGTTGCCGGCCAGGCCGTCAGTTGGCGTTGGCACAGCCTAGGTTGCGCCGTTCGGCGGTGTTCCGGTCATCGTCATTCCAGATCCTGGACCGGCCGCACAGGCAGTTGCGGATGTCCTGATAGGTTCGGGGGCTGATCGAGAAGCATCCGCTTGTAGTGTTGGCCACGAAGCCGGGCTGCCCGCTCTCGTTGCTCGGCGTGTAGGCACTGCCCGTCATGAAGCAGCGCCTGAGCAGGGGCAGTGACTCGCCAAACCCGGTTGCCGTTGTATAGACCGTGACGTAGTAAGGAGTTTTCTCGGTGAGTCCCGTTAGGCTTTGGTTTGGCACGGAAAAATTCGGGTTAGATGAAGTGATATCGTTTCCAAGTCTGAACCTAACCTAACCTAACCGTTCGGTGATATTCCTGTCTTAGCGTTGAACATGCGATAGAATATGCCAAAGGTCGTTGGCCCACCGTCCCCGCCTTGTGAACGCAGTTGAGAGTACAGGTTGTTATAACCTGTCAGGTTAAGTATTGCGCTAGTGGTTGAGATTGATGTGATCTCTCCAAGGGTAGGGTTTAGAACCTATGTTGGCCCCGCACAGGCGGGCTGGCCTTTCAGCCTCGGCGCGATTACCGTCTGCGCCCAGACCGGCGTAGCCAGCATCAGCAGCGCAAGTACAAGGGAAGGTGTTAATTTACGAAGGGGTGGGGGTGAATCTGGTCAGTTGCTTCATTGTTTCTATAAAGGGATGGTTGAAATTCCTGTAATTATACTGGTTTCGTCTTGAAAAACAGGCTGGTTTTCAAATTGGGTTACTATCGAAAATCGCCTCATTTGCGGTCTTCAATCAATTATGATATAACTTAAGAATATTTATATATGCTTACCTAATTACCACTAATCATAAGCAGGTTTTGTGCTACAATGGGACAGATGCAACCACTTGATTAAAAAGGAGTATATCCATGAAGCGCAATCCTGTCCAGTTCCAGAAAGGCCTCAGTCTCAACGAATTTCTCGAACATTACGGAGACGAGGACAAGTGCCATGACGCACTGTTCCGGCTGCGCTGGCCGGACGGC
>JAPOSW010000052.1 GCA_026709505.1 Gammaproteobacteria bacterium | reverse complement strand
GGTGCTGGGCAATGGATCCGATGAACTGATCCAGATGCTGATTTTGATGCTGGGCGGACGGGGCCGGACGATCATTGCGCCATCGCCATCATTTTCAATGTACCGGCAAATTTGCCGGTACACGTCTACTCGTTTCATCGGGGTGCCGTTAAGGGAGGACTTTTCCCTGGATGGCGAGGAAATGATTCGCACCATTCGGCATTACGATCCGGCTTGCATCTTCATCGCATATCCAAATAATCCAACGGGTAACTTGTTTGATACGGCAGTGCTTCAGGAGATTCTGGATGCCGCAAATGGACTGGTAGTCATTGACGAGGCATATCATGCCTTCAGCGAGAGTTCCTATCTGAATGAGGTGCCCAAACGTCCCAGCCTTGTCGTCATCAGAACCCTGAGCAAGACTGGGCTGGCAGGCCTGAGGCTGGGCCTGGCTGTGGCTCATGGCGAGTGGGGACGGGAAATCAGCAAGGTTCGCTTTCCGTACAACATCAATTCCCTGACGCAGCTGAGCGCATCATTGATTTTGGATAATGCTGATCTGCTGAAGCAACAGACTGCCTCAATCGTCCGGGAAAGAGAGAAGCAGTTCAAGGCACTTCAGGCAGTTGATGGGGTCACGGTCTTTCCGAGTGCGGCCAATTTCCATCTGTTTCGAGTTTCGGATGCCTCGCGAGTCTATCGTGAACTCCTGAATCGAGGCGTGTTGATCAAGAACCTGCATGGTACCGACGACCAGCTGGATCAATGCTTGCGTGTGACAGTCGGCAGGCCCGGGGAAAATGAACGATTTCTGGCCGCGCTCAAAAGCATACTTGCTGCTTGAACTTCAAAATCGGCTGCCTGCTATTCTGCAAGCCTTTCATGTGTACACGTCTGCCTCTGGCAGTTTTCCGGGTGTTTCCCTCACGCCGAAATGCCGGCACGGCGGGCGTTCATTCCCGGGCAGTCCGGGGGTCAGCAGTTTCCGGATGATGGGCTTGAAAACTGCGGGGCCCGACTGCGGGAAAGGGCAGCCCGGAAGCCGCCCTTGTCCATGCCCGATCATGGCCGCTCTGGAGTGTGCACTGCAGGGCAGCCGGTATCGATGCCATGCCCGCTGATCCCGTTCCGGCAGCCGAATGCCTCGCCATGCGCTCTGAAACCACCCGGATGTCTCTGGCCGCCATTGATGCAGCGCATGAAACGAGTGGACACGCTGCGCCGGGGTCCAGTCCGTCCGGCAGTCAAGACCGCCCCGCATGCGTCTTGACATGGTTGGTTAGTTGCCGCATGTATTGGCGGACATCGACCAGCTTCCCCCTCCGCCATCCACGCAGGGGACGCGGGCGGATTGGGATCGGCGGGGGTTCTGAACCAAACAGCAGCGATTGGCTTATTATGAAATTCAGTTCCGCTGCCGCTTGAATACACGGCTATGCAATATTGTCTGCCTGGTCTGGCCCGGACTGTCTGCTGCCATGAAGTTAGGGGAATGGTTGCATTTACTCCTCGTATCGCTGCTTGAGGTGGCTGACTAAACAGGCAAGCCGTCTGGCTTGGAATCTCGCCATACCTCAATGTATAGGGCGAAGGTGAGCATTGATCCGGGGGGATGGAGGGGCTTTCGTTTCCGCAATTAAACAAATTCTGCTTAATGGCCGCATCTAAATTCACGGTGTAGTCTACTTCCCATTCACGATTGCCGTTTATCGTTGCCGTTTTGGTAATTTTAAAATCGCCTCCTGAATTTGGAGGGAAGCTTGTAATCATCCCGGTTTGTTGCGCCCATACCGGTGCGGCCATCAGGACTGCCGCCAGCAGGGCGGCCAGTGCCGTTAATTTACGAGGGGGGGGGGGGTGAGTTTCATCAGTTGTTTCATTTCCTTCTCCGGATCGCTTGACGCGAGTTGCTGCAATTGCGGGTATTGTAACCGTTTCGTCTTCCAGAAAACAGGCAAATTGCCGGCCGGGTCACTGCCAGGAAATCCTGCCGTCTGTTCAGGCCGGCATCGACATGGGCACTCATGCGTTTCAGCGTCGGAACGGCTGTTTCCCCGGATTCCTATTCAGCCCGCATCCTTCATGACAACGCCTTTCAAGGGGATGCCGCTGACCCGGAGAGAATCATCGGCTTTGCATCCTTCCATAACGATGGATGCTGTGAGCAAATGCGTTGGGTCTTCAGAAACCTCGCTCATATCGGTATTGGGATAGCCTTGAGGCATGATCATGCCACCTGAATATCTGAGGCAGAGTATAAATACTTGCTCCAGCACAAAAGTCTTGGTTCTGCTGATCCCGGATTACCTCCCCTGATGGTACATACAAGTCGACAGTTTTTTCGGCAGTTAAACCTGTGAACCGAAAGGCAGATCGGCAGTGCGCCAACCCACCGTATAAGACTAACCCGGTACAGGTAATGATAGGCATCGTTGCCCTTTCGGATATGGCAGAGTCTCCGGCTAGTTTTTCTGTAACAACAATGCCGTATGAGTCTTCCGAGACCTATCCACATCTTGAGTCTCGAAGTGGAGAAAAAGAATACGCCGCAAGAGCGGAATCGCATAGAGTGGACGCCATTTTATGGTATGCTAAAAAATTCTGACTTCTCTTGCTTATGGACAAACTATGGAAACTCCTAGTATTAACGAAAATGTAAAGGTTGTCCTCGCACAACCCAGAGGATTCTGTGCTGGTGTTGAACGTGCCATCCAGATCGTCGAACTGGCCTTGGAAAAATACGGCCCCCCAGTCTACGTCAAGCACGAAATTGTCCACAATCGGCGAGTTCTGGAAACTCTCAGCAAAAAAGGTGCCGTGTTCGTTGAAAACATAGAGGAAATCCCGGTCGGTGCGGTCACCGTTTTCAGCGCCCACGGAGTATCCAGAAAAGTCGAAAGAAATGCAATCGAGCGCGATCTGAAGTCACTGGATGCAACGTGCCCCCTAGTAACAAAGGTACATAGGGCGGGTCAAAAATATTCTGCTCAAGGATATGAAATTGTCCTGATCGGCCATGCCAACCACCCTGAGATCGAAGGTACACTGGGTCAAATCGATGGGCCGGTTCACCTGATTAGCGAGATCGAGGATGTGGATGCACTGAATATCCGTGATCCAGAAAAAGTTGCCTACATAACCCAGACTACTCTTTCTGTTGACGATACCAAGGAAGTGATCGCCCACTTGCGCGAGCGTTTCCCGAAAATAGTCGGCCCGGATCTGAAAAATATCTGCTATGCAACCCAGAACCGTCAGAGTGCAGTCAAGGAACTGGCTAAGCAAATCGATATATTGCTGGTTGTGGGATCGCGCAACAGTTCCAATTCAAATCGATTACGTGAATTGGGACTGGAGATGGATATACCGTCTTATCTGGTTGAAGATCCTCTGGACATGGATTTTGACTGGTTTAAAAAAGGCGGACGAATTGGCGTGACAGCCGGTGCATCCACCCCGGAGGACCTGGTCAAAGACGTAATTGACCGGTTGCGTGATTTTGCCAACCTTGATATTGTGTCATTGAATGGGACGCAGGAGAGTGTGCGTTTTACCCTCCCCAAGGAATTGGCGCAAACCTAGATTTAACAACGGGTTTCCTGATTGCAAAACCGACAGAGATTCAAGCATGAGGATCTGATTGCCCACGATTGACTGTAAACAGGGCGAGAGGATGGGCACTTTCTCCATCCAGGTCCCGCCACTCAAGATCTAGGGCATCAAGACCAAAGCCATTCTCTTCATTCGAGACAGCGTCAAGTGGGACGGTTCAGAGTGCTGGATTGAGCCTTTTGTCGGTTCTATGGTCGTTGCATTTAATTTCAAGCCAAAACGGGCTTTATTGAGTGATACCAACCCCCACTTGATTCGTTTTTATCAAGCGGTATAGCAACGAACCTTAACCGCAACACAGTGCTGGCATTTCTGGAACGGGAAGGTGTCGAACTGATGCGTAACGGACAAGAGCATTATTATCGAATTCGGGAACATTTCAATGAGAAACACGATTCGCAGGATTTTCTTTTCCTGAACCGTTCTTGTTTTCAATGGACTGGTGCGTTTCAACAGGAAAGGAAGTTTCAATACACCGTTCTGTAGGAAGCCCGAGCGATTTCGTTTATTGCGATCCACCTTATGCAGGACGTTTTACAGATTATTTCAACTCATGGGACGAAGAAAACGCGATACAGCCGGAGGATAGCTTGAAAAGTTTGCCATGCCCGTTTGTCTGTTCAATGTGGTTGGAGAACCAATACCGAAAAAGCGAGCGTTTGCACGAGGCATTTTCAAATTACGAAATCAGGGTGTTTTCTCATTTCTACCACTTGGGCTCGACGGAGAAGTTACGCACCAGCATGACGGAAGCACTAGTGTTTGGACAAAAGAATTCATTCCCGGGGGGGGGGGGAACGAGACACAAGTGGATGCACCTATTATTTTAAAATGTTGAATGAAACCCCAATTCCATTCGATGATGTTGATGCGGTCATGCAGGAAAAGTGGGTGATTGCGGGAGACCGGGCGGGAAGTGGAAAACACTGCTAATATTGGAAGTCTAACCCGGACCATTGATGATTTCCGTCTAGGAAACGGGTTATTCCAGACCGATCATGAATTTCTTGAATACTGGAGGGGTTATGGGCGGACCGCAACAGAGCATCGACTATTCTATTCCAATATAAGTGAATTCCGAAAAGTAAATCAAGGCCGATAAAAAATGGTAACTGCTTGCCCTGAATTCGAAATGAGGCAGGTAGATTCACTCTACCTTTACTTCTCTGATAACATGAAGGATAAAGTTACATGTGCAATTTTGATGAAGCCGAATATCGCCACCGCTTTGCAGCCTGGGCTGCTTCAACAGCGGCAATGGCAGCTAACATCGGAGGCCGACTCGGATCTGGCTTTGATGTTAGAACGGGAAAGAAGATGATTGAGGACTCGGAATTAAGGAAAGACTTGCTTCCGGGATGGGATGCTGCTCTATTTAATTCATCAGATGATTTAGATGAATGGCACAGGAAAAAACGGTATCTGATTTGTGAAATCAGCAAGAGATATAGGGAAAAGCACCCATTTTATAAAAATAAAAAATTTCCTCAGTTCACACACGGAATAGCGGCAAAGCTCATCAACGTGTACATGAAGGCATTGTTTCTCGGCAGTGTTCAGGACTGTATGCAAGAAAAAAATCGAAAGAAGCAGAAATTGATTCATCCCCCTATTGACGCAACGGTTTTAGAAGGACTAAAAAATAAAATCAAAGAGAGGAGGGAAAACGGAAATCCCATAGAAAATGAGGCAGAAGTGCAGCGTGCCATATGCAAGCTAGGCCGGACGGGAAACCCCGTCAACAAAGCCAAATCCTGGACTGCATTGACTTCAGATGAATACCAAGAAATCATTGATCAATTTCGTCATCTCATTGGAAATGAAGGTCTTTGGACCATAGAGAAATACTGGCCTGGGCACCAGTAACAGAATCATGTCAAATTACAGCTGCTCGCTAAAAAATGATTCATGAGATGAGCAGTTGCGAAAATATAAAAATCTTCTTGCTGGAAAACATGAACCGTGAAAGAAAAAGATACCCGCTTCACCCCCTCTGAAAAACAGCCCTATAGAAAAACAGCCCTGTAGTACAATTAGAAAACACGAACTGCCAGCTTACATCTCGGCAGTTGGAGGCTGATCCGCATGTCCCTCCGATATTCAAACAGTCAATCAAGCGTTTGTACAATCCAGTCGGCCAAAGCATGTTCAGAAAAACCCCGTGAACCCTGATTCACATAAGGTTGCAAATTTTCCAGCATAATTCCCAGTTATTCCATTCCCCAATTAACCTTCTGATAACCAGATCCTTTTGCAATATACTTCGGAAGACTTCATCGTCAGTGCCAGCGATATCCATTTTGCATATCGCAATCGCCCGATATTCGATGGCCTGAATCTCGCTATACCCCGTGGCAAGGTAACCGTGATCATGGGGCCGAGCGGATGTGGCAAGTCCACTTTTCTTGGCTTGCTTGGCGGGCGGCTGGCACCTACTTCCGGAAGCCTGGAGTTTGATGGCCAGCCAGTGTTGGCCAAGCCGAGCGCATCGTTATACAAAATGCGCCGCAAAATGGGCATGCTGTTTCAACAAAATGCCTTGCTCACTGACCTTAATGTATTCGACAACGTGGCATTTCCATTGCGCGAGACCACAGAGCTGCAGGAGCCATTGATTCGAATTCAGGTATTGACCAAACTGGAAATGGTGGGATTGCGGGGGGCTGGCGATATGCAGATTTCAGAACTCTCCGGCGGTATGGCTCGACGGGTTGCACTAGCCAGAGCCATCGTGCTCGACCCGCTGATTGTGATGTATGACGAACCGTTTGTTGGACTTGATCCGATCTCGATGGGCATCATCCTAAAACTGATCAGAAACCTTAACGATGCCCTTAACCTGACATCGATTGTGGTTACTCATGATGTCAAGGAGGGGTGCGAGATTGCGGACTACATGTATCTGCTTGATCGTGGAAGAGTCTCTGCGCACGGTACGCCGGATCAAATGCTCATGCATGAAGACCCTGCCATCGAACAGTTCATGAAAGGATTGTCCGACGGCCCGGTGCGATTTCATTATCCAGCCCGGGACTATCTTGAAGACTTGCAGGATATCTGACTATGGACCTGGTTGCGAAGCTTGGACGGCAGGGGATTAATTTCACAATCCATTTGGGCTCTTCACTGCTGTTTTTGGGTAGTGCGCTGAAAGGCGCAGCTGCCAGCTTTTCGAGAAGCCGACTTATCATCGAACAACTGTATGCGGTTGGCGTTCTGACGATGCTGATTACCGTTGTCTCAGGATTGTTTGTTGGCATGGTGCTTGGGTTACAGGGCTACTATCAGCTGGTCAATTTCAGTGCTGAATCGAATCTGGGCCTCATTGTCGCCCTGTCTCTTGTCCGGGAATTGGGGCCGGTTCTATCCGCCCTGCTCTTCGCCGGGCGTGCCGGATCTGCCCTGACAGCAGAAATTGGCTTGATGAAGGCAACCGAACAGCTCGCGGCCATGGAGATGATGGCGATTGACCCGATCAAGCGCATTATAGGTCCGCGCTTTGTTGCGGGTATAATATCATTGCCGATTCTAGCCGCCTTGTTCAGTGCCATTGGCATCCTGGGAGGCTATCTGGTCGGCCATGGTCAATTCGGGATTGATTCGGGAGTTTATTGGCACTCGATGCAATCGGGCGTTGACTTGGTGAAAGATGTTTTGAATGGCGTAATCAAGAGTATCGTATTTGGATTTATTGTGGTATGGATAGCGTTGTATGAGGGCTATAATTCACCGCCGACTTCGGAGGGGATCAGCAGGGCAACGACCCGCACCGTGGTTTGGTCGTCGTTGACGGTATTGTCCAGTGATTATCTCTTGACCGCTCTGATGTTTGGAGAGTAGATCCAGTCATGGGTTCAAATAAGGCAATCGAAATCTGGGTTGGCATTTTCATGCTGGCGGGCATCGCCGCCCTGGCGATGCTCGCTGTGCAGGTCACCGATGCAGGAATCGGTACACGCGATACCTATCGAATTGAAGCCAGATTCGAGAATGTGGGAGGACTGGCCCAAAACGCTCCGATTATGATTGGCGGCGTCCGGGTTGGTCGAGTGGCTGGCATTCGAATTGATCCCGAAGAATATATCCCGGTGGTCAGCATGGATATTGACAGCCAATATGATGAACTTCCGGACGACACGGGGGCATCAATTCTGACTTCTGGCCTGCTGGGTGCGCAATTTGTCGGCTTATCGCCGGGGTCGTCCGATTTCTATCTGGAAGAGGGCGATGAAATGGAGTTTACGCAATCGGCAGTCCAGCTCGAAACGTTGATTGGGCAATTTTTGTATGGCCAGGACAATGAGTGAAGGAAAGTACTTGTTTGCGGACTCGGACTTTACAAGGCATGGACTTGGGGAGTGGATACGACGGGGATTGGTCGGGTTAATTCTGTGTGCCGTACTTGTCTCAAGTTCAACATTCAGTCATGCCGAAGATGATCCGGCCGCATTGCTTGACCAGACGATTCAGTCCGCTCTCAGGGAATTTTCCGAAAGCAGGGATCGCTATGCACAAGATGCGGATGCGCTGCTTTCACTCCTAGATCAGACCATAATACCCCTGTTTGACTTTGACCGGATTGCCAGACTGGTTTTGGCCAAGCATTGGAAAAATGCCGATCAGCAGCAACGTGATGCATTCTCGGTCGAGTTCAAGCGCTTGATGATTGCGACGTACAGTTCGGCGCTGTTCAAGTACAACGGCGAGCAGTATGTCAGGATTCTCGATACGGAAATCAAGGAGAAAAAACAGCGTTTACTGGCCACGGTGCGAACCGAGTTGGTATTGGGTAATGGTTCGGCACCGGTTCCGATCGATTATTTCTTGATCCGGATGGAAAATGACGGAGCATGGAAGATTTACAACCTGTCGGTAGCCGGACTTAATATGGTGATCAATTATCGAGGGGTGTTTCAATCCTCGATTCTTGAGAAAGGACTGAAAGGAACCATTGATTCAATGCGCGAGAGTAACGATCGATTCTTGGCTTCATGATCAGCATCGACATCAATGATGGCAGAATCGCTTTACAGGGTGAATTCAATATCCGTACTGTCCCTGGGTTGTTTAGGCGTTATTCGGATTTTGCAGAACCAGTCAGGATAATTGATCTCTCTGGGATTGAACATGTCGACAGTTCCGGACTTGCGCTACTGGTTTACTGGCATGCGAAGCTGGTCGAAACTCCCGGATTCGCTGGATTTGAAAATTGTCCGGAAAGTGCACTTGCTATAGCAAAACTGGTTGGACTTGAGGCTATATTTGATATGTGAGTCTTTATATTCGGTAAAGACCCGCTCAACTATGTCACAATGATCACATTATGAATGCAATGTGTTCAGACAGAACGCCGTCCGCTGCCGATCGGCTGCCAGGCATTTGCCAATCTTCGAAAGGAGGGCTGCTACTACGTTGACAAGACCCCCCCCCTGATTCGGGAGATGATTAGTCAGGGGCGATTCTACTTTCTCCCCCGGCCCCGCCACTTCGGCAAGAGCCTCCTGGTCAGTACGCTGAAGGAGCTGTTCGAGGGAAACGAGCCCCTGTTCCGGGGTCTGGACATCCACCCGCACTGGGACTGGTCGGTCCGGCATCCCGTGGTTCGCCTGACCCTGGACGGAAAGGTCAGCATGCCGGAGGAACTGGAAGACAGCCTGTTAAGCCAGCTGTACAGGGTCGAGCAGGCCTTCGATCTGGAACTCCCTCCGGTCAAGGCATCTTCGGAGCGGCTTCGCCATATTCTGTATCAGATGCATCAGGCCACCGGCAGGCAGGCGGTGGTGCTGGTTGACGAATACGACAAGCCCGTACTGGACGTGCTGGAGGATGACGGGAAGGCCCGGGCAAACCGGGACTGCCTTCGGGAGATATACAGCATCATCAAGAGTTCCGAGGACCACATCCGGTTTGTGTTCGTCACCGGCATCACGATGTTCTCGAAGACCAGCTTTTCCTCCGGCCTGAACAATCTCGACGATATCAGCCTGTACCCTCCCCTGGCGGCGATCTGCGGATACACGGACCGCGATCTGGATACCGTGTTTGCCCCGGAGCTGGAAGGACTGGACCGTGAGGAAATCCGCAGGCGGTACAACGGCTACAGCTGGCTGGGCGCCGAGAAGCTCTACAACCCGCACGACATTCTTCACCTGTTCAGGAAGCGCGAATACCGGGCCCACTGGTTCCGGTCCGGGGAGCCGGGCTACCTGTACCGTCTGCTGCTGGAGAGGAAGGTCAGTCCCATGCAGCTGGAAAGCCGCGTGGTCGATGCAGCTTTTGTCTCGAAATTTGAACTTGATGCATTCAGTCACGAGGCCCTGCTGTTCCAGTCCGGGTACCTGACCATCACGGGAAAGGAGCAGCAGGGCGCCCGCACCGTGTACCATCTGGACTATCCGAACGTCGAAGTGCAGAGCAGTTTCAGCATCGGGCTGGCCAATCACTTGACCGGTCAAGGCCAGGAGATCGCAGCGGCAGGAAGCGGTCTGGTCAAGGCCCTGGGAGACAACGACTTTCCGGCGTTCATGGCAAAGGTCCAGGCCCTGCTGGGAGGCATTCCCCATGCATGGCATGACAGTGGCAGCCTGGGCAGCTGCGAGTCCTGGCAAGCAAGCCTGCTGTACATGAGTTTCCGGACAACGCCGGTGGAACTGAAGGCAGAGGAAATGACCAGCCATGGCCGCTCGGACATGGTGCTCCTGCACGAGAGGCAGGTGTTCGTCCTCGAGTTCAAGACGGTCAAGGGCAAGAAGGTGAAAAGGAAGGTGAAGGAGGGCCTTGACGGCGCCATCGCGCAGATTCGGGAGAAGGGCTATGCCGAGAAGTACCGGGACCTTGATCAGCCAATCTACCTGATCGGCATGGTGTTCGGAAGAAAAAAACGCAACCAGCTGGATATTCGTGTGGAAATGCTTCGATGATTGAGTGATTTCAAGTGTTCTACGTTTGCAATCCTGCATCATAGCCTTATATATCTATTTATAACCTTAAGCCGACATCACTTAATTCAGGCTGAGATAAACATAGATCATGACTACTTGAACCCGATAGGGAGCAAATAGTAATTTTATTTGAAACCGGAAATCGAGAAATGACTCCCATCGTTACACCCCAGGATATAGAGGTATGGATTCGTGCTGGACTCGAAGGCTGCGAAGTTTCAGCCGATGGAGATGGACGGCATTTTGAAGCACGCATTGTCTACCAGGGCTTTGCCGGCAAATCGCTGGTACAACGACACCAGATGGTCTATAAAGTCTTGGGCAGCAGAATGAAAGAAGATATTCATGCGCTGTCCATGAAAACCATGACGCCGGATGAGATATAATCAAAATCCGTAGAATTTTATTTTAGGAGTCAGACATGTCTATCCAGAAGCAACTGAAGGAAGTCATCGAGAGCAACGAGATTATTCTCTTTATGAAGGGAACACCGGAATTTCCACAATGCGGTTTTTCTGGGCGGACTGCCCAGATTCTCGAGGCATGCGGAGTCCATTATGCTTCGGTCAATGTGCTTGCTGATGATGCGGTACGTGAGGGAATCAAGCAATATTCGAATTGGCCAACCGTTCCGCAGCTTTACATTCGAGGAGAGTTTATCGGCGGATGCGACATCATGATGGAAATGTATGAAAACGGCGAGCTTGAAAAATTGATTAAGGCCGGTGAAGGAGAGGCTGTATCGGCCGAACAGTGATTCTCGCGAATCTTCCTTCGACAACATCGACAAACCTTCAATCATGATCGGAAGGTGATTGACTCCATGGGATTCATCCATTCAATTTTATGAAGTCTGGCTTGCCGGACTGTTACGCTTTGTCTTGATTACCCGGTCACCCAACGCTAGTAGATGAACAAAAATACGGATAAAATAACTGGCATTCTGGATCAAATTCGAATTCTAAAGGCCAAGCATGCCGAATTAGCTGCTGCGACTGGCGAAGATTTTAATATCTTCTCCATACTCCATATAAGGCATCGGGAAGTACAAACTCACACAACAATTTTGGGGGAGTTGTTAAACCCTCATGGGTTGCATCATCAGCAGGCTGACTTTCTGAAATTGTTCCTGAAGAAGGTATGCACTGAGCCAGAGAAAGCTACCTTCTGCAACAATCCCGAGTCTTATCAAGTTAGGAATGAAGAACGCATTGATGAAGCACAGTTCGACATTATGCTGGAAAATGACAAAACCCGTATCGTAATCGAGAACAAAATATTTGCAGGGGACCAGTACAGCCAACTCTACCGACTTTGGCAGGATGCCATGAAGGATTTCGATGGCTCAGTCAAACTAATTTATCTTACTTTGCACGGTTCACAGCCTAGCAAAGATTCTCTTAAAAACCTTAGTGAAAATGTCGTTAAATGCATATCTGTATAGTGATGACATAATTTCTTGGCTGGAAGAATGCATGAAGCTACAGGCAGTTCATCGCATCGCTCCGATTCGCGAAATCTTGTTTCAATACTGGATTTTATTGAAAGGTTTGACCGGTCAACCCACAAACACAAAGAACATCATGGAATTATCAAATCTCTTGACGAAAGAAGAAAACTACGAACTTATTCCTCAATTGGAATAAGCACTTTTTGAATCAAAGGTTCAGTGTCAAATCAGATTCTGGGAAGATATTGCCGAAAAGCTAACCGAGAAGATTGATGTCGGCCGTAACATTGAGGAAGATGAAACATTGGAAGAATGTGTGCGCCGTTACTATAATTTTAGGAAGAAAAAACGTGTTGTTAGCCGGCGCTTCAAAATCGCCGATTGGAAAAAATCACAAATTACGCTATCGATAGAAATTGAAGTAAGTAGAGTTTTCTATGGTTTTCGCTTGCTTGATGAAGAAGACAAATGGGTGGACGACTGCACAAGTGAAGACTACGATTCACTTAAAAAAAGTTGCCCGATTACGAACGCGGTGTACGGTATATTGGTTGGAAATATCCGACAATCGATCTAAGCTTTCTTCTTGAGTATCGGGAGTCAGATGAAAATTTTTTGCTTTTGTTCAATGAAGAAAAAAGAGGACAAGCTGTTCAGAGGCTAGCTGGGGAAATTACAGGCGAAGTCGACAAATTCAAAAAAATGTCTGAAAAATACTAGGCTTGTCGATCAGTCAATATCGAGTTATGGCTGAATTCAAAGACTTTTCCAGCGTGATACGAAACTGGACCGCAAAAGAACGATATTATGAATTCCAAACCTGAAAGGAACCCAGCCTATTGGTTTGTCAGGATTGCATACCGAACCGATGATCAGGCACCAGTGTTTTATCAAGAAAAGCATCCGGGAAAATAGATGTCAGGATCAATACTTGGACGCAGTTAGGTCAATACAGGTTGGAAGTTGCATTGTGATCAAGTCGTCCCATGCGTGGATGCACGAACTTTCCCTCGATAATCAAGGTCTGCCGTTTGCGTGATGGCAATCAAAACCATTGACATATCCAGAAGAATCTCAGCGATGCCCGCGCCTTGCAGGTCGACTGGAAGACTTGCGATCCTTCACGCGAGTGGTACTTCTTCACCAACAGACAAACTTTTTCTTCCATTTGCACCGTCCATTTCATCCTGCACCGGTTTACAGTTGACTCCCAACAAAGCATCACTGCGTATTCCATACATGAAGCCGGTTTGTGGTCAGACATACTGTTTTTTGCAGGGCTAGTTCGTGGACATACATCAATACATTGAAAACGAGCATTCCATAATCTGCGCCAACATTCGTCTGGCGCAATACCTCAAACACCAGTACTCGCACAAACAGCTGCAAAAAGGCCTGAAGAGTTGGGAGACCCCCGACATTCTTACATGGAATACCTGGGTTCGACGATGCTGGAGTGATCTCAAGGTCCGCCATAAGGGCCTTGAGTTGCTGTTGAATCAAACGCAGGAAGTTCTCCTCTGGCAAAAGGTCATTGAAGAACAGGTCGACTCGAATTTCCTGTGGCATATTCCCTCGATAGCGGGGCAGGCACAATCCGCCTGGCAAATCATGAAGGAATACCGAATCCCTGAATTTGCCGATTCGGAAGAACTGGGCAGGGATCATCGGATATTTCGAACCTGGTCTCGGGCATTCAGGGAACAGTGCCGACAAAACAACTGGATTGATGCATCAAGTATTTCCGAACGCATTGGGATTGATCGGGTTAGGGAACTTGAAATGCCAAATTCCGGTATTGTGCTGATGGGTTTTGATGAATTGGCTCCCCATCAACAAGAATTTATACGCAAGCTCAAAGAGTCTGGAGTGAAGGTGATTCAGTTTCAGGAGCCTGAAGGCCTAGATGCCGAGATACAGGTTGTTCAATGTAACGAGATCAGTGAGGAGATTCGTTTTGCTGCTCAATGGGCAAAACAGAAAATGCAGGAAAATTCACAGGCAAAAATCGGCATTTTGATCCCTGGTTTGCGTGAACATCGCCAGAGTGCTGCTAATGCTTTCGAAGAGGCATTATCTTCCGGCAACCTTGGTTATGACAATGAGAATACGCCTTTGCCATTTAGCATAACGCTTGGTCGTTCCCTGTTGGACTATCCAATGATTGCGGTGGTCTTCAATTTACTGGTCCTCAAGCCGCATGCTCTGACCTTGCCTCAGATCAGCAATTTGCTGCGCACCCCGTTCATCAGTGGCTATGAAGAAGAGAGAGCAAGCCGAGCTCTTCTGGATGAAAAATTACGCGGGAGGAATCAGCAAATCTTTACCATGAGCGAGATTAAGTTCCATGTTGCTCAAATGCACAAGAAAGGTTATTGCCTGAAACTGTTTGCCCGATCCTTCAGTAGTTTTTGTGAATACCAGCAATCATTGCCTGCAAGGAGTGCACCTTCAAGCTGGTCTGAACATTTTGCCAACATGCTGGAGAAGATAGGATGGCCGGGCGAGCGAAGGCTCAACAGTGATGAGCAGCAGCAGAATGAAGCGTGGGGTTCAGTTCTCGAGAAGTTGGCTTCGATTCATGTCGTCAAATCAGGGGTTACTCGTTCCGAGGCATTTTCGGTATTGCGCCGTGAGGCCGGTGATCAGGGATTTCAGCATCACACGCCGGAGTCTCCCATTGAGGTGATGGATCCGCAAGGTGCGGCGGCGATGAGATTTGATCATGTCTGGATGCTGGGCATGAATGAAAACACATGGCCCCGGCCGGTAGCCCCCAATCCATTCATACCAATAAGACTACAGTCAAGACATGGTGTTCTCCATTCGGATACACAGCTTTTCCTTGATTGGACGGAGCGACTCCAGCAGAAAATCATACGTTCCAGTCAAAATGCGGTTTTTAGCTATTCGGGTTATGACGGGGATCGCCCATTACTGGGCAGTCCATTACTTCCCCGACAGGAAAGATGCGATATCGAGAATAGCCTGTCAGAGGCGACTTCATTCCAGCAGATGATATTTGAATCCAGCAAAATAGAAGAGGTTCACGATTCGAAGGCGCCAGCGGCCGTGAACTACAGTGGAGGAACCAGTATTTTCATTGACCAGTCGCAATGTCCATTCCGGTCTTTTGCAAAACACAGGCTCCATTCACGTGCTCTTGAAGAACCAGATATTGGCTTGAATCCCATGGAGCGGGGCTTGATCTTGCACCGGTTGATGCAGTTGTTCTGGCTGGATGTCAAATCCCATGAGGAGCTTATCAAACGCTCCCCTGAGGCACATGTCGAATTAGTCGCATCGCTTGTTGATCAGGAAATTCAGGCAAGACGGCAAAAGTTTCCTAGCGTGTTCACGCCGAAATTCAGCAACATTGAGGCTGCACGGTTGAAAGCGGTCATGACAAGCTGGATTGAAATGGAAAAAAACCGCAAACCATTTCGTGTGCGTGATCTGGAGTTTCAGGTAGAGCAATCGTTGCAAGGAGTCAATTTTCTCGGTCGGGTTGACCGGATTGACGAGCTGGATGATGGTTCGTTGGCAATCATTGATTACAAAACGGGTGTACAGTCTATTGGTGATTGGGCCCCCGCAAGGCCCAGGGACCCGCAAATGCCCCTCTATGCAGTAACTCTGCCTGGAAATATTGCCGTGGTCGCTCTTGCGATCATGAAACAAGGCGATGGTTTTGGTTACCGGGGATTGGCATCTCGGCAAGATGTCTTTGATTCCAGTAGCACAAGTAAGGGTCTAGTGAGGAAATTCGAAGACGATCTATCGATCAGAAAAAAATTTCTGTTTGGTGAGGATGCAGAGGACAAGACTTGGACAGATCTGCTGAACCAATGGCGAAAGGATGCTGAATCATTGGCGATTGAGTTTCGAGAGGGGCACGCTCCGGTCAAGCCGACGGACAACTATGTCTGCCAGTATTGTGATCAAGGCCTATTCTGTCGAATTCATGAAATTACGAAAAATCAGGAAGAATCATGAATCCGCCGGTCGAAATTGAAGACGGAGATGTCCGGCAGGAGGTGCTGGATCCGGCACGATCATTTATCGTCCAGGCTCCGGCGGGTTCCGGCAAGACCGAGTTGCTGATTCGGCGGTATCTTTGTTTGCTGCTGGTGGTTAATCAACCTGAGGAGATTGTAGCAATTACGTTTACCCGAAAAGCAGCTGCCGAGATGCGAGAGCGAATACTTCATTCGCTTGAATCTGCGGAACAGGATCCCGACGGCCGAAAAAACAAGGATTTGAGGGCAAAAGAACGTTGGCAAATTGCTCGCAATGTATTGCGGCGCAGTGACGATCTTGGTTGGCGTCTGACTACCAACCCGGCACGAACCAGAATACAGACCATTGACTCATTCTGTGGGAGGTTGGTCAAGCAGATGCCGGTACTGTCAAGGTTAGGAGGTCATCCCGAGATACTTGAGGATGCTAGGCCACTCTATCAGGAGGCCGCCGAACAAGTACTTAAGATACTGAATCAGGATGCCGATGCTGCAAAGGGGACGTCAGATGATCGGCACTTGAGCGAATCTCTTGCCATTTTACTGGGACATCTGGATAACTATCTACCACGTATCCGGGACTTGATTGCGACCATGTTGGCTAAGCGCGACCAGTGGCAGGATTATGTCTTCGAGATGCAATCGGCCAAGGAGAATCCAAATATCGATCTCAGGGCAATTCTGGAAAGTAAAGTCGAAAATCATATTGAATCAATACTTGAGAGAGCTCGTGTAATGATTCCAGGGGAGTGTGGGTCGGAATTCTGCTCGATTATGAATTATGCACTAGCCAATCTTGGTGTGATTATGCCGAATCAGTTCCTTGACGATCTTCTTGAAGAGAATGCCGGTGGTCTTGAACTTTGGCGGGAGGTCGCCAGAGTTTGCTTGACCAATAGTGGAACATGGAGGAGTAGGTTAACGGTCAAAGAAGGGTTTCCACCTGGCTCAGATGATGCGGGATTCAAACAGAGATTTGAGGAACTCCTCCAAAAATTCGCTCAGGTTGACCCGCTTCAGGAATGTTTCCAGCAAATTCAGCGTCTCCCAGAACCATGCTATACCCCGGAGGAGTGGTCAGTACTTGAGGTCCTGCCAGAATTGTTGAGGAGAGCATACGCAGAATTACGTCTGTTATTCAGGGAAAGAAATCAGGTTGACTTTGTAGAAGTATCGACGGCTGCCAATAATGCTCTAGGTGGAGAGGATGACCCAACCGACCTGGCGCTTTATCTGGATCATCGTATTCAGCACATTCTTATCGATGAGTATCAGGACAGTTCCAAAGGGCAGCGACGATTGCTGGAAAAACTGACAGCCGGATGGACAGATGCAGATGGGCATAGTCTGTTTCTGGTGGGCGACCCAATGCAGTCGATCTACCGCTTCAGGGATGCAGAGGTCGGCCTGTTTCTCAAGACGTGGCATGAACAGCGACTCGGTCAAATATCGGTTCACCATAGGCGAATTACCATGAATTTCCGTTCCGACAAGGCCCTGGTCACCTGGGTGAATGGTGCATTTCCTGAAGTATTCCCGGCAGAGTCTAATAGTCATATGGGGGCGGTAAAATTTACTCCGGCAGTTGCCTTTCAGCCGCATGCAGAGGAATGCGGCGTAAAGCTGCATGCTGCAGTGGGCGGCGAAATGGATGAGGCACAACAGGTCGTTGACCTGATCAGGAAGACCAAGGCATCTTACCCCAAAGACAAAATTGCAATACTGGTCAGAAGCCGTAATCACCTCAGGCGAATCGTTCCAGCGTTGATTCAATCAAATACTTCATTTCGAGCGGTCGATATCGAGAAATTGGCTGCCGATCCGGCAATTCAGGATTTGATTGCCTTGACAAGGGCACTCCATCACGAAGCGGATCGCGTTGCATGGCTTGCGGTGTTGCGTGCGCCGTGGTGCGGCTTGACTCTTGAGGATTTATTCCAGTTGGCTGGTGAGAAGAACGCCCAAACGCTTTGGCATTGCATGTGGGAAAACTCTCTTGTTGAAAATTTGAGTCAAGATGGCCAGAAACGACTTTTACGGGTAAGAGCGGTTATAAAAGAGGCATTTGAGCTTGAAGGCAGGGTATCGCTGCGACGTTGGATTGAAGGTGCCTGGATCAATCTGGGTGGACCGGCAACCATGAAGCATGAAGGCGATTTGGCCAATGCAGAAACATTTTTCTGCGTGCTGGATGAAATGGATGAAGGCGGATACATACGCGATCGAAAAGCGTTTTTCGAGCGCATTGACGCGCTGTATGCTGGTGCGGATACCCGGTCTGATGATACATTGCAGATCATGACCATACACAAGGCAAAAGGCCTCGAGTTTGACCACGTGATTTTGCCGGGTCTTGGTGCCGGAGGAGGAAGAAGTCCAGAACAACTATTTCTGTGGTCGGATACACCGGATGGCCTGCTGGTAGCGCCAATTAAAAGGTCGGGCCAGGAGACAACATCCCGGATTTACGAGTTCATTCAGGATTACGAGAAAAGGAGGAGAGAATATGAGGAAAGCCGTCTTCTGTATGTAGCGCTGACCCGGGCCCGCAAGAACATGCATTTGATGATGTCGTTTAAAGGTTCGAAACCCCCGCAAGGATCAATGCTTGCGAAGTTATGGTCATCGGTGGGCGAAGAGCATGAAAATTTAGTCAAAAACAGACAAACCGATGTGCCAAACCAGGAAGAGGTGCAGTCCGAAGATGAACCTGTGAAAAGTATAAGCAGACTGAAGGCCGAGTGGTATCTGCCACAACCGCCGAGCCCTGTTGCATGGACCCCCTCTTACCTGTTTGATCATGGGGAACGGGATGATTTCAAGGCAATAAAATTCAAGTGGGCGGGACAAACCATCAAGCAGGTCGGTACGATTGTGCATCGATGTCTGCAACAGATCGCAACCGAAGGGAGCGAACGTTGGGATGCGGACCGGATTGAAAAGTGGCAGGGATATTTTCGGGATTCACTGCGATCAGTGGGGGTGGCCAGGGAAGATCTTGAAGAAGCAGTCGAGCTGGTTCGTTCTGCCCTGACTCAGACTTTGCAGGATCCTCGCGGGCAATGGATTGTCAGTAGCGAACACAAAGATGCAAAGTGTGAATTTGCATTAAGCGGAGTCCATCAAGACAATTTGGTGAATATAGTGATTGACAGGACCTTCGTGGATGAAAATGGAATACGCTGGATTGTGGATTACAAGACCTCACGCCGTGAATCTGGCGGGGTCGAGGAATTTCTTGATGATCAGGTTGAGCGATACAGGAGTCAGCTGGAGAGATACGGTGACATCATGTCCTCCTTTGATGATCGACCAATCCGGGCTGGATTGTATTTTCCCCTCCTGAAGGGCTGGCGTGAATGGTCAATTCGAAATTAAGGATGCAACATGAGGGCAACTTATTACTCTGTAACAGTGAGTTGGTTATAGCATTGTCCACAACTTGTCTTTATGGCCCAGATGGGCTTTCGCCAGATCATGAATGAATCAATGGATAACCTGACCCGTTGTGGGTGGTGTGGCGATGACCCCCTCTACCGGGATTACCATGATTGCGAGTGGGGAGTTCCCTTGCACGACAATCAGAAACTGTTTGAGTTTTTGTGCCTTGAAGGTGCCCAGGCAGGGCTCAGCTGGCTTACCATTTTGCGCAAACGGGAACGTTATATCCGGGTTTTTGATGGATTTAGCCCTGATGCGATCGCCCGTTACGATGCGCGAAAAAAAGCAGGATTGATGAACGATCCCGGCATTGTTCGCAACCGCCTGAAGGTAGAGGCCTTCGTCAACAATGCTCGAGCCACGCTCACCATGCGGGAGTCCGGATTGACGCTGGATGAGTTTCTATGGGAGTTTGTTGACGGGAGGCCCATACAAAACGCCTGGCACAGGCAGGATCAGGTTCCGGCCAGGACTGACTTGTCCAGCAAGTTAAGCTCGGCACTCAAGCAACGGGGGTTTGCTTTCGTGGGCCCAACGATCTGCTATGCCTTCATGCAGGCCACCGGCATGGTCAACGACCATCTGGTCAGCTGCTTCCGCTACGCCCAGATACGGGAACAGGCAGGGCAGTCTAAGAGGCAAGCAGCCGGTTGACCCGCTTGACGAACTCGCCCGGATTATTCAGGGTTGCGCCTTCTGCCAGAAGGGCCTGGTCGAACAGGAGTTTCGCCCAGTCTTCGAGTTCCCCGGCCTCCGGGTCCATGCGCTTGACCAGGGCGTGGTCAGGATTGAGTTCCAGAATTGGCTTGGCACTGGGGGCATTTTGCCCCATCGCCTTCAATAGTCTTTCCATATTTCCGCCCATATCCATTTCATCGGCAATCAGGCAGCTGGGAGAGTCGACGAGGCGGTTCGAAAAACGGACGTCTTTCACCGCCTCGCCCAGAATCCCCTTGAACTTCTCAAGCAGGGTGTCTTGTGCGGCTTGCTCTTCCTCGGTTTTCTTCCTGGATTCCTCGTCTTCGAGACCATCAAGTTCCAGATCGCCTCTAGCGATGGACTTCAGGGTCTTGTCGCGAAATTCAGAAACATGAGAAACAAACCATTCATCGATCGGCTCGGAGAGCAGAAGCACCTCGATATCCTTCTTCTTGAATATTTCGAGGTGTGGCGATGAACTTGCCGCCGTGTGAGTGTCCGCCGTCAGATAGTAGATGTGCTTCTGGCTCATCGGCATTCTGTCAACGTACTGATCTAGGGATACGGTTTGTGATTCTCCGTCGCCCCTAGTGGTGGAAAAGCGTGCCAGTTCAGCAATGGATTGCCGGTTTTCGTAATCCTCAACTACCCCCTCCTTGAGAGCCTTGCCGAACTCTTTCCAGAGCTTGCTGTAGGCATCTTCATCCGATTTGCTCAGCTTTTTGAGTTCGCCCAGCACCCGCTTGACGGCGGCTTGGCGTATCTTGTCAATATCCCGATTCTGCTGCAGAAATTCCCTGGATACATTCAGCGGCAGATCGGCACAGTCGACCAGCCCTCGAACGAACCTGAGATAGTTCGGCATCAGCGTTTTGGCATCATCGGAGATGAAGATTCTGCGTACATAGAGTTTGATGCCATGTCGCTGTTCACGGTCCCAGAGATCAAAGGGTGCAGAGGAGGGTATGAAAAACAGTGAAATGTAGTCCATTTTCCCCTCGACCCGGTTGTGGATGGTCAGGGCAGGGGGAGTGGAATCGTAAGTCAGCGAGGAGTAGAACTTGTTGTATTCCTCCTCTGTGATCTCTGTTTTGGGGCGAGTCCAAAGGGCCGAACCCTTGTTGACGGTTTCCCATTCCTCGCTTTCTTCCTGCTTGGATTCGGGCTTTTCCGAATCATCGGATTCTTCATCAGCCGGCTCAGGTTCCTTGGGCATCAGAATCGGGATTGAGACGTGGTCCGAATATTTTTCGATGATGTTCCGGATGCGGTATTCATCTGCATACTGGGAATCGTCGTCTTTGAGATTGATGATGATCTCGGTTCCCCGGCTGGGTCTGTCTATGGACGTAATGGTGTATTCGCCAGTACCATCGGAGCTCCACATGACTCCCGACTTGGATGGAGATCCGGCTTTCCGGGTGAGCAGGGTGACCTGCTTGCCGACCAGAAAGCAGGAATAGAATCCGACCCCGAACTGGCCGATGAAGTCGGCATCACCGGAGGATTTTTCAGCTTCCATCTTTTCGATGAAGGCCCGAGTTCCTGAGCGGGCAATGGTGCCGATATCCTGAACCACCTCGTCATAATCCATGCCAATGCCGTTATCCCGGATGATGATCGTCTTCTTTTCGGGGCCGACAGTAATCCAGATTCCAAGTGCCTCGTCGTCCTCGAGCAGGGTCTTGTCAGTGAGGGATGCAAAGCGCAATTTATCGCAGGCATCGGAAGCGTTTGAAATCAGTTCACGCAGAAATATTTCCTTGTTGCTGTACAATGAGTGAATCATCAGATTCAGCAACTGTTTGACCTCAGCCTGAAAAGAACGGGTTTCGGGGGCTGGAGTGCCTGTCTTGGTTTTTTTCGATTTGGGTTTTGTCTCGGAACTCATGATCGGGATTTGAATTAATTGCAAGTGCCGTAAAAATGGGGGTTGGCTTCCCGCCTTTCAAGCGTGGATGCCGCAAAACCCATCACCAGTTCGGCGGCATGTCTGCACCAAAAGGTGTTTCGCATGCTTTGCATGCGAAAAGCCTGAAACTACCCTGCATCTTCAACCTTTTTCGGGTAGAATTGCGCTTCGTCAAAGGTTCTTGGCGTAACTCGGGGTATAGCGCAGTCTGGTAGCGCGCCTGCTTTGGGAGCAGGATGTCGGGAGTTCGAATCTCTCTACCCCGACCATTTTATTTCCATTGTCGAGAGCGCCCGTAGCTCAATTGGATAGAGCAACGGCCTTTTTGCGCAGGGTTTCGACTTCGGCTTTGTCCTTGGCCGATTCCCGAAAATAGGAGCCTCTGCGGGAAAAAAAACCCGCAGAGTGGAGAGCACTGTATCGGTAAAACCTTAACGGGGCGAAGAAAAACGGCGAAACAAGCCGGTTCGCTGACGATGGCAATACCGAGGAAACCGTGACGGATTGGAAGATTCGTTGGGGGATCCGTAGAGACTATACGTGCTCCACCTGAAATGGTGAAGATATAGTCCAGACCCCAAACTCGGCCATGGACGACTGAGGCGGCGAAAGTCGTAGCGGGTAAGCTAAGCCGTAGGTTACAGGTTCGAGTCCTGTCGGGCGCGCCAAACAACGGTTATAATTAATGGTTCGTATACAGGTTATGGTGAGCGTAGCTCAGTTGGTAGAGCCCCGGATTGTGATTCCGGTCGTCGTGGGTTCGAGTCCCATCGTTCACCCCAGCTTGGCCTCTTTGGGAAAGCCTCTCTACGCATCGCTGTAGCGATGCGTAGAGAGATGTGCGAGAGTGGCGGAATTGGTAGACGCGCTGGATTTAGGTTCCAGTGGGGCAACCCGTGAGAGTTCGAGTCTCTCCTTTCGCACCAACTCCCCAAATAACCATGGCAATATGATCTCGAGTTGCAGCTAATAACTGCAATGGCAACAGTAAAGCCAGGCATTCAGGTTAACATTAAATGCAGGTTTCGGTAGAAAAACTAGACAACCCGTTAGAACACAATCTCACCATTTCCATTCCGTCTGACTGGATTGATTCCGAGGTGGACAAGGAAGTGCAAGAGTATGCGAAAGATGCGAAAATGCCTGGATTCAGGCCCGGCAAAATTCCATTCAAGGTCATGGTTCAACGATACGGAAAACCGCTCTCGGCCGAGATTATCAAAGACAGGATGCCAGTCTGGATCCAGGATGCTTTTGATGCCAAGAAATTGGATGTTGCTGGCTTTACCTCCTTTAGACTCACTCCCCACGAGCGTGGTACTGACTTTGAATTCTCAGTGACAATAGAAGCAATGCCGGAAATTTCTGATTCTTTCTACGAAAACTTGCCTGTCGTGGTCACTGAATCGGAACTCACGGAAGAACAAATCCGGAAATCTCTCAGGAAAATTGCTGTCGAGCGTGCTGAATATGTCGAAGCAGAAGTCTCCAGTGGCCGTGATCAGCGAATTACCTTGCAGTACCGACTCGCTGACCTGACCGATAAGGCCTTCACCGCAGAGATGTTCTACTACTCTGGCCTGAACTCGAATATGAAGGAATTTGACAAGGTGCTTGAAGGTGTTCGTGCCGGAGATCGAATTGAAATTGAATTTGATCCTTTCTCCCTTCGGACCGGTGTTGCACCGAAAGACGAATTGAAGCGCAATTTACTTGTTCTAATTCATAAGGTTGAAAGGTTCGGCAAGGAACCTCAAATTGACGATGCACTAGCGGAAAAACTGGGAATCAAGGAGGGCGGTGTTGAGCAGTTGAAAAAAGAAGTCACGCAGGAGTTGGAAAGGCATTTGAAAAAAAACATTGAGAATCTCAATCGAACCAGCATAAAAAACGCCTTGTATGAGAGGTGCCAGAGAACCGACGAGATAACCATACCTCGCTGCATGTATCTTGACAGCGGACTGGCTTTAGGACCTTATCCGATTCTGGATGAGGAAATTCTGCCGAATATTGATGAGGATGAGATCGAGAACCGAAAGAGAGATACTCTGTTTACACTGATTACCCATCATATTTATGACGAGCATTATAATTCCACATTAGATGACAAAGAGCTGGAAGAATTCGTATATGAAGATGCCCAAGGGTATGATAACCCTGATGAATACGTGAAACATGCATTGAGTGATAGAAATACAGCATATTTTCTCCAAAGTGCCTTCAAGCAAAAAAAAGCAGTTGAAAAGATTATGGAGACAGCGGACTACACAACCAAGCATGTTGATGCTGACGAATCCATGCCTTGAGCTTGAATGGCAACTACGCCTGATTGTTGAATCCTGGATTGACAAGTGGAATACCCGAACAATTACGTGAAAAATGACCAATCAACATATTGATGACCTTGAAGCAACAAGGAATATTGGCCTGATTCCCATGGTGGTCGAAACCACCGGTAGAGGAGAGCGGGCTTTTGATATCTACTCGAGACTTCTCAAAGAGCGCGTAGTATTCATGATCGGCTCGGTGAACGATCACATGGCCAACCTGATTATTGCCCAACTGTTGTTTCTAGAGTCCGAAAACCCCGAAAAGGATATTTCCCTGTATATCAATTCTCCGGGCGGTGTTGTGTCATCCGGTCTTGCAGTGTATGACACAATGCAGTTCATCCGGCCGGATATCAGTACCGTTTGCGTTGGGCAGGCCGCCAGCATGGGTGCCGTGATTTTGGCAGGCGGTTCGAAGGGCAAGCGCTTCGCACTGCCCCATTCGAGAATCATGATCCATCAACCCATGGGCGGATCGCAGGGTCAGGCTACGGATATTGAAATTCATACCCGCGAGATACTCGGTGTCAGAGACCGCCTGAACAAGATTCTTTCAGACCACACCGGCCAGACCCTCAAACGCATCAAGGCAGATACTGATCGGGATCATTTCATGAGTGCCCCGGATGCCGCAAAATATGGACTGATTGATACCGTTTTGAAATCACGCAGTGAGTCTGAAAACACCTGAGTTACTGCGCATTGAGCTATGAAGCATATGGAAAGAGAGTCATGCATTTTTTCGTCACATTCGAACAAGGCACTTTCTCTCCACTATTTCTGCAAGCCAAAGGATGGAACAAGGAGGATATACCGTCCATCAAGCGGCAGATGGAAAAACATGGACCTACACTACCTTAGTGCATGTTGGCAGAGCTGAATTCCAATGCCCGACAAAAGGCTATTGCTTGAAAATCTTCATGGAAGACACATTCTTAAATAGAAAATCATACAGTTAAGCTGACGGCAGATGACGGCAGAGAGATTTGGAAAGGTGCAAAATAATTGTATAATTCCTGTCAGCAACATTACCGGCGAACCAGAATGCTCCAATCCACCAAGATAGCCTTTACTGCGAAATTCTCCGCATTGAAAGGGCCAGCATACACCTAGACGTATGGCTAACCGATCCAAAAAAGTCGGAAAAGTCCTGCACTGCACGTTCTGCGGAAAGAGCCAGCGTGACGTCAAGAAGCTGATTGCAGGACCATCGGTCTATATCTGTGATGAATGCGTCAAGCTCTGCAACAGCATTATCCGTGAAGAGGATGACCAAAACAACAACAGTCATCCGTTTGGAGGGCATTACAAGTCCTTTCCCCGGCCCCGGGACATTCATCAAATTCTTGATGACTATGTGATTGGGCAAGAGAGCGCCAAGAAACTCCTGTCAGTTGCAGTCTACAATCACTACAAGCGTATCGAGAACGAAAAGGAAGGCGAGGAGGTCGAGATCTCCAAAAGCAACATCCTGCTGATCGGGCCGACTGGTTCGGGCAAGACCCTGCTAGCCGAAACGCTAGCACGACAACTCAAGGTGCCTTTCACGATTGCCGATGCGACTACTCTCACCGAGGCGGGGTATGTGGGCGAGGATGTTGAGAACATCATCCAGAAACTTCTGCAAAATTGCGATTACGACACGGAGAAGGCCGAAACCGGCATCGTCTACATTGACGAGATTGACAAGATTTCCCGCAAATCGGAAAATCCATCGATTACCCGAGATGTTTCCGGTGAAGGCGTACAGCAGGCTTTGCTGAAACTGATCGAAGGCACCAATGCCTCGATACCGCCGCAGGGCGGGCGAAAACACCCCCAACAGGAGTTTATTTCGGTCAATACCAAGAATATCCTGTTTATCTGCGGCGGCGCATTCGCCGGACTCGAGAAAATTATCCAGAACCGAACTGAAAAATCGGGCATCGGATTCGGGGCCGATATCAAGGACAAGTCCGACAAGGAACGCTCCAGTGAACTGCTGAATCAGCTGGAACCCGAAGACCTGATCAAATACGGATTGATTCCCGAGTTTGTCGGTCGGCTGCCGGTGGTTGCAACACTTGAAGAGCTGGACAAGGAATCCCTGATCAGAATCCTTCAGGAACCCAAGAACTCCCTAATCAAGCAATATCAGTGCCTGTTTGGACTGGAGGAAGTCGAACTGGTGTTTCGCAAGGATGCCCTTGAGCAGATCGCCATCAAGACCATGGATCGAAAATCCGGTGCACGGGGCCTGCGTTCCATCATGGAAAATTCCCTGATCGAAACCATGTATGAGCTGCCTTCAATCAAGGGGGTCGCCAAAGTGGTGGTGGATGGTTCGGTGATTTCGGAAGGGTCACGACCGCTGTATGTATATAGCGATGAAACGGACAGGAAATCTGTTGCGGGTTCTTCCTCCTAGGAAGTGTACAAATGCAGCAGCTGTATTAATTGAACGGGAGCAGTCATGAGGGATTTTCAGTGAGCAAGCAGGAACCGTTATTCTTGACGGGGGTACCCGTATTGCCGCTTCGGGATGTAGTGGTTTTTCCGCGTATGGTAATCCCACTGTTTGTGGGGCGGAAGAAGTCGATTCAGGCCTTGGAAATGGCCATGGATGCAAAAGACAAGAGGATTTTTCTGGTTACCCAGCGTGATGCGGCTCATGACGATCCGAGCATTGATCAGGTTTACCGGACCGGAACCGTAGCTTCCATCCTGCAGATGCTGAAGATGTCCGATGGGGCAGTCAAACTGCTGGTGGAAGGAGAGCATCGAGCGAATGCCCTGAAGTTCAAGGACTTCGGAAGCTGCTTTGTCTGCGATCTTGAATTGATTGAAGACGTCGAAATAAGCACTTCGGAGTCAACAGCCCTGTTGCATACAGCGATTGGCGAGTTCGAGAAATTCATCAAGTTCAATCCCAAGGTACCGGCCGAGATTCTTTCATCGCTGAACAAGGTTGATGAAGTCGGTCCCGCGGCAGATATCATTGCCGCACATCTCAATATTAAAAACGATGAAAAACAGAAAATCCTGGAAATTGTGGATCAAACTGCCAGGATTGAACATGTGCTGGTAAAACTGGCTGAGGAAGTCGAAGGGCTCCAGGTCGAGAAAACCATCCGTGCCCGCGTCAAGAAACAGATGGAACGCTCGCAACGCGAGTACTACCTGAATGAAAAACTCAAGGCCATCCAGAAGGAATTGGGGGACAGCGAGGAAGGCACAAGCGAAAACGATGAGTTGGCAAACCGCATTTCGAAAGCGGGCATGAGCAAGGAAGGCAAAGAAAAGGCCGTATCCGAACTCAAGAAGCTGCGCATGATGTCCCCGATGTCTGCCGAGGCCACCGTGGTCCGCAACTATATCGATAGTTTGCTCGCCCTGCCCTGGAAGGCCCGAACTCGAGTCTCAAAGGACCTCAAGCGAGCACAGAAAATTCTTGATGACGATCATTATGGGCTTGAAAAAGTAAAAGAGCGGATTCTCGAGTATCTGGCAGTTCAGACGCGGGTCAGGAAGCCGAGAGCGGCAATCCTGTGTCTTGTTGGCCCCCCGGGGGTAGGCAAAACCTCATTGGGCGAATCGATCGCCAAGGCGACCAATCGAAAATTCATCCGCATGTCCCTGGGCGGGGTGCGCGATGAAGCAGAAATCCGCGGTCATCGCAGAACCTATGTTGGCTCGATGCCGGGCAAGATCATTCAGAATCTGTCAAAGGCCAAGTCCAAGAATCCGCTATTCATGCTGGATGAAGTGGACAAGATGTCGATGGATTTCCGGGGCGATCCGTCTTCGGCTTTGCTCGAGGTGCTGGACCCGGAACAAAATCACCGCTTTGGCGATCATTACATGGAAGTGCCCTTTGATCTGTCAGAAGTGATGTTTATCGCAACTGCGAATACCCTCAATATTCCTCCCCCGTTGCTGGACAGAATGGAAGTTATTCGGATTTCCGGATACACCGAGGAAGAGAAGCTGGAAATCGCCAACCGATACCTCATACCCAAACAGAAAAAGTACAATGGATTGAAGCCGGGCGAGGCGCACATGACTGACCGGGTGATCAAGGATGTGATCACCTTTTACACACGTGAAGCCGGGGTTCGGAATCTTGAACGGGAAATATCCAAGATCTATCGAAAAGTGGTCAAGGATCTAGTGCTCAGCAAATCCACCGAGAAGAACCGTGTCACGGTACGGAATCTTGAAAAATATCTGGGAGTCAAGCAATTCCGGCGCAACGAGGTCCATCAAGAGAACAAGATCGGACAGGTTCAGGGCTTGGCATGGACTTCGTTTGGCGGGGAGTTATTGAGCATTGAGGCGGTGGTCATGCCTGGGAAAGGGCGGCATGCTTCTACTGGCAAGCTCGGTGATGTGATGAAGGAATCGATTTCGGCCGCCATAAGCGTGGTCAGAAGCAGAAGCCATAGCTGGGGGATAAAGGCTGATTTTCATCAGCAGCAGGATATCCATGTGCATGTCCCGGAGGGGGCAACTCCCAAGGACGGGCCGAGTGCCGGCATAGCCATGTGCATGGCAATCGTTTCCGCATTGACCGGAATTGCAGCACGATCGGACGTTGCGATGACCGGCGAGATTACCTTGCGCGGTGAAGTGCTCCCGGTTGGTGGACTCAAGGAAAAGCTGCTGGCTGCGCATCGCGCCGGCATCAAGCTGGCAATCATTCCGCAGGAGAATGAAAAGGATTTACAGGATGTTTCGGAGAAAGTCCGCAAGGAAATCGAGATTCATCCGGTCAAGTGGATTGATCAGGTGGTAGACTATGCGCTAGAGAGGGTGCCGGTGCCGCTTTCGGATGACCAGATCGCCGAGGATGAATTGACAGAACAGGAAGATGACCGGCGGAATCGGGTCGGGGCCTCGGTCACGGCACATTAGTCGGGGCCATGGTATTTATCAACTGACAACAAGTGTCAAAAAAGTTATAATTTTCCTGCCTGTAATGGCAGTCATACCGGATTATTGGAATTTCCCATCGGGAAATCCATATGAATCAAATTAATTTATCTCGGCTGTAGCCGGTACGGCTGGGGTATTTTCACAACTAATAAATAGAGGAATAATTTTATGAATAAAGCAGAACTTATCGACCATGTTGCCAGCAACGCAAACATTTCCAAATCGGATGCTTCCAACGCACTGGATGCAGTTGTCGATGCTGTTGGCTCGGCCTTGTCACAGGGTGACAGTGTCAGCCTGATTGGTTTTGGAACTTTTTCGGTCTCCGAACGAGGCGCTCGGTCTGGCCGCAATCCGCGTACCGGAGAGACGATCCAGATTGCTGCTTCAAAACAAGTCCGTTTCAAGTCCGGAAAAGCATTGAAGGATAGGATAAATTAATCCGATTGGGCGCTTAGCTCAGCTGGGAGAGCATCGCCCTTACAAGGCGAGGGTCGCAGGTTCGATCCCTGCAGCGCCCACCAAGAATCGGAGCGGTAGTTCAGTTGGTTAGAATACCGGCCTGTCACGCCGGGGGTCGCGGGTTCGAGTCCCGTCCGCTCCGCCAATGTAGTCTTTTAGAGCGTTTTTGGATTGGCACTGTGTGCCCTTAGGGCATCTCCGAAGTTGATTTCTTTGCATGGTTGCCGGTCCGAAGATGCCTTTTTCATATTGAGTTCGGCCAGAAGACCCACCGATGTTAACTGCGATCAAGCAACGCGCTACCGGCTGGGTAGCCTGGGCGATTGTCATCCTGATCACCATTCCGTTTGCCTTATGGGGCATTAACTCCTATTTTGAGGGAGGAACCGAGGTCTCGGTCGCTTCCGTCAACGGTGAGCGCCTGTCGCTTTACGCTTATCAGGACAGTCTGCAAAACCGTGCCCAGGTTTTGCGGCAGCAACTGGGCGATTCCTTTGATCCCGAGATGCTTGAATCAATGCAGGTCAGAAGAAGCGTTCTCGATTCCATAATCAATGAAACTATCATCGATCAATATGTCGTTGAACAGGGATTCCGGATCTCCGACGAACAGCTGAATCGAACCATTCACAATGCAGAGATTTTTCAGGCAGACGGACAGTTTGATCCGGTGCAGTATCAATCTGTTCTGGCAGCCAATCGCTATACGCCGCAATTGTATGAAGAGGTAGAGCGCATGAACCAAGCGGCCAGTCAGGTGCGCCTGGGGATTGTCAATTCTGCTTTTGCTCTGGATACGGAGGTCGATCAACTGCTTGCAATCCGGCAACAGCAGCGTGATATCCAGTATGCCTTGCTGAAGGTTCGGGACCTTGCAGAGGGCATCGAAATCAACGAGGATGAGGTCAAGGATTATTATGATAACAACTCTGAAGATTTTGTCAGTCCGGCACGGATGAAAGTCAGCTTTGTGGAGCTGGATGTTGAGTCCTTGTCCATTCTGATGGAGCCCGATGATCAGCAGATTGCAGGATTTTACGAGGACAACAAAGGCCGATATCAGACTGCAGAGAGTCGCAGGGCGCGACATATTCTGGTGGCTGTGAATGATTCAGCTACGGATGAGGAGCGCCAAGAGAAGCTGAATCTGGCCGACGAGCTGCTTGAGCGCCTGGAAAGCGGCGAGGATTTTGCTGAACTGGCGGGACAGTATTCCGATGATCCCGGTTCAAGGAGCAATGGCGGAGACCTTGGCATCATTGCGCGAGGACAAATGGTCGCGCCGTTTGAAGATGCCGTCTACGGAATGAGTGAAGGCGATATTGAAGGGCCGGTGGAAACACAATACGGATATCACATCATCAACCTCGTCGAGTTGACCGAAGTGCAGCAGCAAACACTTGAGGAGGCTCGGGAAGGAGTGGTCGAAGAGTTGAGGGACATCCTGGCTGAACAGCGATTCGCCGAGTTGGCAGAACCGTTCATGAATCTCGTATTTGAGCATCCTGAAAGTCTGGAACTGGTATCTGATGAGCTGGGACTGACTATTGAAGAAAGCGACTGGTTTACTGAGGCATCGGGAGATGGGGTGACCAGTGAAGCGAAAGTCCGCAGGGCGGCATTTTCGGAAGAAGTGCTGAATGAAAACCTAGTCAGCCAGCCGATTGAAATTGGCTTTGACCGAATCATTGCCATTCAGAAACTCGAACATGAACCGGCTATGACGCAATCCCTGGATGGGGTGCGTGACGAGATTGTTTCGATCTTGCGGGACGAACATGCGAAACAGGAAGTATTGTCATTGGGCAAGGAGTACTTGCAAATGCTTGATAAGATGGATGCGGCATCTCAGAGCTGGATCGAGTTCACCGAGGACAAGGGGTTGGATATTAGCGACCTGACGTTCCCAAGCCGTGCTGAAGTGCCGGGTGATCGACGCGCACTCGGCGAGGCTGTTTATGCATCTGCCCGGCCGCAGGAAGGCGAAGTCCTGTTTGGCGGTGCAATTCTATCGAATGGCGATTATGCCTTGTACAAGCTGGATTCCGTAACTGATGGCGTTATTGATGAGATTGATGATTCGACTCGTCAGGCATTCTCGAATCGATTGGTTTTCGGCGAGGGAGCGGGAATGATGTCAGGATTCTCGAAACAGTTGAGAGATCAGGCCGAAATTGAAGTCTTCGAGGATCGTCTGTAGGATGGGATTACTGCTTCAGGGCTGACTGGAACGGTAATGTCCCAATTTGAGAATCGGCTCATTTTTGAAGATTGACTCTGGCTGTCGATTTCGACACGTTCCTGCATTCCGGGGTATTGCACTCCATTAGTGTGGGAGTTAGCCCACTACGAACCGCCATGCCCAGAGGGCGTAACTCCATCTCCCGAGATGAAGTCTCCCCCCGACTTCGGTAAACCACATAAAGTCGTTTCCTGCTGATCAGTGCTCCGCAGACCGCTTCCCGGATATCGTCTGAAATCGACGGAGGCTCCAGGATCGGACCGCGATCAATCAGGGCCACCCGCTCCGACCAAACCCCAAGGTCTGTACCTCGCAGTATATCCTCCGTATTTTTGAAATAGGGTCCAAGAACACGTAGGCTCTCTGGAGGAAAAGCCGGCGCGTGATACTCCTCCGCCAGTCGCAGCATGAAGGCCGCTGCCTCACTCATTGCTGGTATCTGCAACCACGTATCCGGATTCGTCCAGCACCAGTACTGTCGACTACTTTTCGGTCTACCGTGATTGGAAATTGACGAGACAGTTCGTCAAGGCTACGCTGGATGGAATGAATGTCCACCGCAAAATCTGGATTTTTCTGGCAAAGTCTATCGTGAATATCCCGAGTGCTCCGACTTTTGGGATAAACCGGTATGGTCATTAGAGTTACCGGATGGCGCAATGTCGTGTTTGCCAATTTGGCATCTTTTCCTCTTCTGGGTCGGGATTTTGAATCAGTCAGCCGTTTCCGTCATCCCAACCCGCGCGTTTGGACCGAGCCGGCTACCATGGCGAATTCCGGTTTTGATTCTACTATCAGCAAAATCAATCTATGGATTCTATTTCGTCCAGCTGCCTCCATCAATTTCCACAAAACAAGAAGCAGTTGACTGGATTATTTTATTGCGATTGGAAACGGATACAGTCAATAGTTGTCATCACTTTGCATTTAGCAATCATACGATCAACCTTGACAAGATATGGGGATTGCCGCCATTTTGTGTTAATAGCTGCTCAGCAGTCAGATTTGAATTATATATGTTGTATTGACATCTCATGGCCCGGTGTTTGGGGTACGAGAGCCACTTCTTTTTCATCTTCGAAATGTCCTTCCACCATTCAGACCGATATGGTTCATGGGGGAATACAATCTCAGTGCACTGGTTAACGTCCCTAACCAGTTACAAACCCAATGACCAAGCATGCAAGAATACGATAATCTTAGGAAAGATCGCTACCGTGGATCATGCGCTAGTGCTTCCATGTCCAAGGAAACCCACTGGTGTCCGGCATCCCCCCTGCCGAGCTTCCACCTCGGCCCTCAGGAGGGACACTGTCTCTTCCCCGTCATACTCCCCGCCCATCAATCTGGTCTTGCGCCGAACCACATCGAAATCGCCCGGTGTCAATTCCTGCACCCTGTCTAGCGTCTGCGGGGCCTTCCGTCCGAACCATTTACTGTATGCTAGCCGGGACTGGTCACGGTTCAGATAGTCCAGCGAGATCTTAAACAGGAACCTTCTTGTAGATGCCGAATCCAGTGACCTTCCAAAATTTGTGGTGCAGGCAAAAGGCAACGGATGGCTCTCCATCCAGGTCAGCATCTCATTGACCTGACTTACTTCCCATGAGCGTTGGGCACTCTGCCGATCCCTCAACAGGGAATCAGCCTCGTCGAACACAAGAAACGCCCCAGTATCTCGCGCAATGCCAAAAGCCTGAGCGATGCTTTGCTCGGTCTGGCCTACGAACGGACTCATCAAGTCCGACGCTCGACGGAGCAACACCTCCATCCCCAATCGTTCAGCCAAATAGCGAACATAGGCACTCTTGCCTGTACCCGGAGGCCCCTGCAAGCACATGGAAAACCTCCGCTCGCCGCCTGAAACAAGTCGCTCTGCCAGTTCCACTGGATTCAGGTCAGCATTTAGCAGGGTTGGGTCGAAGTCCACAATCCCTCGAACACTCGGCCGCCTGCAGCCAATCAACCGAGACAGTTTGTCCACACTGCGGCGGACTAGAGCAATGTCTCCACCACCAAGTCGGCCCGCTAGAATCGCCCCTTCTGCCACGCCCGGCGGCGCTTCGAATCCTTCTGCCAGAGACCGGACTTCCTCCGCATCCCCTTCAACCCCATGGCGGGCCAATTGTCGGGACCATATGCCTGTGCGTACTTGGGCTGGTGGAAGCCTGAGTTCCAGGGCATATGTCATCCGTCGGAGTATCGCCCGGTCAATAGTACCGGCAGAATTGGTAATCCAAATCGTTGGCACCGGTGTGTTTTCAAGCAGGCGGTGAAGCCATATTCGCGACCTCCCGTTTCGTTCTGCTGGCTTTTCCCATCCTCCAAATATCCGTCCATTATCAAGGACGTCATCCATCTCGTCGAGCAGGAGCACACTATTGCCGTCACCATCAAGCAGGTTCTGTGCTAAGTGCAGATCCTGGAGCCGCTCCCTAGCGGTCGGTTCCCAGCCCTGTTCATCCGCTTCCCCAACATTCAGCAGGCGAAGTCCCGCATGTTGGGCCGCTACCCTGGCGAGAGAGGTTTTACCCGTTCCCGGCGGACCATACAAGAGTATGTTTACTCCACTTGGTCTTTCCCCAACCATTGAGCCTCCAAGGATGGTAGCGATATCCTCCCTGTCCTGTCCCAGGTGAGCGAAATCGGACCACTCCAGGTCCGTATTCGACGGCACTTGCCCAAGCAGCAAGGATCTGACATCCGCATGCCTGTCGATATTCAGGTAAAGTCGGCGTAACGTGTCTGGCCCTTCGATGTCGAGGTCGTCGTCTACTTCGATCAGTCCTCTCCGGCCCAGGCGGGACTTCGGGTCAATGCGACGTCGGAATTCCGCTTTGGACATGCCGAGCAACCGAGGCAAATCTCGATTACCTGCATTGAGATCACGATATCGGGAACGGGTTCGGGAGCTGCCACGATGCCGATCGTCCAGCCAGAAGTCTAAAAATATCTCTGCCGATCCCGGAATCTGGCTGAACAGCAGAATTTCCAGAATACGAATATCCTTGCCGTCCAGTCCCAGGATCCGACTAAGTTCCCTAAGTCGGAGTGCCGGCAGGCTAGGTAGGATTCCCCGGGTTATCTTCTGTAAATGGCCCAGTACCTCCATGAATCGCTGCACCGATACATCCCTAGTCTTGAGTAGTGAATCAAACAGGGGAGCGGTGTTCTTCGCGTCACGGAAATCCGCAAAGGATTCTCCCTTGGCTACCTCGCCAAGCAAATCCTGGGCTTCGTCCGAGGGAAATCGCATGCCGGAAACAATGTTGGAAACCCATTTCACTATAAGGCGGTGCCCGTACTCCAGTTCAATGTCAGAAGCACATGGAATTAATTTTTTCTTCATCGGTCTACTCCGTTTCAAATTCATAAATGTCAGTTATGGAGTGGATACTACGGGATGGGTGCGACATAAGACGTCGCGTCGCATAAAGAATTTGGCCGCATTATGTCGATATCGGCATAATGCGGCTGAAAGATTTCACAGAATGAACAAGGCAGGCAGAAAATGTCCGAAATCTTCCGCTCCTTCAGGATGGCACAAGCTTATTGCCGACTATCGAGCTATCCCCAGACGATGAACATTCCCGGATAAAACCTTGACTGCAATTAAACGGATACTGAAAGGTGATGCAGTCAGAATACCCGAAGAAAACCCGTAGAACACGGCAACACTCGCAATAGAGCGGACAGACATTCAATAACCCGCTACATCGTTTTCTTGGGGGAGAGCAGCGACTCATAAAGTGTCATTTGAAATGTAAAAGTGTCGTCAACCCTGCGGTCAATGGAAAACATCATCAAAAGAAACTGCGAGTAAATGATTAAGGGCTCTCGCCACAACAAACTTTTCTTTTTCTCTTTTGTATTGGAGTTTGGCTTAAATTCCTATACCTCAAATAATGAGCGGAACCACTTAACAAAAGGTGCAGAGCTTTGATTCATCGGGTCGAGAATCTCAAAATTCACGGCCTCATGTAATTGTTTTCCAGGAGGGTTTTGCCAAGCTAGCCATGTATAGATTTCAGCTTTTGGCCTATGGTTGCGCTTAAACGTAGCCCCTTTTTTTTCGGCCAATTCAACACTCCTCCTGGCAAAATCCAATAATCCTCTGGATTCGTGCGGAATCAAGTCAATCAAGAAATTTTCCAACATGCCGGACTTGCGATTATCAGGCATAATCCAAACCCCTAGCCTTGGTAATCCGGGCGGATTTAAATGCAGACCATTTACTGGAATTTCTTCAGGAGTTTCTGGAATATCTGGAATATCTTCCATGCAATGCTGCCTTATGCGTTTCCACAGCTTTGCTGGATTCCCATTCCCATCGACCAACAAGCCCAATGCTTCAAGCCCAGAAGACTTTAGTTCAGCACTGACGATATGTGGTTTCAACAAATTCTCAATACCATCAGTAGATTCAATATTCACGGGGGGATTATCTTTATCCCATCGAACTCCATTTTTACCAAGAAGGAAGGGAATTACGCGTTTTTCAGTGTCTCCCTCTACGAGAAGTTTCTTGACTTTTCCATCGACAGTTATTTACCTTACTTCTAACCCTCGATTCGCGGCAACAACGACTTCCTGATTTGAAAAAGTAACACCGCTTTCGCGGTCTGGTTCAATACGGTGAATGGCAACTTCAGATTGAGGCAAGTCAGATTCTACAATAGATGCCAGACTTTCATAACAATCTCGGCTGTGGGTAGTTGCGAATACCTGTATTCCCAGATCCACAGAGCGTGCGCTGATCATCTTCCACATTTTCTGCATCACTGAATAGTGCAGACCCGTGTCAATTTCATCAATTAAGACGACCCCGCCTTTTAGCACCGGCCATTGCCAGTGCAAGGCCAAGCATTCTCCATATTCCATCTCCAACGCTTCCAATTGGCATTCTTTGTTCACTATCTGCACTTCTAATGAATATTCCTCTAGGACGTTCACCCCATGCCATCTGTCTCCGAAAAAATCTTGTTTCAGAGCCTGCTGTGGCAATTCTTTCAATAGAGGGCTCAATGATTCGGAGCGCATCAACCACATATTTTTCACTGTCGGTGAGAACGACATTGTCAAATAATACTTTTACTGCATGACTAGACATACCGTTGGTTTGGATAAACTGAACTGGGGGATGAAGTTCCTGTTGTAATCGTCGAGGAACAGGAGACCGACCTCGACTTGATGTATAGCCTTCATGACTAATACCGAATCGGATTGGCTCGTTGGAATTAGACCAAATGATCGAAAGTATTAAATCCTCATCCAAGTCCTGCAATTCCTTGTCACTGGTAGATGAGTTTAGCTCCAATTTGTCCCGGATGGATATATTAACTTCGGTTCTTGGACTAGTGTTCATATTCTCTTCACCTGCCGAAATTGTGATATCCATGTCAAAGTTGCGATCATTGAAGAGATGTTCGAAGTTCATTCTTGGTTTTCCGTCTTCCTCTGTGCTAGTATCACACTCACCTCGTCGTCTGAGTAACTCGGATAGTACATTTGAATTGTTTGTTGATTGCAATAATTCCACGCATTCAAGGATTGAAGTTTTTCCAGAGTTATTTGTTCCGACAAGCAAATTTATCCTGCCAAGATTTTCCAGCTCAAATGTAGAAAATCTGCGATAGCCTTTAGCGATAGCCTTTAATCTTTAATGATTTATACATTGCAATAGTCCGCTGTCAAATTTGAATCTGGTTCCACTTCAAGATCACAGTTTCTGATTCTCGGTGGCCACAATGCTTATTTGCGGTCAGAACACAGAAACAACGAGCGGGTTAATAGACCGTAAGCATTTTTTCGAATCGGTTTTAAGAACCGGACTGACCCGAATAACAAACAAGACAAACAGGCGATTCGATTTTTTTCAGAATAAAACTCAAGGTCATTTTACAGCAATTCACCATTGCCCGTGTCAAAGTTGATTATCATTTCAGGGCGATTGCCTATAGTGGTAATTCAAACACTGATTCGCCTTATGATGACTTTCGATAATTTGGTTTCTTTGTTATCAACAAACACTAGTTTCCTAACGTTTCATCGAACATATTCAAATAGATAGGGAGATCGACCGGTTCACTCCTGTATTCAGGTTCCACAGGCATTTGACTTAACGGGATTCTCTTGAGGTCGGCCCCAGGGTCTGCACGATTGTGTAGAGACTGCACTCCGATTACAACTATTTCCTGATGATCCTGGGCAGGAGCATATGCAGCCATAATTGGGTTGGATGTTTAAAACTGTTTTTATGACCGTTGCAACCTACCAATATTTTCCATAACCAGCAACCCTGCTCAAGCCACTTTGCGGCAAAATACAGGATGTGCCCCAGAAGGCTTGTCCGATAATGGCTGTTGTTGGTCAGGCTTCTGCCTCCTTGCAATCAGGCTTCGCAACTTCCGACTGATCCACTACCGACTGAACAGCCTCTACTTGGAGTTCTGGCCCATGCGAATTACGGATCAGGTTTCTTCCTCGATAGACCACGATACGTCTTCGCCCGCTTTCAGGGGCACAACTTCTTCTTCGTGGTCATCAGCATGGTTTCCTTGAATGGTTTCCGGAATGGTTCGGGGTTTTCGGACAAGGGTAATTTGACCGGTATTTCTAGGGAGCTGATAGAAGTCGGCTCCGAAATGACTTGCAAATCCTTCCAGTCGGTCGATTTTCTCGATGCTGTCGAACATCTCAGCGTAGTATTCTATGGCCGCCACAGCTGAGAATATTCCCGCGCATCCGCAAGCGTTCTCCTTGCTGTGCCGGGTATGCGGTGCACTGTCTGTTCCCAAGAAGAAGGAAGGGTCTCCGGAGGTTGCCGCTTCAAGCAGGGCCATGCGGTGTTCTTCCCGTTTCAGCACCGGCAGGCAATAGTGGTGCGGGCGTATTCCGTCCTTGAACATTTCGTTGCGGTTGTACATCAGATGCTGCGGCGTAATGGTTCCCGCAACATTGGAGCTGGATTGCCTGACAAAGTCGATGCCATGGCGGGTGGTAATATGCTCCAGGACCATTCTGAATTCGGGGATTTCACGATGAACGGTATCAAGGACCTGGTCGATGAACACGGCTTCGCGATCAAAAACATCGACATGGGGATCGGTGACTTCACCATGAACCTGCATGCAGACGCCGTGTTTCGCCATGCATTCGAAAGTATCCATCATTGCCGCGACCCGGCTTACGCCAAACTCGGAGTGAGTGGTGGCTCCAGCGGGGTATAGCTTGAAGCCAAGCACATGTTCGCAATCGGCTGCTTTCTCGATCTGGGCTGAGGAAGTGTTTTCCGTAAGATACAGGGTCATCTTGGGATCAAAGTCGATCCCGGCAGGTACTGCATCGAGTATTCTTTTGCGGTAAGCGAGTGCCTGTTCAACGGTTTCGATGGGAGGAGAAAGATTCGGCATCACCAGAGCTCTGCTGAACTGGCGGGCAGTATATTCGGCTACCCGATTTAGCATGGCGCCATCCCGCAGGTGGACATGCCAGTCATCAGGTTTGGTCAGGGTTATGGACATCGATCAAGGGCTGTGGTTTTTATCGGTTAGGGTAGATCATCAAGGGTTCGAAAACAACCGGAGAGGATGGTTGGACTGCTACGCTTCGGAGTGGCTGCATATTGCCTGACTATTTCCGTATTTTGGCTCACACGCAGTCTGACCCCACTCATGTCCTGTTTATTCTTATCGGATTTCGGTAGGACATGATTTTGCAAGGATGAACCGTTTCGATATTCTATATCGATTGATGGAATTTTGGGTAGTGACTGTGCCCCCAAGATGCCCTGTTTTCAGACACGTGCCGATCGGACGGAACCAGATCGGACATGCCTACGCTTTCGGCAATTCCAGGATTGTTCCTGGATTCGGCTGACAGGATTGCCTCCTAATCAGCCGTATTGGCAATATCCTCGAGCAGATTGATGGGGGGGGGGGGTCAGTCGGTTTCCTGTTCGCAGGTCCGGAAGGTCGCCTGCTGGACTCCGTTTCG
>JAPOSW010000130.1 GCA_026709505.1 Gammaproteobacteria bacterium | reverse complement strand
AGCGAACGCATGTCCTTCCTGACGTCCTCGATATCCCCATATCCGCTGTCCCGGTCAAGCAGGCCGCGGTAGACGAGGGACTGGATCAGGACGACCAGCTCGTCAAACTGCACCACGGCGTACAGCACCTGGCTTGCGTACCGGTTGAACCGGAACTCCATCGTCCGGGGCTGGATCGATTCGGTTCGCGACAGCTCGTAAGCCTGTTTCCGGCTGCCATCGACGTTCCGAACCTCGTTCTGCAGTACCTCCTGCTTCAGTCTGTGATACTTGTCCGCCAGTTCCCTCATCTTCTTCCTGACGTCCTCGTCCTTGGTTTCGATCTGGGTCAGCAGGTAGTCCGCAAAGGGATCGTCGGAGGCCGACATCGTGAACGCAATCTGCGCCTGTTTCGCAAACTCCCGGATGCTCCGGATGTGGCTGCCTCCGCTTGCCCGCCCGTCGATCAGCCGGGCCGCCTGAGTGCTGTGAATCACCACCCTGATCGTTCCCTGCAGCTGTCCGACCGGCTGCGGTTCGGCTTCAGCCGTCCTTCTGCCTGCCCCAGCCTCTTTCCTGGGCAGCTGCCTGCCCCAGATTCCTCCCGCAATGGATTTATTCATGATTTACCCCTGGTTCATTGGTGATTTTGAGGCAGATCGCCCCGTTCTGGCGGGTGGCCCACCGTGGGCCACTCCGAAAATTCGTGATCCCGGGACTTTCCCGGCAATAGGCAGTCGGTAGTAGGTAGTAGTAGTTATAAATTTCTACTACTACTACTACAAACAAAAATCGTACTTGGAGTGGAACCGAGTACGATTTTCGTACTTGGAGTGTCACTCCGGAGCCATCCAGAAAAAACCGGATATGCCGGTTTTCGGCTATATAGTCGATTTCAGTATGTTTTGAATGATACCCGCTGTCAACCATTGATATTTCGTTAAAACTTCTCACAGTTGAAAATAAGGCTGATAAAAACGATTTCATCTCACAGCTCCGCAATTCAGCTCGACAGAGCCAAGTACGAAAATCGTACTCGGCTCCTGCCCAGGCACGATTTTCGTACCTGGGATATCTCTCAAGGTCCTCATCGCGTCATGCCGCCTTGATCCACTCGATCAGGTCCTTGATTTCCTTCTCGAGCTGTTCCTTTCTCTCGGTGAATTCCAGCAGTTCCTTGCCCTCCCAGGCTTTACGTTCCAGATTTTGACTGATCCAGGAAAACTCGCTTTTCAGCTCTTCCAGAAGGTCTGCCTGCTCGGCCTGCCGAGCCTTGACTCGATCCCTCCGTTCCCGGTCATCCATCTCGGCCAGCATTTCCTTCAGTCTCGTTCCCCGCCCGTCGATGGCGACATTCCCGGCCTTGTGCTCGTTGACGAGCCAGCCGAGATAGGCTATCGGATTGTTTACCTGCCTGCCCTTGCCGCTCTCTCCCTCCAGCACCTTGACTGCCATTTCGTCCAGATACGGCTGCCGCAAGTCTGCAGGGAGATCGCGAAGCTTCATCTCGACGATCCGCGCAACCCCTGGGTTCCTGATCTTGAGAATGTCCTCGTGCAGGTCCAGCTCTGCCTTCGCTTCTTCCTGCCGCTGCCGGCTTTCTTCCCGGCATTCCGCGGCCGCCTCCAGTTCGGTCTGCTCCGGTTCCGGAGCCCGCTGGTACTGATACCAGAGTGCTGAATTGCCCGCTGCTGCGGACCCCGCCCGCCGCCGCAATTCCAGTCCGGGGTCGGACGGGTCATCGGCCATGGCTCCGTCGAGCATCCGCCTCGCCAGTTCCCGGATGCCAACGCCCGGCGAATTGAGTGCGCGGTCAATGTACTCCGCATAGGCCGGATCCAGTTCCAGCGCCAGGGAAAAGCTTATCGGGGAATTGTGCAGCACGTAGACATTCGGCGTGTAGACACTCCTGCCGCTCCGGTCGAGCACTGACAGGCACGTCACCCAGCGCGTCAGCCGAAGCGCCTGAAGGGCATCGGAAACCGTTCCGCGGCTGCCGATCCCCAGTGTCTTACGGATTGAATCGTAGTCACCCGCCGCACCCGTAGCCGCAGGACTGTCGGACAGCTGGCGGAAGTAGCACCAGATCAGCCTCGCCCAGGCCCCCAGGTCGCGGTCCTGGATGAGCGCCCTGGGAATCGGGTCTGTCGGCTGCCCGAGAAAGATCACTGCGTCGCCACCCGTCTCCTGCACGACGGTCCCTGCCTTGCCCACCATGTCCTGGATCAGGCTGAGCTGCTCCGGCACGGTACTCTTCATTCGACTGCCTCCATGGCGGATGGGCCATCGATTCGCCGGTGAATCGTCATGAAGGGGATCAGGGTCTGCCGGTGAGCGTACAGGCACCATTCTGCCATCTGGGAGCGGATGGGCGGCACGGGATTCTCCGCAATGTATTCATCCAGCGCCTGCCGCTCGTGCAGCGACATTCGCCGGGGCCTGCCCGGATTGCAGGTCCCCGTCCGCTGCCTCAGCCGGGTGATGTCGCGAAGCGGCACTCCGTACGTGGTTCGCACCAGCTGGTTGCTGGCGCCCGCTTCGACGATTTCCTGCAGCAGGTCCCACTTCCGTTCAAGGAAAATTTCACGGCGCACGGCCTTGGCGTCAATACGCACGTGCTTGATGCACCGTGGCGCGACCTTTTCGATTTCATGCGGTGAAAGAGCTTCGCTCTCCAGCAGTTCCACTATCATGCGCCTGGCCATGTCCCGGTCGGTTTCCACGGGATCAGCCGCCCCTCAGGCGCTTGATTTCGGATATTCCCCGGACCGCCTCGACCAGCTCGACCAGGGGGACATACTGCCTGTCGGGAATTTCCCAGAGGAGCCGCGCATAGTCCCGCTTCCGGGCAACGCGCTCTTCAGCCTGGTCCATGGCCTGCAGAAAAATTCCCTGGCTGTCTTCCTCCGGCAGCCCCTCCGGAGCTCTGGCCTGACGGTACAGCGCGGAAAATCGGGATGCCCTGAAATTGGGATCGCCATCGAGGATCGCGGCGTCGATCAGGAGGGCCTCGGCGATGCCGGACAGGTCAAACAGCCACCACCATGCAGTTTCCGCCGCCTCGTCCAGCCTGTCGGTCGACACTGGAATATCCATCCAGAATCCGTATCCGCCCACCTCTTCCGGCCTGGCAAAGGTCTGGACGAGGCGGTCGATCCCGAAATGTCCGGCGAAGCGCCGGGCCCGGTCGAGTGCCAGGGCCATCGAGTTCCGGTGCCGGGTAAACAGGTGGTCAACATCAGCCTCCTCCGCCCCCTTCTCCGGCAAGTCCGGGACAGGCATCGGCAGACGGATATCATGGGGAGCGGTCCCTGCCGCACCCGGATCGAAAGCCGGGTCCAGTTCATCGCGATGATCGATTTCCGAATCCCCTGCTTCGATTCCGGCATCGGGAAAATCGTGGATCGTGAGCGGTCCCGGGCGCTCGGGGCGGTATTTTTCCGCCGGACGGACTGCCATCTCCGAGAGCGAGACCGCAAAATCCGGGTGCTGGCAGTATTTCGACCACATTTGTGCCATTTTCGTCGCGAGTTCTCCGGAAGAGATGTCCGGAGCGTAACGCTCCACGGAAGGGGCCATCAGAACGAAGATTTTCTGCGAGACGGAATCGTGATCGATTCCCTCCGGACTGTCGCGCTCCGACAGGACGACCGGAAAGAGCGTTTCCAGGCGGTCAATGATGTCCGGATCGCTCCTGCACGCCCCGGTGAAGAATGCCTGTAATCGCTTCTGGAGTTTCCCGAGCTCATCAACGGCCCTGAGTCCCATGCCGGCATCCAGCGCCTGCGGGATATGCTCGTAGATCTGTACCGTGTAGTTGTATCGCACGAACTGCGTCCGGCTCAGCTTCGGGTAGCCGAGATCCAGCAAACGGGCAATGAAGTCGCGCTGGGACAGGTCGCCTCCGGACTTTTCCTTCAGGCCTTCATACAGGTCTATAATCGCCCTGGCCCGGTCGATGAATATGTATTCGGCCCGGTTGTCGTTCTCGGCCAGGTGGGCGACCATGATTGCAGCCTCGTCCTGATAGGGGATGGACTTGCAGTTGACCCAGCAGTATTTCTCGTCCCTCAGCTCTTCCCAGAGCTCCTTCAGGATCCGCAGGCGGGTGTTGCCTCCGGCTGCCGGAAAATAGCAGTCTTCGCCCGGACGCCGGGTGACCGTCAGCAGGACCTTTTCTGCTCCGGTCTTGATCAGGCTGGCCTTCAGCATGTCATACTCCGCGTTTGCGGCCCGCCGCGGGTTGCGGTCGAATTCCTGTAGCTGATCGAGGTGCAGCTGCAGGATGCCTCCGGTCACCGGATCCGGGGATCCGGGGAGGTCGGTCTCCGGCCCGGAGTCGAAGTTTTCTACCCGGAGCAGGGCGGCGGCCTGTCGGGGGTCGGGATTTTTCATCGCGCTCCCCTGTTTGATCTGTCTTTTTCCGATAGGAGCAGCTCTCGTGCAAGCCGCGACATGACCTCGAGCCCACAGGACGTCTTCCCCCGGGCCCTGCTGTCGATGCGGTGCACCGGCAACTGCATCGAGGCTGCCTTCTTGTAGGCAACCGCTGCAGGAACCCGGGTCTCGAGCAGGTAGACGTCATTTCGATCCCGCAAGAGCCCGGTCAGCGCCTCCACAAAGGTCCTGGCATCCATCGTGCGCTCGATCCCGTAAAGCAGGCCGTACATTGCGCCTACCGTCATGCCGATCCTGGGCGCCACGGACCTGGCTTCCGAGACCACACGCACCGATCCGCGCTGGAATTCCGCGGCACTGATCTTGTCTGGCCGGATCGGGCTGACGACGACGTCTCCCGCGTAGATTGCGGATTCCTGCAGGGGCCCTACGGCCCCCTGGGTGTCAATCAGGATGTGATCGTAGTCCCCCTGGATTTGATCGAGCGTGTAGTGCAGGCGCTGCCGCCCGTCGGCAGCATGCAGAATGAAGTTCTGCAGCGTGCCTCGAGGGTCGTCGGAATAGATTAGGTCCAGCCCCGGGATATCCGTACTCGACACCACGTCCCGGGTATCGCACTCGGTGACCAGGTGCCGAAGGCCGTTGCCGGCCTGCCGCTGAATCGGGTAATAGGAGGAAAGCGCCGGCTGGATGTCGGCATCGACTGCCAGTATCCGCTTTCCCGCGTCGGCAAGGTATCCGGCCAGATTGGCCACAAGGGTGGTCTTGCCGACACCACCCTTGGAATTCGTGACAGTGACTATCATGCTTGAACCCCGTGTTGACTCTGAAAAGCATCAGATAGTCAACCCGGACTAGACAATCAAGCGCTGTCTAAAATGTGCTGGTGGGCCCGGCAGGACTTGAACCTGCGACCAATGGATTATGAGTCCACTGCTCTAACCAACTGAGCTACAGGCCCCGGATACAAGATTTGATCGAATGAATATGCATCAGATCAGACTGGGTTGTTCGTAACCAGTACGATCTTCTCGGACGAATATCAAATACTGTCCAGAAAACTTTTCAATTGCTCAGACCGACTGGGATGACGGAGCTTCCTCAATGCCTTGGCCTCAATCTGACGGATTCGTTCCCGAGTTACATCAAACTGCTTGCCGACCTCTTCTAATGTGTGGTCGGTATTCATGCCAATCCCAAAGCGCATTTGCAAGACTTTAGCCTCTCGCTCAGTAAGCTGGTCAAGGATTCCATCCGTGGCTTCTTTCAGCCCCGATGAGGTTGCATTGTCGAACGGTGCATGGGCCTTTTGATCTTCAATGAAATCGCCAAGATGCGAATCTTCATCTTCACCCATCGGCTGCTCCATGGAAATTGGCTCCTTTGCAATCTTCAGCACCTTGCGCACCTTGTCTACGGAAAGTTCCATGCGTTCAGCGAGCTCTTCTGGGAGAGGTTCACGTCCCTTTTCCTGCAATATCTGACGCGAAACCCTGTTGAGCTTGTTGATCGTTTCAATCATGTGCACCGGTATGCGTATGGTTCTGGCCTGATCTGCGATAGAACGCGTAATTGCCTGACGAATCCACCAGGTGGCATAAGTCGAGAATTTATAGCCCCGGCGATATTCAAACTTGTCAACCGCCTTCATTAAGCCGATATTGCCTTCCTGAATAAGGTCAAGGAACTGCAAACCGCGATTGGTGTACTTTTTTGCAATAGAAATAACCAAGCGCAGGTTGGCTTCGACCATTTCCTTTTTCGCTCTGCGTGCCTTTACCTCACCGAGCGAGAAATCGTCAAACAATTTCCTGAGTTCCTGCAGGTCAAGCCCAGCCGTGTTCTCAACTTTCATGATTCGGTAAATCAATTCATGAATTTTTTCACGATAGCGGACAAGACGCGGGTAATCCTTGCCATGCATCTCAATAAATTCATCAAACCATTCAAGGTCTGTTTCCCGATCCTTGAAATTCTCGAGAAACAACGCGCTCGGTGCATTCCCATAATTAACGCAATACTTCTTTATGCCTCTCTCACAGGTTTTCAGCTCTTCCATGCAAGCCTTGAGAGCTCCCGCCATCTCTTCCAGTCTTGCCGGTACAAACCGAATAAGAATCAATTGGTCCCCCAGTCGTTTACGGATGTTCAATACCCGCTTGCTCGACAAACCATGCTTTTCGATTGCATTTTCCATGGACTTCAACGAGCGCTTGATTTTATTGAAGCGCCTTTTCGCTTCTTGAGGGTCGGGTCCGGTTGCCATTTCCTGCTCAGAGGCATTTTGCCCCGGTTCTCCCGGGGTTGCCACTGTTTCATCCTTGTACGACTCCCAATCGTGGAAGCCAACCACTAAGTCGGTCAGCTTCATTTTCTTTTTCTGGATAGCATTGATATACCCTACCAACTTGCGAAGTACGACCGGGGTAATCGCCATGGAGGCGATGCTAATCCGGTTGCCTGCTTCAATGCGCTTTGCAAGTTCAATTTCTTTCTCCCGGTCGAGCAGCTCAACCACGCCCATTTCCCGCATGTACATGCGGACGGGATCAGTAGTGCGTCCGAATTCGCTTTCAACCGCAGTTTTGAGGGCGGCACTGACCTCTTCCATGACCTCCTGATCTTCGGTGTTGTCTCGTTTTAGCGTCAGGGTTTCCGAGGTATCGGGAGCCTTATCTACCAGTTCAATATGCATGTCCTTGATCATATTGACAACAACCTCAAATTGGTCGGTATCATGCATATTCTCTGGAAGGTGGTCCTGGATTTCGGTGTAGGTCAGGAATCCCTGTGAGCGACCCTTTAGAACCAGTTTCTGAAGCTTTGATTGAGTTTTGGGCTTGATTTCCTCTGCCTGCTTTTCTTCGACATTATCGGACTCAATATTCTCCACCTCTAAATCTTGAGGGTTTTCAACATCCTCTTTGTCGATCTCATCCAGTTCAATTTCTTCTGGATCAGCTGCGATACCGCATTCTTTGGTTGTTTGCTGATTACTCATCTTGAAGCACTCAATTTGGAAGTTGAAGCGAGTTATTACAGGGCTGTCGGCTAACATAATCAAGGGCGCGAATTGTAGCGCATCCTGGCCAAAACCTGATGGCGCAATTTCCCCATTCAACAGTGAAGCGATAGCCTCTTGCTTTATATTGTGTCGCCAAGGGAAAATTTCAATTGCTCGGTTGAACAGAAAAGCCCCAGTTCCACTCCGAAGTGCAACACTTCCCCCTGTCTGTCCATGAGGGCGTAGCCTTCATGGACAGACAGGGGGGAATCAGGGTCGCGAGGCATCCGGTCAGCCTCCGAAACGGAGACAGTCTCGACTTTCCGGCATTGCAGGCGACGCAATCCGGCCCTGCAAGGCCTGCAGCAGGCCCTGCAGGCGTGCGTATCCAGCGCCCGCCATTGCGGACGCGGCGCAGGATCA
>JAPOSW010000080.1 GCA_026709505.1 Gammaproteobacteria bacterium | reverse complement strand
GGAATTGCCGGGCCGCGGCGGATGATGCCGTGTCATGTGTGGTGAGGTGATAGATTAATGATCCATATGATGTACTCGCATCTGGAAATTAGCGTGGGATGATCCTACCTTTGGTCTTAAATTAGAGCCCATCGGTTTTATAATAGATATGAGATTCCATTCCCTCAATGCGGAGATACCGTCACCTAAAAACTTGTGTCATGAGTAGGTTATCACGATGGCTTGTAGAGTTGCTTTACGATATACGATCTGGTTTTTCGGTGAGTCCGAGAGGATTTTCCAAACCGGTACCAAATTTTAAATATCATTTTAATTCAAATGGTTGTAAATTTATTCCTAAAGAAATCACAAGCAAATTGAGAAGACGAGGCATGATATGAAACGCCCTTTCGGAAACTGCTGGTTCGATACGTTCCTAGGACGAAAGACAGCCCCCAAGGTTCCAAACCGGGATCTGACTGGCAAAATGGTGGTCTTTACGGGTGGTACAGATGGAATGGGACGAATAGCGGTAGAGCGTTTTGCTGAAATGGGTGCTGATGTCTGTCTGTTTGGGCGCAATATCCAGAAAACCGAAAGCGTTCTTGAGGAACTCCTCAGGGCAGGATACCCGGGAAAGTTTACGTTCGTTCGGTGTGATCTCAGCGACCTGGGGCAAGTTCGCAATGCTGCGGGTAAGGTGCTGGATCAATACGAGCACATTGACTACCTGATCAACTGTGCAGGTCTGAATTTATCAGAACGCACACTGTCGCCTGATGGCTATGAGATGAATTTTGCAGTTAACTATCTCGGGCCGTTTTTGCTGACTGAACTATTGCTTGAAAAGATCAAGGCAACACCCAACGCTTGTATCGTCCATGTAACTTCGGCTACCCAAGCAGTTGCCAAGCTGTTTCTGGATGATCTGCAACTTGAAAAACACAAATGGTCCATGTTGCAATCGTATGCCCAAGCGAAACTCTGCATGCTTATGCATGGGCGCAACGTAGCCGATCGACTTGCCGGCAATACCACCTCAATCAATTGCCTGAATCCGGGTTATATTCGTACAAATCTGGTTCGTCATACCAGAGGTATAGAGCGTCTTTTCGTTGTACTGTTTGGGAAATTGGCTGCCCCCGCTTGGGTTGGTGGTGAGCGCATCCTGGCCGCTGCTCTCGATTCCAGATATGCGGCTGTATCAGGCAAGTTCATATATGAAGATATTCTATTGGAGCCTAATCCACTGGCACTGGATGCTATGAACGTAGCGAAACTGATGGAAATCAGCCGAGAGTTTACGGGATTGGAGCGAAACAGAAAAGAACAATAACCGGTGCACGACATGAATTTTCTAGACCATACCATGATCTGGGCCAAGGGTGAAGCCTTTGAAATGTCGTTACTTGCTCTGGTAGGAGCCCTGCTTTTGGTGATAGCGGGCCTGCTTTGGAAGTTCGCACCAACCCCAGTCGGACAGGCGTTGCCCATCCCCTTGTCTGTCGTTGCGATGATTTTCATCGTAGCCGGGATGGTCAGCACTTGGGGAAATTCCGTTAAGCTTACTCAGTATGAGAGTATGTATGAACAGTCTGCGCCCCGTTTTGTTCATGCAGAAAAGGCACGGGTGAGAAAGTTTGAAGATCTCTATGCTTACACAATCATCGGTGCCGCTATGGCTTTCGCAATAGCGATAGTCCTGTTCCAGTTATCAGAGAATGAGACGATACGCGCCATTGCAGTAACGCTGGTGCTGATTGGCTTGTCAGGATTAGTTGTAGACATGTTCTCGAAGGAACGTGCAAAAACTTATGAGCAGGCAATTGATGCTGAGATTGTGCGACTGAATGATATGGCAAGCGACACCCCATGACTCTTCAAAGAGCAGGACATGATGCATAGAAAGCGGAACGCAGTGCGAACATTCTCAATCATGCCCGTGATTTCTGTTCAGAGTTTGGTGTCACGGGATGATCATTCAATCGAAATACCGAGATTACAAAGAACTTTCGAGATCAGGGAACATTGAAAATGGGACAATGATAGATGTCCTGTTTCTGTCTTTCATATTGGTCATATCATTCCGAAAAACTCAAAGTGTCCCTCAAATACTCGAAGCATTCTTATCGATCTATCGCCCAACCTATTGCTTGCTCAATTCAGTGCGCCATAATGTGATTGCTGGTTTCGTTATTCCATGTGCTCACAATTGATTCTCCCATGTTTCTTTTTTGTCCTGCCTATATTGAAATTTTTCAAGGCATATTAGATTTGTAATTTCAAAGTGCCCATGACAAGAAAACAAAACAGACTGCTCACCTCTCCCAGAAGTCAGAACGCGATAGCAAAATGACCCTAAGCAATAAGCTAAACATCACTAATCAGATTCAACTTGCCAAGGCCGAGGAAAAAATCCGAGGAAAAAATTAGCAAGCAAAAAGCCAAACAGCTTTTCGACTCTGGCGATATTGCCAAAGCGGAAGTTGGCACCTTCGCAGGTCTTGCTTTTATTCACTGCTATTTGTTTGATGAGATTTACGATTTTGCTGGGAAAGTACGTGAGGTCAACATCGCCAAGGGCAATTTCCGTTTTGCACCGACAATGTATCTGCCGGCCTCTCTAGAACACATTGATACCATGCCACAACACAACTTTGATCAAATTATCGAGAAATATGTGGAGATGAATATTGCCCACCCTTTCCGTGAAGGCAACGGACGAGCCACCCGCATCTGGTTGGATTTAATCCTGAAAAAGGAATTGAAGCAGGTAATCGATTGGAATCTTGTGGACAAGGATGATTATCTTTCAGCAATGCAACGCAGCGTGGTGAAGGGTTTGGAAATCAAGATGCTACTGAAAAATGCTCTAAGCGATCAAATTGATGATCGCATCCTATTCATGAGAAGTATTGATGTGAGCTATTATTATGAAGGTTACAGCGAATTCAAGACTGAGGATCTATAACCATAACTGGACTTGATGCATTTTCACTATTTTGCGGGCTGTACAACTCCGAGCATGGCATCGAATAATTGAACCACGAAACAGATTCAAGCATCCAATACCATTGTTGCAGATTTTTCTGGAAAGAAGAGAGTCGGGTGGCGCCAGTTAGAATGACGGCGAGTCAATTTGGTCTATGACAAGCAAATTCGTCGCAATCTTCGAAAAGGATCTGAACCTTCTTATACACTTTTGTAATAGACCATCAAGCGCTGCTGAATTTCCAGGGGCATAGAAGTGCTGTGTGGTGATGGATATTGCTGTACATGTATTTCCATAAACTCACCAACACATGCTTCAACCTAGGGCGTGTTAACACAATTCGTCATGAATGTGGCATGCTCGTGGCCTGTATTTTCATCTGGAACAGTCCGGAGGAACAGGCAAATGGAATTCGCACAAGTACAGTACGAGCGCATTGCGCCGCTGCTTCCGAGGCAGCGGGGCAATGTCAGCCTCCCGAACCTGCAGGTTCCCATGCCATTCTCTGCGTGGCCGGGCACGGCTGCAGGCGGCGCGGCCTGCCGGAGCGTTTCGGCAACTGGCACACCGTCTGCACGCGCATGAACCGGTGGTCGAAGAACGCCGTCCTGGACCGCGTTTTCGGGCACCTGCAGCGGGAGCAGATGATCCGGATCCGGGTCGAGGTCCAGAGTCTCGACAGCACCAGCATAGGGTGCATCCCGACGGCACGGGCGCTCCGGAAAAAACGGCCCGCAGTGCATCGGCAAGTCCCGGGGCGGGTGGACCGCCAGGCTTCATCTGGCTGCCGCGGATGCCAGGACAGCCGTGGCCTTCGCACTCTCCCCCGGCAACGCGCACGACGCCCCGCAGGGGCGGCAGCTCCTGAAGCGGCTGGAGAAGCCGTCGAACCGCCCGGCTCTAGTCATGGACCGTACTTGCGAAGACGATGTAGCCTGCCAGCTGGCGGCTACCCCGGCTTCACGCCCTTAGCGCCTCTGAAGAGCAGCCGCATTGCTCCCTGGGGTTGCGACCGGAAAGCATACAGGCGGCGCAACGAGGCGGAGCGCCTGTTCCGGCGGCTCAAGGGCTTCCGCCGGGTCTTCTCGCGCTACGACAGGCTTGACGTCATCTTCCTCGGATTCATCGTATTTGCACTTGTGGTCGATGCACTTAGTAGTGTTAACAAGCCCTAGTCTCTTTTCATTGCCATGTATAAGTGTAACCGCTTGTTATCGACACCCAGGAAGTGGGTTGTAACCTGCAATCGATCACCTTGTTGCATTTCGTAGTGGAATTAGGGTGTTATTTTAATTGCTGAGGGGCTGGTCGAATATTTACATCAGGTGGATTATCGGGTCAATCAGGAACAACGAATCAATAGTCATATATACTTTCTCATGCATGTTTGAAGATTCTGGAAATAATGTATCGAACTGCAGTCGGAGAAGAGAAGACCCTGAACGATTCGATATCCAGTCTGCATCGCTATTTCAGTAGTCGTGAAGAAATCCGGTTCGGGCTCATGCACGAGGAATTCCACGATTTCGTCAAACAGTTTTCGATCGAGACAAAAGATAAACGCATTGGTGCCAGCAAGATGAGCGCTCCACTTGCGGCATTCTATGCAGAGCGAAACCTGCCACAGCAGTATTGATGAAGAACTATGTAAAGAACCTGCGACCATGTACTGCATTTGGGAGCCAGCATAGAGTTTGCCTTTCCCCTGGCTCCAACCCTGTCAATTCTTCCTTGTCCACAGTCAGAATTATGCCGATAGGTTGTAGCCAGGTCTCCAATGCAACAGAAACACTTCGTTGGACAGCCTCTCATAACCAACTTAACGTATCTATGGACAAAAATTTGTCTTGAAAATTTCTTCAAATCGCAAGACACTTTCACCTTGCCCATACACCGCAACTTGAGGACTCGGTTTTGAACTTCAACGCATTTATCACTTGTGCAGTTACCGGGTCCGGAAACTCGGTTGGCAAGCATCCTGACATTCCAACAACCCCTGAACAAATCGCCAATGCTGCCATTGACGCAGCCAAGGCAGGGGCTGCTATTGCACACATTCATGTCCGTGATCCCGAAACGGGAGCACCATCCCGAAAACCGGAATATTTTGCCGAGGTTGTCGAGCGGATTCGGGACAGCGAAACGGATGTAGTCATCAATACCACCGCGGGCATGGGTGGCGACCTGGTTTTTGGGCATGACGAGAGTCCATTGCCACTCGATCCAGAGGGTACGGACATGGCAGGTCCACTGGAAAGACTTGCGCATGTCGAGCAGTGCCTGCCGGAAATTTGCACCCTCGATTGCGGTACCATGAATTTTGCCGAGAGTGACTACGTCATGACCAACACTCCGGGCATGCTGAGAACCATGGCCAGAAAAGTTCAGGAACTTGGAGTTCGTCCGGAGCTGGAGGTGTTTGACACTGGACATCTGGTATTTGTCAAGGAACTGATACGGGAAGGATTTATCGACGATCCGGCAATGATTCAGTTATGCATGGGTATTCCATACGGTGCGCCGGATGATCCGACAACCCTCATGTCGATGGTTCATGCCCTGCCTGAAGGATCGGTCTTCTCGGCTTTTTCAATTGGGCGGAACGAGTTGCCCTATGTAGCCATGGCCGTTCTGGCAGGAGGCAATGTGCGAGTGGGACTTGAAGACAATCTGTACCTTTCTCGTGGAGTTTATGCAACCAATGCGCAGCTGGTAGAACGGGCAGTCACCATTCTCTCGGCGATGGGCGTTTCGATTGTGGGTCCCGAAGCAGTCCGGGAAAAACTCAAGCTTAATAAACACGCATAGCTCCCGATGCGAATGAACACGGCAGGGCTGATCGGCGGCGGGGTTATCGGTTCGGCATGGGCAGCACGCATGCTAATCAATGCAGTTGATGTAAGAATTTACGATCTCGATCCGGTTTTGCCTGCACGTCTGGACAAGGTGCTGAACAATGCACTCAGGGCCTATCGAAAAATGACCCTGGCCCCGGTTGAACTCAGAGGAGAACTGCAGATTGTCGATTCCATAGAAGAAGCGGTGAGCGGTGCCGGCTTCATTCAGGAAAGCGGTCCAGAGCGGATTGAACTCAAAAAGCAGCTCTTCCAGGAGATTGCATCGCATGCCGGTGATGAGGTCGTTATTGCCTCTTCATCATCGGGTCTCTTGCCTAGTGACATGCAGCGGGGCATCAAGAATCCGGAGCGCGTAATCGTCGGCCATCCGTTTAATCCTGTTTACCTGCTGCCTCTGGTAGAAATCGTAGGCGGCCGACAAACCTCTGAACAATCGATTCGCCATGCAGAAGAATTTTATTCAGAGATCGGCATGCATCCATTGATTGTGAAAAAAGAGGTTCAGGCCTTTCTGGCAGACCGCATGATGGAAGCCTTGTGGCGCGAGTCCCTGCATTTGCTCAATGAAGGCGTAGCGACTGCCGATGAACTAGATCAGGCAATCGCCTATGGTCCGGGGATTCGCTGGGCGTTCATGGGTCCCTATCTCACTTATCGAGTTGCGGGTGGGGAAGGGGGCATGCATCATTTCATGTCCCAGTTCGGCCCGAGCCTGAAATGGCCATGGACTCGTTTTGACGGGCCAGACCTGACTGGCGACTTGTTGAATCGGATTGCCGAGCAGTCCGACCAGCAGGCACAGGGCCGATCCATATCCGAACTTGAACAAAATCGCGATGACTGCATTGTATCTATTCTTCAGGGACTTAGGGTTAACAAGACCAGCGCTGGTCAAACGCTGGCGCTATATGAAGAGAAGCTCTATCGCATCTCGCACACTAGTGATCAAGCTTCGGTCGGTTTTTCCGGTCATGACTTTACTCAACCGCTGCAACTGCATTCCGGAGTAGTTCCTCCGGAGTGGGTTGATTACAACCAGCATATGACGGAAAGCAGCTACCTGCGAGCGGTCGGCGATGCATCGGATGCCCTGTTTCAGTTGATCGGCGCTAATGAGGAATACCATGGGCAGGGCTTCAGTTATTTTACGGTTGAAACTCATTTGATCCATAAGGGAGAGATCATGGCAGGTGAGGCATTTTATTTCCAAACCCAAATTCTGAATCTGGATGCAAAACGATTGCACATCAATCATGTCATGCATGCAGCCAGAGATCATCGGATACTGGCAACAGGAGAGCAGATGCTCCTGCATGTCAATACCCTTGAATCCAGGTCCTGTCCAGTCGAACCGGCAATCATGGAGCGATTAAAGGAAATCTACGAAGGACAGCGCAATCTTGAGCTTCCGGTGAATTGCGGACGTTCCATCCAAATGCCGGGCTCCTAGAAGATGGACATTGATGGCCAAAGTGTTCTGATTACTGCTGGCGCATCTGGAATCGGCAGGGCTATTGCCCTCGAATTCCTCAATGCCGGGGCATTAGTGCATGTGGTGGATATTGACGCCGCGGCCGCGGAGCAGTTTGCTGAAGCGATGCCTGAAATTAGGGTCTCGATTGGCGATGCATCGAATGAACCGACAACCCGGGGCATCGCGAAACAACATATCCAGGCTTATGGAGGGATCGACGTTCTAGTCAATTGCGCCGGGATTGCCGGTCCGACTGCCCCCGTTCAGGATGTTGATCTTGATGACTGGCACCGCTGCCTTGCCGTCAATCTCGATTCGGCCTTTCTGTATTGTCGAGAGCTGATCCCCAGCATGCAAAGTGCCGGGCGCGGATCGATCATAAATATTTCATCGACGGCCGGATGGCATGGATACCCATTGCGTTCCCCCTATGCGGCCGCGAAATGGGCGGTGATTGGATTGACCAAGACACTGGCCATGGAACTTGGCCCTCATGGCATTCGAGCCAATGTGATTTGCCCCGGCAGCATTAATGGCGACCGCATGGACAGGGTGATCGCGGCAGAATCAGAACATGGTGGCCTGTCACAGCAGGATGTACGAAAAAAATACACCAGTAGCTGTTCGCTGCGAACCTTCATCGATGCAGAGGATATCGCCCGGATGGCATTGTTTCTGGCATCGTCCAATGCCGCTCGCATCACGGGTCAAATCATGAATGTTGACGGGCATGTCGAGAATTTTGGATCATGAGGACGAGGATTCGCCCCCGCACCCTGTCAAATAGCAATATCCGAAATCACATCAAACGACCAACGAAAGATTCACTGCGATGAACTTTGAGCCAAATGAAGAGCAGAAACTCCTTGCCGGGACGGCGAAACGTTTTGTTGAAAAGGAGCTTTATCCTTATGAAGAAGAAGTCGAAAAGACCGGAAGCGTGCACCCTGAATTGCGTCAGCAGATCATCAATCGGGCGATTGAGGTTGGCTTGTATGCGGCCAACATGCCCCAGGAACTGGGAGGCGGAGGTCTTGACCCGCTTTCGATGTGCATGCTGGACCGCGAACTTGGTCGGGCGAGCTATGCACTGCAATATACGGTTGGGCGCCCCAGCAACATTCTGCAGGCCTGTGTGGGCGATCAGCGGGAGCAGTACCTGTTTCCATGCATTCGAGGCGAAAAAAACGATTGTCTGGCAATGACCGAACCCAATGCCGGATCGGATGTCCGCTCGATGACGACGCGCGCAGACAAGGACGGCCAGGACTTCATTATCAATGGAACCAAGCACTTCATCAGTCATGCCGATATTGCAGACTTTGTGATCCTGTTTGCGGCAACCGGGGTCGATCAAGGACCGCGCGGCCCCAGAAAACGGATTACGGCATTCTTGATCGACAGGGGAACCAGGGGCTTTGAAGTCAGAGAGGGCTACCAGAGCGTATCCAACCGTGGATATCACAACTGCATTTTGGAGTTTGATGGCTGCAGGGTTCCGAAAGCACAGGTACTCGGCGAAGTGGACAAGGGCTTTGCGGTGGCTAATGACTGGCTGGGCAATACCCGGTTGCAAGTTGCCGCAATCTGCCTCGGAAAATGTGATCGGGCATATGAACTGGCCTGCAGCCATGCCGCAGCCAGAGTGCAGTTTAATCAGACCATCGGCCAGTTTCAGGGGGTATCCTTCAAACTCGCCGACATGGCAATGAAGCTGCGTGCGGCGGAACTGATCACTTATCAAGCTGGCGCCAAGGCCAGCAACAATGAAATGACCGACATGGATGCAGCCATGGCCAAGCTATCGGCGACCGAGGCACTGGCTTTCATTGCGGATGAGGCGATCCAGATTCATGGCGGCATGGGCTTGATGTCTGATTTGCCGCTGGAGAGAATCTGGAGGGATGCGCGGGTTGAGCGGATCTGGGAGGGGACGAGCGAAATCCAGCGCATGATTATTGCCCGGTCGATCTTGCGGCCACTAGAATCTGCACGGTAATCCATCTTGCAGCTTGACCGAGATCGCCTGCTTCGTTTTCTGAACCCGAAGTCGATTGCGGTTGTTGGGGGCAGGGAATCGGAACGGGTTCTCGAGCAGTGTGCAAAACTGTCTTACCGGGGCATCTTGTGGGCAGTCAATCCGAACCAGCCAGAGCTGGCCGGCATTCCCTGCGTCAAGCACATTAATGAGTTGCCAGGAATCCCAGATGCCGTGTTTCTGGGCATATCCGCGGATCAGTCCGTAGATTCTGTTGGCCTTCTGAAGGCAATGGGTGCCGGAGGCGTGGTATGTCTGGCATCGGGTTTCAAGGAAGCGGGAAAACCGGGTGAAGAGCGGCAGGAGCAACTGGTTCAGGCAGCGGGATCAATGCCAGTGCTGGGGCCCAATTGCTACGGATATATCAATGCATTGACGGGTGCTGTGCTGTTTCCGGATCAGCATGGCCTGTGTCGAGTGGACCAGGGGGTTGCGATCATAACGGCCAGTGGAAATCTCGGCATCAACTTTACCCTGCAGCAGCGGAACCTGCCAATCGCATGGCTGATTACCGTCGGCAACCAGGCAGTGATGGGGATAGAGGATGCACTGGAAGCGGCCGTGGAATGCGTGAACATCCAGGCCATAGGACTGCATATCGAGGGCCTGCGGGATGTGCCGCGATTTATCCAGATCGCAGAGAATGCTCGAGAAAAGGGAATTGTAATCATCGTGCTCAAGGCCGGGAAATCGGAGATCGGTTCGAAAATCGCGAAAAGCCATACTGCTGTTCTGGCAGGGGAGTCGCGCCTCTATTCGGCACTCTTCCAGCGGCTGGGGATTGGCCAGGCGGATACAGCCGAAGAATTTCTCGAGGCCCTGAAGCTGGCATATGTTCACGGCCCGCTTGAGGGCAATCGCCTGGTTTCAATGAGCTGCTCTGGAGGGGAGGCTTCCCTGCTTGCGGATTTGGCCAGTTATCGAAACGTGCAGTTTCCCGCGTTCACGCCGGAGCATGAATCGCTCCTTGGGGAAACGCTCAACAACTATGTCGTCCTTTCCAACCCGCTCGACTACCATACCTTTATCTGGGGAGATTTTGATCGTACCCACCGCATGTTCTCAGCCATGATGAAGGGAGATTTTGACCTGTTTATCCTGATTATTGATTTTCCCGATCCCGAGCGCTGCGATGATTCAGATTGGAGAAAGACCCTGCGGGCCTACGTTGAGGCCTGCCGTGAACACCAGGTCAAGGGGGCTGTTGTAAGCAGTCTGTCCGAGAACATCACCTGCGAGATCGGCAAGTACTTGATCGATAACCGGGTTGTGCCATTGCAAGGCATGAATCAGGCCTTGGCAGCTATTGAATCGCTGAGTCAGGTCGGGATGGAGTGGAAATCGCCAATGCAGCCACCTCGAATGTCATTCTTGGATCCATCGACGAGTTCAGTGCATCGGGAAAGCCTGGACGAGCATGCATCCAAGCAATTACTGGAAAACTGGCGGATACCCGTGCCGCCCGGAGAGCGCGTGCATAGCATCCCAGAGGCGCTCGAAACAGCTAGCAAGATCGGATTTCCGGTTGCCGTCAAGGCACTGGGATCAAATCTGGAGCACAAGTCCGAGACGGGCGGTGTTATGATTGGATTGAGAGAAGCGAAGCAAATCGAGACCGGGGTTCAACGCATGCTTGGGATGTGGCAAAGTGTGCGTGTCGAAAAGATGGTGGCTGATCCTGTGGTTGAATTGATGGTCAGCATCAGCCATGATTCCCACTTTGGTCATTTTCTGATGATTGGTGCCGGCGGCACGCTGGTTGAGATGACAGATGACGTTCAACTGCTGCTGTTGCCGGTTGATGACGAGCAGATTCTCGGAGCACTGCGTGCATTGAAAATCTGGCCGCTCCTCACTGGATATCGAGGACGCAAGCATGCCGATCTGGAAGAACTGGTCCATGTCATAAGGAAGATGGCAGGCGTGATGAGTACATATGGGCAGAATATTTATGAAATTGAGATCAATCCATTGATCGTGAGTGAATCGGGGGCAGTCGCTGCCGATGCCCTGATCCGGGTCAATGAAAACGAGTGGAAGTCATGGATAATGCAAGACCGGTAAAAACCTCAATCAATGGTCGAATTCTCGAAGTGGTTTTGGATCGGCCCAGGGCCAATGCAATCGATCAGTCGACCAGTCAGGAGCTGGGTCGCGTGTTTGCTGGTTTCAGGGATGACCCTGGCTTGAATGTGGCTATTCTCACCGGGGGAGGAAACCGGTTTTTTTGTGCAGGCTGGGATCTCAATGCGGCGGCAGATGGAGAGAGTGCAACCACTGATTTCGGGGTTGGCGGTTTTGGCGGACTGCAGGAGCTGCCCGATCTCAACAAGCCGGTGATTGCCGCAGTCAATGGCATTGCCTGTGGCGGCGGTTTTGAGCTGATGATCTGCGCTGACATAATTGTTGCTTCGGACTCTGCAGCCTTCGCGCTGCCGGAGATTAATGCCGGAACCCTGGCTGACGCGGCAACGATAAAGCTTCCCAGGACAATTCCGCATCACATTGCGATGGAGATGCTCTTTACCGGTCGCTGGATTGATGCAGAGGAAGCGGCGAAGTGGGGGCTGGTTAACGAGGTTGTCAATCTTGATCGGCTGCTGCCGCGGGCCCGGGAAATCGCGCAGCTGCTGGCCGAAGGACCTCCTTTGGTATTTGCAGCGATCAAGGAGGTTGTGCGCAAGACGCAAAACATGGATTTTCAACAGGCGCTTGACTTGATCAATTCACAGTCGCTGCCCGCTGTCAGGACACTGTACAACAGTGAAGATATGCTGGAAGGTGCGAAAGCCTTTTCCGAGAAACGCAAACCGGTCTGGAAGGGCCGTTGAACATTCACATTGGGATGCACGATGAACTTGTCTGAGCAAAAGATAGTCGCCCGCCAGCATGGCGCGATGGAATTCACGAACCCTCCCGTTGATCTTGATTCAGTAAGGCGCTACCGGCTTGATCGCATTCATGAACAGTTAAGAAAGCATGATTATGCGGGTATCTTGCTGTTTGACCAGATCAATTGCCGGTATGCCTCGGATGCAACAAACATGCAGCTATGGTGCTCGCACTATGAAACCCGTTGTGTGTTTGTCGCAACCGATGGCCCGCTGATACTGTTTGATTACGGAGACTATCCTCACCTTGCTGAAGATATCCCGACGATTGATGAGTATCGGGTGCATTCATCTTTTTACTATTTCTCGGCAGGCGGTCGGTCATCCGAAAAGGCCGAGCAGTTCGCCGATACGATTGCGGATTTGGTCATCAAATATGGAGGCGGAAATCGACGTCTTGCCATAGATCGACTTTCCCATGTTGGCTGCGAACCGTTGCTGAGGAGGAAAATCGAAATTCAGGATGGCCTTAAGGTCATGGAACTTGCTCGGGCCATCAAGTCCGATCAGGAATTGGTGTTAATGCAGGAGGCAATCAGTGTGTGCGAGCAGGGGATCCGTTCAATGCGGGAGTCGCTCGAGCCCGGCATCACCGAGAATGCGTTGTGGGCAAAGCTGCATGAAACCAATATATCATTGGGTGGGGAATGGATAGAAACTCGTCTGTTGTCGTCCGGTCCCCGGACTTTCCCGTGGTTTCGCGAAAGTTCAATGCGCGTGATAGAGCTGGGAGACATGGTCAGTTTCGATACCGATCTGATTGGACCCTATGGCTACTGTGCGGATATGTCGCGAAGCTGGGTGTGCGGCGACAAGCCAAGCGATGAACAACGACGGATATATGCCTACGCATACCAGCAAATTCAGCATAATGTTGCGATGCTGATGCCGGGCATGACCTTTGAAGAAGCTTCCAGGGCAGCCTGGACTATCCCCCGGGAATTCGCAAGCAACAAGTACAGTTCTTTGATTCATGGCATCGGGCTGGCAGATGAATATCCGGGAATAAAGCACAGGGACAAGCTCGCAACACATGGTTATGAGGGTACGATTGAAGAAAACATGACCCTGTGTGTCGAATCCTATATCGGGTCCGAGCGGAGCGGTGAAGGGGTCAAGCTTGAAGAGCAGGTGGTGATCACGAGTGACGGAGCCAGGCTGATGACCCTTTATCCTTTTGAAATGGAGTGGCTTTGATTGGGAAAAGCCAGCCATGAACGCTGAAATCAGACGGTCTGAACTGTCCGATCCGCAAATCCTGCGCTTGATCTCCCAGCTGGACAGCTACCAGTCAGAGTTGTATCCACCAGAATCGAATCATCTCGATTCACCCCATGACCTCAAGCAGGCCGAAGCTTTTCTGGTCGGTGCATTCATCGGCGATCATGCAGTCGGGATCGGCGCGGTTAAACTATCGCCTTCCATGCGTTATGGTGAAATTAAGAGAGTCTATGTTGAGGAAAACAGTCGGGGGCTCGGTATATCAGGACAGATTATGGGGGCACTGGAGGCATATGCCAGGGATCAGGGGTGTCACAGTCTTGTGCTTGAAACGGGCATATTCCAGAAATCAGCGATAAGATTATACGAGCGCCTGGGCTATCATTACCGAACCGCTTTTGGCGACTACCCTGCTGATGATCCGCATTCCGTTTTCATGGAAAAAAACCTGGCTGAGTCGAGCAGAGAACTATTGGAAGCATGACATGCCAAAAGTGCGATATCGGGAGCAAATAAACCAGTGAATCATAGTGTCGAAGAGAAAGAATTTGACTATGTAGTAGTCGGTGCAGGCTCGGCAGGCTGTGTTCTGGCATGCCGCCTCAGTGAAGACCCGGAAACCCGGGTTTTGTTGCTTGAATATGGCGGGTCGGATCGCAGCATATTCATACAAATGCCAACTGCGCTCTCGATTCCCATGAACACCAAGCGTTTTGCATGGCAGTTTCATTCCGAACCAGAACCGGGTCTGGACAACCGCCACATGCACTGTCCGCGCGGCAAGGTGTTGGGAGGGTCTTCTTCAATCAACGGCATGGTGTACGTTCGAGGGCATGCTCATGATTTTGATGAGTGGGCTGATGCCGGGGCGAAGGGCTGGGACTATCGGCATTGCCTGCCGTATTTCAGGAAAGCGGATGACTGGAAGTATGGGGCGGATGATTATCGAAATCAGGGTGGGCCGCTTGCCGTCAACAACGGCAACGAAATGGCAAATCCGCTTTACAGGGCATTCATTGAAGCAGGTGTGCAGGCCGGTTATGGAGAGACTGAAGACTACAATGGATACCTGCAGGAGGGATTTGGCCCGATGCACATGACGGTCAAGAACGGCGTTCGTTGGTCTGCCGCCAATGCCTACCTCAAACCGGCACTCAACAGGCCCAACCTCAAGGTAATAACCAGTGCATTGACGTGGAGAATTCGTCTGAAGGATAAACGGGCAATAGGCGTCGAATACCGATTAGGGCCCCAGGATCAATTCGTGCCAGTCAGGCAGGAGGTCATCCTCTGTGCCGGGTCGATTGGCTCGCCGCAATTGCTTCAGCTGTCAGGCATTGGTCCGGGTCAAGTTCTGCAGGATGCTGGTATTGAAGTTCTGCATGACTTGCCGGGTGTCGGGATGAACCTTCAGGATCACCTGGAATTCTATTTTCAGTTTCGCTGTCAACGCCCAATTACCTTGAATTCAAGGCTTGATCTCTGGAACAAGTTCAAAATTGGGTTGCAGTGGAAACTCTTCAAGACCGGGCTGGGTGCGACCAATCATTTTGAATCCTGTGCATTCATTCGCTCAGGTCCGGCAATCAAGTGGCCCGATATCCAGTATCATTTCTTGCCGGGTGCAATGCGGTATGACGGTCGGGCGGCATTTAAGGGTCATGGCTTTCAAGTGCATGTTGGACACAACAAGCCATTGAGCCGAGGGCATGTTCGGGTCAAGTCAAACGACCCGATGGAAAAGCCCTCAATCCTGTTCAACTATCTGGATCATGAGCATGATCGTCATGCCTTTAGACAGTGTGTGAGACTGACCCGTGAAATCATGGCGCAACCCGCCATGGATACGTATCGGGGCGATGAAATACAGCCGGGCATCTCCGTGCAAAACGATGACGAGATTGATGAATGGATTCGCAAGAATACAGAAAGCGCATACCATCCCTCCTGTTCATGCAAGATGGGAACCGATGATATGGCGGTAGTCGACCCTGAAACCCGAATTCATGGTGTTGATGGCCTGCGGGTTATTGATTCGTCGATATTTCCAGTGATTCCGAATGGCAATTTGAACGCGCCAACCATCATGGTTGCCGAGCGGGGGGCGGATTTGATCAAGAATCGCGGGATGCTGGATCCGCTGGATGCCCCGGTTGGCCTGGTTGAGGGTTGGGAACATCACCAACGTCAGGGTAAAGCCAAGAAGTCGTAAACCGGATTGTTCCCATGCTGATAGAGGTCTCCCTTCCGGGATGTCCTTGAAATTCATGCCAGTTCGGGATAGCCCAGTTGAATTGCGGCTTCTTCCAGTTCCATGATCCGACGGTACTGCTCAGTATTTACGGATGAAAATTTCCGTATCGGCAATATTGTGGAACTTTCCTGCGGGAGATTGGTCAACCCTTCATTCAAAGCCGAATTGACGAGTTTACCATCAAGCCTGAATTGTCGATGAGCGATGAATGGCAGGCCGGGTAAAAGCTGGGTTTGCAGCAGGATTTTGAAGTCTGATGCATTAATTTCACCCAGGCGATTTGCAAGGCCAAAGGTGATGGCATCAATGGCCGCAATATCACCGATTTGATTTCGAATCATCGACAGGCTGTTCAGGTGTGATCCGCTCACCTTCACTTCACTAAAGAATCGTTGTCCTGTTGAGACTCGGCTGACCTCGCTGCGAAATGCATTCATTCCGCTGTTTGAATCATGGGCATTGATCACCGCTATGCTTTGCTTGAAGTCTGCAAGGGATTCTCTTGGGTCATTGGCTCTTGCCAAAATCCAGCTTGAGTAGTGGATGCCTGAGCAGCCGTCAATCGCGAATTCCGGGACGGTGATTACCTCATGCGTTTCCTGAAAGTCATGCCAGAACGGATACCCGCAGGTGTGGCCAAGATAGAGATTGGGTTTTTGAAAGTCGGTTGTAGCGTTGCTGTAACGAATATCCAAGGCTCCGCCGCCTGGGAGCGAGAGTAATGGGCGTAGATGCAAGAATACCTGTTGCCAGGCCTCCCGAAGGACGGAAGAGAATGCGTACATGCCGCACAGGATGATGGGATGAGTATAGCCTATAAGTTGCTCAACCATGCAATGCTCGGCAACAAAAGTTAGATGTATCCTGCTGTCACTTACTTTTGCCGGAGTCATAGGGTTTGCAGGAAAATGCTATGCCTCGACTGCTCTAGCCAAAATAGCGGAGGCCAAAGGCTTAGCCCATTCAGGCATATCTTTATATATTTTCCCGACCAACTTCCCTTCTTTCAGGACAATGAGTCTTTTTGCCTTTGGCTTCCCTTTCGCTATAGGAAGGGAATTATCGTATAGATGAATTTCACTTGCTTTGGGTACTAATCCCAGCATGTTATCTATCGAACTAGCCCAGCGTTCTCTTATTCTGTGTTCAGGGATATCGTGTCCTCCTCTGGAAACCCTGTTCGCTACACGTTGAATATGCAGTTCCGGGCTGTTCAGGCCACAATACAAAATCCGAACCTTACAACCTGCATTGATGGCCTCATGCAGTATTTGAGTTATTGTGTTGCCGCCTAGTGTGGTTTCAAAAGCACAGTCTCAATGGCCTGTTGCAGGAATTCAACGTTAAGCAGCCACGCTCTTGAATTTGCTTCATCCTGCGATAATGAATCATTTTTTCTCATTAATGACCGAGCCAGTTCATCTGGATTGAGAAAATTGCTCTCATACTTTCGGATATATCGGCCAAAAATTGAACTCTTTCCGGCACCATTGACATCGGCGATGACAGTAATCACGGAGACTCAGTTTCACCCGGCTTGTAACTGTTATTGATGTCTTCTTCGCTAGCAGTGAATAGTGCGTCTGCACCAGATCTTGATGCAGTGATGCTTAAGTACAGCTCATCAAGGAAATCAGTGTCCCTCACAAGATCTGATTGTTTCGAGCTATCGACCAAGTCGGGACAAGTTTCCATGATGGCTCTGATTTCTTCATATTTCTTCAATGGCATTACCACTGCACTCTCTTTATTACGTATGCTTAATTTGACAGGTGCCTTCAGACCCTTTAACGACTGGGAGATTCCGCGACCAAAACTCCCGCCCTGAATACTGGGGAGATCAGCAACGGGTTTTAGCCACTTCAAGTGAACACGAAGTTCATTCTCTTTTCTTGCAGTGTCTGGCTCTTGGTCTCGAACATCGGAGCGTTGAATATTATTTTCCATGCTTTGTTTCTATTCGGACTAATTTAAGCCATAAATTTTACTGTATGAATAATATACCGCCAATACAATCAAAATGGAACTTTAGGTTTTCTTGTTGCTTGCTTTTGAACTGTTGAGTTATGGATTGTATCTGTGCAGGACTCGGCGTTACAAAATTGAATTTCTGTGTTTTTTGTACAAGGTTACTGATTGATGCCGATGAGTTTCAGAGGCGCTTCTTGATTTGCTTCATGCTCCCGGCTTTTCCGAATGTAGATTCAGAGAGAGTTTCGTTAGGTTGATAGAAAACACTGCAATAGTTGGGTCAAGTTTCTCTAGTAGCCAAATCAGGATCGAGTCGATCAGTAATTCACGGGTTCCCCTGAATCAATCTGCTCCCGTTTCGATATAATTTCCCATTCGTACTTCACTGGTCTTGGGCTACACGCAATGGCAAGAAGGTCGCGCCGTCAGACTGGCAGTCCATCACGGGGGATACAACAACTCCCACTCGTTGAAATCACCAATCCGTATCCTCCGGTCGGCTTGGTGAGCGAGGATGAACTGCAGGCCCTGCATGACAGCTCGATGCGCATCCTCGAGGAAATCGGGCTGGAAATCGTGAGCAGCAAGGCAAGAGAACTGATGATTTCCCATGGTGCAGAAATCGATCCAAGGACCGGTTATGTGACTTTTGACAGGAATCTGATTGCAGATGCGATCTCGACCATTCCTGAAACCTTCCTCCTGCATGCCCGCAACCCCAAGTTCAATCGTGTCTATGGTCAAAATCATCTCAACTTCACTACCGTTGCCAGTGCTCCGAATAGCTCGGATCTTGATCATGGACGACGCAGTGGCAACTTTGATGATTATTGCAAGTTTCTGAAACTCGGACAGAGTTTCAATGCGATCAGCTGTTTTTCCGGTTATCCGGTAGAGCCTACTGACTTGCCAGCGCATACCCGCCACCTCGATGCCTATCAGGCATTCATAAAACTGACTGAAAAAGCCTGGCCTGTTTACTGTTTGGGCAATGGTAGGGTTGAAGATGCCATTGAGATGATTTGCATGGCCAGATCCATAAGTCATGAACAACTCAAACAGGAACCCAGCATTACCACAGTGGTAAACACGAATTCACCACTCAAGGTCGATGCTCCAATGCTGGAAGGGTTGATGACCATGTCCGAATTCGGTCAGCCCGTGGTGGTTACGCCATTTACCTTGGCAGGAGCAATGAGTCCCGTGACCCTGGCCGGTGCACTGAGTCAGCAGAATGCCGAGGCACTCGGAGTGCTGGCAGTAACCCAGATGGTGAATCCTGGAGCGCCTGCAATGTATGGCGGATTTACCTCGAATGTGGACATGAAATCCGGGTCGCCGGCCTTCGGAACGCCGGAATATGCAAAAGCAGTCATTATTGGAGGGCAGCTTGCCCGAAAATATCGAATTCCCTATCGCACTTCAAACGTAAATGCGGCAAACTGCGTGGATGCGCAAGCGGCCTGGGAATCCGGGATGTCGCTTTGGGCAGCAGTCATGGCACACGGCAATATGATCAAGCATGGTGCAGGCTGGCTGGAAGGTGGACTCTGTGCCTCATTTGAAAAGTTCATGATCGATATTGAAATGGTGCAAATGATGTGTGAATTTCTCAAACCGGTTCGGATCGGCGAATCGGAACTGGCATTCGAAGCAATTCGGGAAGTGGGTGCGGGCGGACACTTCTTTGGTGCAGCGCATACAATCGAACGCTATCAGAATGCCTTCCATCACCCGTTATGCTCAGACTGGAGCAATTTTGAAAGCTGGACTGAAAGCGGTCGGATTCAGGCCGCTGAACGTGCTAACCGGCTATACAAGTGCGCTCTCGATGAGTATCAGGCACCACCGCTTGATGAAGCAATCGGCGAATCGATTGATGAATATGTGGACATTCGAAAGCAGCAGCTGAAACCGTCATGGTAGTGCTTGACCTCAACCAGCAGCGGCTAACGCCAGTTAGACCAGTAAACGAAATCGGAAAGAATTATGCTTAAACATGCACAGGCAGTCATTATTGGAGGAGGGGTGGTTGGATGCAGCGTGCTTTACCATCTGACCAAATTGGGCTGGAAAGATATCATCCTGGTCGAGCGCTCCTCTCTGACCTCAGGTTCAACATGGCATGCAGCAGGTGGGTTTCATACCTTGAATGCGGATACCAACATTGCATCTCTTCAGGGCTACACCATAGGCCTTTATGATGAACTCGAAGAGATTTCGGGGCAAAGCTGCGGGCTGCATCATGTCGGCGGACTGACCCTCGCGGATAGTCCAGACCGCATGGATTTCCTGAAAGCCGAGCAGGCCAAGTTCCGATACATGGGGCTTGAAACGCATTTGGTCACGCCAGGGGAAATTCAGGATTTGTCACCGATCACCAATACCGACGGTATTTTAGGCGCCCTGTACGATCCACTCGATGGGCATCTCGACCCGTCTGGAACCACGCATGCCTATGCCAAGGCAGCGCAAATTCAAGGTGCGGAAATTTCAATTAACAACAAAGTGCTTGCTACGAGTCCAAATTCAGATGGAACCTGGGAAGTGATCACCGAATACGGGGCCATAAAGGCTGAGCATGTCGTGAACGCGGCAGGGCTCTGGGCCAGGGAAGTGGGTGCCATGGCGGGAGTCTATCTCCCGTTGCACCCCATGGAGCATCAATATCTTGTTACCGAGCGCATTGAAGAAGTGGCCAATCAGCCGAAGGAACTGTGTCATGTTATCGATCCGGGCGCAGAAAGCTATCTGCGTCAGGAAGGCCAGGGTATCGTGATTGGTTTCTACGAGCAAAACTGTACTCCCTGGGCGGTTGACGGCACGCCCTGGAATTTCGGTCATGAACTGCTGCCGGACAATCTTGATCGAATTGGCACTGCCATGGAACAGGCCTTTCACAGATTCCCACTGCTCAAACAGGCTGGGATTAAATCCATTATCAACGGTCCGTTCACGTTCGCGCCTGACGGCAATCCCCTGGTAGGTCCTGTTCCCGGATTGAAAAACTACTGGTCAGCCTGTGCAGTAATGGCCGGCTTTAGCCAGGGCGGGGGCGTCGGGATGACTCTGGCAGAATGGATGGTTGAAGGAGAACCTGCAAGAGATGTCTTTGCCATGGATGTTGCGCGCTATGGCACGTATTGCACTCCATCGTACACCCGGCAGAAAGTTCGCGAATACTACCAGCGGCGATTTTCAGTGCCATATCCGAATGAGGAACTGCCGGCCGCTCGACCATTTCGCACCACGCCCGCCTACAGTATCTGGCAATCACGCAATGCCGTTTTTGGTTCAAATTATGGTATGGAGGTCGTCAATTATTTCGCAAAAAAAGGGGATGCACCGTACGAAATGCCCTGTTTTCGGCGATCAAATGCCTTTGAGGTCATTGGAGAAGAATGCCGAGCGGTACGTAACGCAGTTGGCATCAACGAAATCCATAATTTCAGCAAGTTTGAAATAACCGGGGATCAGAGTGAAGCCTGGATTGCGAGGATCATGGCAGGGCGCATGCCCGCTACAGGGAAAATATCTCTCTCGCCAATGCTAAGTCCCAAAGGTCGTCTGATTGGCGACTTCACGGTTTCAAGGCTGGGGGACAGTCATTTTCAGATGAATGCGTCCTATGCATCACAGAGCTTCCATATGCGCTGGTTTGAGGATAATCTGCCTGATCAGGGAGTCCATATCCGAAATATTTCGGACGATTTGACAGGTTTCCAGATTGCCGGCCCCTCATCTCGAAGGCTATTGTCGCAACTATGTAACGAGGATGTTTCAAACGAGTCATTCCCGTTCATGTCCGTGCGTTCGCTGCAGATCGGTCCCTTCTCGGCAACCGTGCTCAGAGTTTCCTATACTGGAGATTTGGGGTATGAAATTTATGTGCCCCGGGATCATCAGGCAGGACTGTTCGGGCTACTCGAAGCGGCGGGGCAGCCACTTGGACTTCGGCCTTTCGGGATGCGGGCCATGATGAGCTTGCGGCTTGAGAAATCTTTCGGGTCATGGCTGCGAGAGTACCGCCCGGACTATGGCCCAATGGAAACCGGCTTGAACAGGTTTGTCGATTACAAGAGGGAGACAGACTTTATCGGAAGGCAGGCCGCTCTCAATGACCGCCAAAACCCGCCGGAACGGAAGCTCTGCACATTTATCGTTGATGCAGAGGATGCAGATGTTTGGGGTGATGAACCGATCTTTTTCGAAGGCGAAGTGGCGGGATTCGTGACCTCGGGCGGCTATGCCCACTTCAGCCAGAAAAGCGTTGCAATGGGATTTTTACCGACCAGGCTGATTGACCCGCAAAATCAGTTTGAAATCGAAATTCTGGGTGGAAAATGCCTGGCTGCCTTGCAACCAGAGGCATTGCTTGATCCAGCTGGCGCCAGAATGAGGGGATAGCATTTCAGTCAACGAAAGCAGGCAGTCCGAAACGGGGTGGATCAAAATCAAGCAGACTGCCCAGAATCTGTACGGCCCCTTCATAGCGAGATTTATCCATGTTCGGATCGGGTACCACAATTACCTGCATATGGGCTGCTTTACCGGCTTCCAGTCCCGATGGGGCATCTTCAAACACCAGGGTTCGACTGGCCTGAATTTCAAGACTTGAGGCCGCAACAAGAAAAATATCCGGTGATGGCTTGCCATGATTGACCGCCGGGTCATCGGAGGTCACGACTGCATCGAACAGGTCAATCCACGAGCGGTGATGGCGAACCTTGATTTCATATAACTCCTGACTGGAACTGGTTGCGATGGCGATTGGTATTTTGTGCCGATGAAGATGCCGGATGAGCTTCTCGGCTCCGGGCAGTGGTTTGCATTCGGCAAGATACTTCCTGAGCAACTCTTCCCTTTCTTCAAGATATTCTTCGGGAGTCATTGGAATATTCAGGGCTTCCACCAAATGTCTGGATGAATCAATCGCGGGACGACCTATCATGTTGGCTTTGACAGACCAGTCAAAAGTCTTGCCGTATCGGGAAACGATTTCCCGCGAGACGCGGGTGTAAATGACTTCAGTGTTGAGCAAGAGTCCATCGAGATCGAACAACACGCCATCGGCGGGCCCTGATTGAGGTAAATCAGAATGCATTTTTTGAACTGTGAGGGATATTGTGTAAAGATGTAAAAACGACTGATCGAACTTTATTTGGGGTCGGCTATAACGTCGCTCAAGTCCATATCAACTTGATTGAAGCCATTCCGTTTTCGCCTGTGTCAGTCGTCAAATTGGTGCGGACTCGGATATTAAGGGCGGCATTTTATCAGTCGCGAACACTCAATGTTTCATATAGCGCTCCCTAATATGGACTGCCGGATGAGGGACATTCCCGGAACCGGGCTGAAATTTCAGGCTGCATACTGTCATAACAGGCTGTTCAACCCAAACCCGGAGAATGCCACAAAAATACCAGGTTTTACATGTCGGACTTAAAAACCTCGAAATTCATGCAGCTTGACTTGTCGCTTATTGATAACCTGGCTTAGAGTGCATTTAAACAAGATTGCGTTGTTAAGAAATTCGTGGAGCAGGGACTATCCGATCATTGCTGAATTTGTCTGGCGATTCATTGCATTGAAAGCAGGCAGTATAACGGTCCGGATGCCCCGGAATGCCGGCCGCCCCGCCAGTTCGGCTTCTTCCCCCTCCGCCGGAGGCACGGGTACAGGTCTCCGCCCGCCTCGCGGTCCGCTCGCACCCAGCGGCAGGTCCACCCCCGGCCCACCATCTCCTCGCCCAGACGCTTCAGGCGGCCCTCGATCTGTTCCGGGCTCCAGCCCTCCTTCGGCAGGCCAAGGATCCGCTGCCACAGCGCATCCGCCAGCTTGCGCAGAACGCCTGAAGCACGGCTGCGGGCGATCTCGCGGCTGACCGTTGCTGCACTCCAGGTACCGGGCAGTCTCCCGAATCGAGTCGCCTCCGGACATCAGGACCCAGATCTGGCATCGTTCACCGCAGGCCAGCTGGCGGCAGCTCCTGCACATGACGGTTCTCCGTTGATGTTGACGTGGAGATTGTCATCCGCCTGCTGGCCGTCTGCAATACCCTGCCAATACCTAGGGTGCTGCACTTCAGAGTGGAATTGAGGGGGGGGGGCAATTATAGATTCAGTGTTACCGGTTCTTGTTGAGTAGCCTGCGGCATATCTACCATCCGAGTTTCAAAGGGAAGCGAGTGTTTAATCAAAACACGAAATAGCCTGATATTTTTTCAGCCTGTCCACTGCCTGATCGATATGATTTATGAACCTTTCATATGTACACGGTTGACTCCAAGAGTTTCCCAGACATTTCCTTCGCGACAAAATACCGGCACGACAGGTTCAATTCTCCGATAATTGTTCCAGGAAAAACATTCTTTTCGCAACTGGTTTGATTTTTCAGAAAATGTATTCTCATGCCTAAGCCGGTAGAATGCCAGAATACATTATCTATGTGAATTCAGCGTTGGCAAACACTAGACTTTAGTCCCTTATGGAGTGAATATGCTGATAATTTCGTAAATTACTGTGTATTAGTCGTCCATGTAAGAGATCGTCGGATGGCCTCGACCATGTAGCGATACAGGATCGTACGTTTCCCGTTCGCAGGATCTACACGCCGTGCTCCATTGATATCGATACATCCTGAAACGGGAATCCGCCGAGAAAACCTAGATCCATCCCGCCGCATCCGCTGAACATCGAAACGATCGTGTAGCGAGTGATCGGTACATCGACCAACAGTCCGGCCAACTTCGTCAAACTAGTCGGGTTGTTGCGGATCGTTGCTTCGCTCATGTTGTATACCCGTCGACGATGGCAACATGTGTCGTTTTCACTCTATCGTCCCCTCGAACGTCTCGTCAATCTATATATGGCCTGAATCATCTGGAACGGCACTCACTAACTCCATGTCTAGCGGTTCGCTGATTTTGTATCAAGGTATCCATCCAATTTTTGCCTGATATCGAGTTCCTGCACCATTTGCAGGACCGTCCCCCCTTCTTGCTGATGGATATCGATACATGACGTATACTGGATACTTGCACACCGATGCCCGGCGCTGGCGAAGACTTTGCTGATTGTTGCACTGAACAGGCACAGTAGCCTCTTTCACGGCAACTGTACAATGGGCTCAACCTTGTAGGTATCATGCTACCACACTTCGGTCAATACCTTCCTTTTTGTCACTGGGCTTGGCCGAACCATTAAGCCGCGGTTTCTTATGCTGGGAATATGGAAGAAATCCATCAATCAATCTCATCTGGCTTCAATCCTTTATCGGGCGGAATCCGCTAGCGATAATGATTCCCGCATCTTCGCCAGGCTGCCAGCCGTGTCAAATGCTACACTAAGCCGCCTCGTTGCTGAGGCTAATGATGGGAATTAATTTCACTCATAATTTACATAATTTCGGAGATAATTTACTTTTCTTGCCTGCCAGAAGCAATGCCTTCAAGCTAATCCATATTCCTGTTTCTGTCGGTCGGACCAGGCCACCAACAGCCGATCGGCAGTCAATCCGATGAAGGACACGCAAAGCCCGATGACCAATCCCTTGCCTCCGTCATTAAAGGTCAAGGCCCGGAAGATTTCCTGCGACAGGTCCACTGTTCCTATAAATCCTGCAATCATGACCATGAAAAGCCCAAACATCAGTGTTTGATTCAACCCGAGGATAATCTCTGGAAAGGCCATCGGCAACCTCACTTTCCAGAGCATCTGATTTTGTGTGCAGCCTGAAGTGACTGCCGCCTCGACAATCTCCTGCGGTACATTTCTCAACCCAAAAATGGTGTAGCGCACGATGGGAATGCTGGCATAGATGATGATTGCAAAAATTGCGGATACGTCACTGATCTGAAACAGCATCACTACCGGCAACAGGTAAATGAAGGAGGGAAAAGTCTGAAATGTATCGCAGATGTTCTGCATCAGGCGCGTTGACCATTCCCGTCGGGAAGCCCAGATGCCGATGGGAATCCCGAAGACCGCACAGATCATGAGCGAGACCAGTACCATGTACAGGGTGATCATGGCCCGAACCCAATATCCGGATGCGGCGATAAAAAACACAAACAGGCTGACCGTGAGAGCAAGCCTCCATCCTCCCATTCTCCAGCCCAGGCAAGCCACCAGAGCGATAATGGCAATCCATGGAATGCCAGTTATTGCCGAACGGAAGGGAATCAGAAAATAAACTAGCAAGGCATCCCGAAAGTTCGCAAGCGGCCCGTAAAAGTGCAGCGTGATGTAATCAACAATGCCGTCCCAGAATGTTGATGTGGAAATCGTCAGGTGTTCCGGAAATTTCGCAATAAAGGGAGCAATCGGGGAAAGTACAAGAATGGCAGCCACAAACCCGATGAAGGTCGTCAAACACGGCCTTCGTTTCCAGAACGTTCCCTCGGGCAGATGCGTTGGCTGCTTGTTTGCGATGGCCTGGCTGAAGCGGTCCAAGGCGATGGCGATGAAAACGACGGCAACACCAACTTCCAATGCCTGTCCAATGGCCAGCCTTTGTAGGCGGGCCAGAAGATCATGGCCAAGTCCTGATTGACCGATGAACGATGCGATGACGACCATGGCCAGGCATTGCATGATTATCTGATTCACGCCTAGCATCAGCTCGTTTCGAGCAGAAGGCAACTCTACCTTGAACAGCATCTGCATTCGGCTGCATCCGGACATGATGCCAGCCTCAATGACTTCTGAACGGATATTTTGCAGTCCGACCAGAGTAAGACGAGCCATGGGGGGAAAGGCGAAGACGATGGTAGCGATCACACCCGCCTTGGATCCCACTCCAAAGAAAATTGCAACAATGATCAGATAGGAAAAATGCGGCAGGGATTGAAGCACATTGAGAATTGGCCAGATAATGCGTTCAGCAGTCCTGCGCTTGGCAGCCAGTATGCCCACCAGAATCCCGATCAGGCCGGCAATGGGAGCCGATACCGCAATGGCTGAGAGAGTTTGCATGGACAACTCCCAGATTCCACGCTTACTGAACAATGCCAGATAAAGGAAGCAGCTGCTGCCCAACAGGGCGAGCTTCCAGCCACGCAAGTACCATCCATAAATTGCGGCTGCTCCAACCAGGGCAATCCACGGGATGGCGCCTATGCCAAAGTCGGCAAAACCCTCATGCAGCAAGCCTTCGGTAAAGTGGAGCAGTGAGTCAACCATCCCTGATATACTGCGCGTGATATCCCGGAAAGTGAATGCATCAAAAAACTCATATTTGCGAAGAAATACGATCGCGGCATTGACCCAGTCAACGAACGGAATCATGCCATCGATATCGGCGCAGCCGCCCAGGCAGCTTTTTGGAGGAGTGATTGCCCATCCGGGCAGCCAGGGCTTGAATATGATCAGCAGTGAAAACGGTGCTAGAACCAGCAACGCCCTGTCAAGTCTCATTCTTCACTGCTGTTTTCAAAGATGGTCTCAAGCAAACGTTGCCGTCTCAACATTCCGACAGCTTGATTTTGCTGATCCATGACTTGTACATCGGACTCTTGAGCCAATACTGTCCGGGCAATTTTTTCGATGCTGTCGTCAGCGAATACACTTAGATGTTCCGATACCGTACCACTTAACGGTTCCATGATGCTGCTCACAGAAAGCAGTTTTGCTCTGGGGATATCCCGGGTGAACTCTTCGACATATTGCGTGGCGGGATTGCTAATCAGTTCTTCGGCGGTGCCGAGCTGCACAATGATGCCTTCATACATGATGGCAATGCGGTCAGCAAGCTTGATGGCCTCGTCAAAATCGTGGGTGATGAAGACGATTGTCTTGCCGAGTATCGACTGCAGACGAATGAATTCATTTTGCATTTCCTTGCGAATCAGTGGATCAAGCGCCGAGAATGGCTCATCCAAAAACCAGATGTCAGGCTCGACCGCAAGTGATCTGCCGATGCCGACCCGCTGCTGCTGTCCGCCAGACAGTTCTCGCGGATAGTAGTTGTCCCGCCCCTGTAGGCCGACAATTTCAATGATTTCCCGGGCCTTGCTTTCACGCGTAGCCTTGTCGATTCCCTGAACCTCCAGTGGAAAGGCAATATTCTGGAGTACCGTGCGATGAGGGAGCAGTGCAAAATTCTGAAACACCATGCCCATCTTGTGACGGCGAATCTCTATCAGGGTTTTCTCCGGCGCCTGCAAGAGGTCGATACCATCAAATTCGACCTTGCCCCAGGTCGGCTCGACCAGGCGACTTAAACACCTGACCAGTGTCGATTTGCCGGACCCGCTAAGCCCCATGATGACCAGTATTTCACCCTCATGGACATCGAAGGTTGCATTGCGGACGGCAGGAATGTACTGTTCTGACTTGATCGCCTCATCCGAGGGGTTTCTCTGGTTTTTTTCAAAGAATTCCCTGGGATTGGAACCATAGAGCTTCCAGATCTCCTTGCAGGCTATCTTGGTATTGCTACTCATTGGACAAAGAATATTTTCTGGCTATGTTAAACCTGAATCCTATTCGAGAAAAGTCCATTGGAACGCGACTTTTCCCTTTTCAAGTGGGCTCTCATCTTGCTGATGCTCTCGAATTGCAGTTTCAAAGCTGAACTGTATTCAATCATTGACGCTGTATGGTTCTCTGTGGCTTGGAATTGAAACTGCCCTGTAGAGCAGCTCTCCATGAAACACGGCATAGGCCATTCAATCAGACAGAACATAGTTCCTGTTTGGGACATTATGTGGCCATGGTCCGCATATGTTTTGAACCGGTGTTAGACAGAAAAGCCCGGCTTGCGATCAAGCCGGGCCTGTCTATGGCAAATGGATGCAGAGCGTTTACTGAATCCAGGTTTGCCATTTGTCCTTGTGCTCTTCCAGCCACCGGTCAGCAGCTTCTGAAACCTCCATTCCGTCGGTATCGACGTAATTGGATTGCTTGGCAACATCAAGATTCGTGAAATTGATTTTTTGTGCCACCGCAAAGGCTTTGGGGTGGGTCTCCTTGAACTCGTGCGAAACTCCGATTTTCAAATATCCCCCTTTCGGATTGCCGCAGTCATAAGGTTTCTCTGGATTGACGCCCCAAGCCGGATCTTCAGTGCAGGCCGGATCATGTTCTGGAAACTCGACAAACTCCCCTTCATAGAGGGCTTCAATGAAGTTCGGGGTCCAGTTGAAGATGACAACGGCATTGTTTTGCTTGATTCCGGACTCCAGTTCAGCCCAGATCGCAGCAGCTGAACCGGCATTTCTGACCACGAAGTTCATGCCTAGGGCCTCAACCTTCTCGGCATCATGCTTGAGCCAGTCTACGGGGCCTCCAATGAAAACGCCCTTGCCATTTGAATCGGCACGCGTGAACTGATCGGAACAGGCATCCAGAGCCTTCCAGTCCGGCAGTCCAGGGCATAATTCCTTGACATGCATGGGATACCACCACTCTTCGCGCGTTTTGGCATCATGGGTTGCCAGATCGATAACGCAATCCTCTCCAACCACTTTCTCGAAAGAAGCGCCGAAGGCGCCTTGCCAGACTTCGTGCACAATATCGATATCATTGTCACACATCGCCTGGTAGACGGTCTGGCTGTCCATCGGGATGTATTCGACATCCTCTCCGACCATCTCGAACAGTTTTCCGACAATTTCTGCACCAACCAGCTGGCTGGACCAGTTATGAGTAGGTATTTTTACGGCATCGGCCTGGGCGACACTGGTCGCCAGGAATATTGCGCCCAGCAACGTCATGGGAGTGTCCATGACCATGGTTCTTTTCTTCAGCATTCGGTTCTCCTCTGTGGTGATTTCAGCAGTATTTTTTATGGCATTGAAACAGGCCTGCCGGACCGTCAATGCTCCGTTAGTATCGGCGAAGTATCAGGGATAATTTTCTGTAAATCAATACAAGATAACGCTATTGCAGATTTTGCTGTAACATTACTGTACCATTTCGGCAAGAAACGGCTTTCGGAAAGCTTGCCGGCCCGAATATCGGGTATAAACACATTTCATGCATGCTGTAAAGTGTTCGTTCTTGAATTTTTTTTTGACGGTTAAAATCGTATTCACAATATCAACCTGCCTGACTTTGAATTTGCCATGGACATGAGCCTCTCTACGCATGTGCGCTTGCGCGAACCCGGTCTCGGTCAAGACTGGATCGGTCAGGAACGGCATCCGCTGAAGGCAGGCGGGGTCATGGCATTGCCGTTACTGCCTGGCGATCAAGTTGAAGTTGTGGACCCCGAAGGGCTCCAGTCCGCACAGGTTTTTGCCTTTAACAGCAAGGGACAGCCAATGACTGAATCTCTTGGAGTCAAGGCAGGCATTTCCGGCGCCGCTCTTGCGCGCATGCTTGAAGCCCCGTTTGGGGGTGCCCGAAAAATCAGGGAGAAACTGAAGCTATTTTCAATTGATCTCGCAGCCTGTCCTGTAGCGGAATTGATGTCGGGCGAGACCCATGCGAATCATTCCACAAGCCTTGTCAGCCAGGATGAGCTAATAGCGCTCTTCAGTGCTCCGGGCGTACCCATGAAGGTTGACCAGAGTCGCCCGCCCACGGATTTGGTGGTATTTGTAAAGAGGGCGAATCCGGCAATGCTGACCGTAAATGAGCTGCCAGATCCGCTGGCCGATGAAATAGACAGTATCCATATCGAAGCCGCAACCGCTAAAGCCTACGAGGTTCGAGAAGGCGAGTATATACAGATCATTGATGTCGACGGGCGCCAGTGTTCCGATTTTCAGTGTTTCGACATGCGGGCACTTGATCAAGGCAGGACCCGAAACCTGAGTGCGACTACCACTCGCTCATTGATGGGCAATGCTTATCCGACTCCCGGGCTGTATTCCAAATTCTATGATATCGATTTCAATCCGTTGGTCGAGGTCGTCCAGGATACTTGCGGACGGCATGACAGTTTCGGGGTAGCGTGCACCAGCAAGTACTATGATGAAGCGGGCTATCCGGGGCATGTCAACTGCTCCGATAACTTCAATGCTGCACTGGCTCCGTATCCAATTGAACCGCGCAAGGGATGGCAGGCCATGAACCTGTTTTTCAATACCTTTTTTGACGAGGCATATTCTTTCACCTTCGATGACCCGTGGTCGAGGCCCGGTGATTATGTGCTCATGCGGGCAATGACCGACCTTGTCTGCCTGTCTTCTTCCTGTCCGTGCGACATTGACCCGGCCAATGCCTGGGTGCCAACCGATATACATGTTCGGCTGTATGGCAAACAGAATCTTTTCAAGCGATCGCTCGCTTACCGCAAGACTACTGACGCAGAACCAGAAATGACCCAAGAAACCAGCTTTCATTCAAGAACTTCAGCCCTGACAAGAAACTTCATCGAATACAACGGCTACTGGCTGGCAAATTCGTTCAATAATCTAGGTGCTATTTCAGAATACTGGGCATGTCGGGAAACAGTGGTCATGACGGATTTATCGCCGCTCAGGAAATATGAAGTTACAGGCCCGGATGCAGAGATTTTGCTGCAGGCCTGTGTAACCAGGGATGTGCGACGGCTTGCTATTGGTCAGGTTGTATATACCGCAATGTGCTATGAATCCGGTGGCATGATTGACGATGGCACCGTATTCCGTCTGGCCCAGCATAATTTCCGTTGGATCGGCGGAAATGACGCCTCTGGCTTGTGGTTGAGGGAACAAGCCCATCATCTTGGCTTGAGAGCCTGGGTGAAGGACTCAACTTCGCAATTGCATAATCTTCAAGTGCAGGGACCGCGAAGTCTGGATACCTTGAAGAAATGCATCTGGACGCGCCCCGACCAATCGGAAGTTTCTGAACTTGGATGGTTTCGGTTTTCCATTGCAAGAATAGAAGGTGCAGATGGAGTACCGATCATTTGCTCGAGAACCGGCTACACCGGCGAGCTGGGTTATGAGATTTTTTGCCATCCGCGCGACTCACAGGCCGTATGGGATGCGATTTGGCAGGCTGGACAGGAATATGGGATTGCTCCACTAGGCCTTGAAGCCCTTGACATGCTGAGAATTGAAGCTGGTCTGGTGTTTGCTGGCCAGGAGTTCTGCGACCAGACTGACCCATTCGAAGCCGGAATAGGATTTACTGTTTCGTTGAAGACCAAGCAGGATAATTTCATCGGACGGGAAGAGCTGATGAGGCGCAAGGCCAATCCATATCAGAAACTGGTGGGCCTGGAACTGGAAGGCGAAGAATCAGCCGTCAGTGGCGATGGCGTGTTCATTGGACGTGAGCAAGTCGGTTCAATCACCAGCGCGATGATTTCTCCGATACTGGCAAAGAATATTGCTCTATGTCGAATCAAGTCGATGCATGCTGACCTTGGGAGTCAGCTGGAAGTGGGCAAGCTCGATGGCCATCAAAAGCGGATTCCTGCCCGGATTGTGCGTTTCCCTCATTTCGATCCCGACAAGCAACGGGTACGCGGAAATTACTTAAGCAGTCCTGCAACTTGATCAACTCGACACAGGCCTCGCTTTATACTGGAAAAGCACGGAATGAATAAGCATTTGGACATTTCAACCAAGGCTGTTGCCCAGCAGCAAGGTGACCTGCCGTTTTGCGGCAAGCCTGGTGAATCCTATACGATGCCAGCCCGTTTCTATACCGACCCCGCTGTATATGAGCTGGAAATGGAGAAAATCTTCTTTTGCAGCTGGATTTATGTTGGGCATGTCAGTCAGTTGCGTGCACCTGGCGATTACCTGACCGCCAAAATTAATGATCAGGATCTGTTGGTAATCCGCTCGCACTCCGGGGAACTGAGAGCGTTTTACAATGTCTGTGCTCACCGCGGTCATGAGTTATTGTATGGACAGGGAAGCATCAACCTGATCGTCTGCCCCTATCATGCCTGGTCCTATGATTTCGATGGCAATCTCAAGATGGCACGCAACTCGGAGAATGTAGATGGATTCAATAAAAGCGACTTTTCTCTCAAATCGGTCCGAGTCGAAGAGTTTTGTTCCATGGTGTTCATCAATCTTGATGACAACGCAGCTTCATTGAAGGAGCTGAGCGGGGATTTGGAGAATGAAATTCGCAGTTTCTGTCCCGATATCGATACTCTTCAGATGGCGCAGAGGGATATCTATAATGTCCAGTGCAACTGGAAAGTGATCATTGACAATTTCCTGGAATGCTATCACTGTGCACCGGCGCACAAGGATTTTGTGGACTTGGTAGACATGAATACCTATCGAACGGTGACTCGAGGAATCTATTCGAGCCAGATAGCAGGAGCCCCTAGGTCGGAGACTAACCGTGCCTTTAATTTCAAGAGGGGTGATATTGACTTCGGATATGCCGGGTGGTTCCTGTGGCCGAACCTGACCATTTGGATTTATCCTGGTCAAACCAATTTATCGGTATTGCAGATGAATCCAAATGGGATTGCACAGACTCTGGAGTTTCAGGACTGGTTTCTCCCAGAGCAAGAACCGACGCCACAGCATTGGGATGCGATGAGGTATCAGAAGGATGTATTGCAGCCCGAAGATATTGCCTTGTGCGAGAGCGTTCAAAGAGGGCTAAGGTCAAGAGGATATAATCAAGGCAGGTTCATCATTGATCGGAACCTGACCGAATTGTCAGAGCATGCAGTTCACCATTTCCAAACCATGGTCATGCGGGCGATTGGTGGCGAGATAGAAAATTGAGCTTGCTGTTTGACGAGTAGTAAAACAGTTGTTGACCACGATGAGTTCAGCGAAAGAAGCACTGGAAAGATTGAAATCGGGCAATCGGCGTTTTACGTCTGGACAACGAACAGATGGCTTGTTCGATGAAAAAAGGCGAGCTGAGTTGACTCAAGGGCAAGCCCCTTTTGCAGTGGTATTGGGGTGTTCGGATTCCCGCGTGCCTGTGGAATATGTCTTTGACCAAGGCGGGGGAGATTTGTTCGTTATCCGGGTCGCCGGAAATCTGGTTGAAGAAACCCAGATGGGTAGTGTTGAATTTGCAGTTACAGTTTTGGGAAGCAGGCTGGTGGTCGTACTGGGACATACGGAATGCGGGGCGATCAAGACAACATTGAATGTAATGTCAAATCCTGCGCAAGACCTGACCCCGGGTTTAAGTTCACTGGTTGATGCGATTCGTCCTGCAATCTCGCCGGTTGCTGAATCATTGCTTTTCTCCGACGAAGGTACGGTAATGTCCCAGTCAATTCGCAAAAATGTCGCTTATAACGTTGACAAGCTGAAGACTGAATCACCATTGCTGATCCCGCTTTGTGAAAGCGGCGAGTTGTTGATTGTTGGGGCGGAGTATGATCTCAAATCCGGTGAAGTCGACTTCTTTTATGGAGAGTGATGCATCGCTGTATCTCTACAATTCCTCGTTTTATCGACGAAATACAGCCAGCTCGTCCTTCTCTGTATGCTGTAGGATTCTCACTGGCACCTGATCTATAAGAACCATTAGTAAATGGATTAAAGTCGGGATTTCGGGATTCAATGCCATCCTCGCTATCAGCCAGGGTCCCTTCTTAATGCCTGGCAGAGGCAATGAACGCCGCCACCGCCCAAGGTAAACATGGACATGTCTGGATCGAAGACCTCAAATCCTAGTCCCCGCATTTCCCTGTTCAGGTTTGGGCTGCTTTGCATCGAAAGGACTCGATCATTTCCCAAAGCAACCAGATTGACTCCCAGATTCTTGGCTTCGGCATAGCCGACGTCAACAAATTCAAAGCCCTTTGAGCGAAGCCATTTCACCACCCAGTCTTCCAAAGCATCCAGACAGGCAACAAGCAGCTTGGAGGCCAATGGAACCACTAGTCCATCCATATGCACAAATTCTCTGGATATCGGTGCAACCTGCGCTTCCCATCCCTGTTCTCGAACCCAGGAAGCTACCTGCTCAGCACCTTCCTTCTCTGATCGCTCTCCGCAATAACCAATCAACACGCATCCGGGTTCCAGTATGACAAAATCCCCTCCCTCAAAATGACCCGCTGTTACACAGTTCCAGATTGGTATGTGATTGTCCTGATAGAACTTGATCGTGGTGACGTAATCAGCACGCCTGCATTTCAACTGCATATGGCAGATCAGCGCTCCCCATGGAGTCATGGCGCTTGAGTCACGTGCGAAAAAGTTTCGATGCAAGACTTCGTCGGAGTCAAGAAAGTGACAATTTACACCTGAATTTTCGTAGATTCGCACCATTTCGGCATGCTGTTCCTTAGCGGTTTCAAGGCTGAATTCCACGCCAGTGTGTTCCAGGTTATGCAAGGTTCGCCGTATTATCGGGCCGGCATCCAGCCAACGATAATGATCGGGATGCCCGAGCAGAACATCATGTAGCAGGGTGTAGTCATTGTCGATGCCCCATACTTCATGGGAAATTTGAGTTTGGTTAAGTTCTTTCATGGTGGCTGCTTCCTATTAGGTGGATTCTGGCAATTTTATTACAATCCAATTGTCCCGGCAGTTAGAAAATTTAACATGATGACTTGCTGATTCAGGATTTCATGATTTATTAATGCAGCAAGGGAAGGGCAAGCCCAATATCAGGCAAATTTCGCGAAAATAATGGTGATAGAGAAAAAACTGGGCTTGCTATTGATGAATATTGCACCAGTCTCTTCCGAGAATGGAAGAATAGGCACAAAGGGATAAAGAAATTGAATAACGATACCAAGCGGTTGCAGTCCAGAGAATTCAATACTCGTCAACCCGGTGAATGGAAAGATCATTCACGATGTATTTTAGGGTCAAGTTATTCTAAACCCTGGCATCGAACTTACCGTCAGGGAAATGCCGGTACTGGGAGTGTCGTTGTCGAGGGCATCGAGTTCGAAGTTTCCGATCGCGAATTCTGGCACTGGTACAGTGCAGACTGGGAGCGTCGAACTGAGCAAGTCTATCGACAGTTTGTGAGACCGGGAGGGCTGGTACTTGATATCGGCGCCTGGATTGGGCCGACTGTCATCTATGCTCTGGCATGCCGGGCTTCCCGCGTGGTGGTCCTTGAACCCAATCCGGATAGTTTTGCGGCACTTTCGCAAATTGCGAATTCCGTCTCTGAGGACATGTGCCAACTGAATCTTTTGAACATCGCGATTGACAATCAGGAAGGAGAGGTTTCCATGGGGCTTCCTGAAGGCTCAGTCGACACCAGCCGAAGTGGCTGGGAAGGTCAGGATTTTGTTGTACCGAGTATTACTCTTGAGCAGCTGGTCGAATCACAAAATATTCGGAGCCCTGATCTCGTGAAGATCGACGTAGAGGGCAGTGAGGCAAATCTTGGTGAAGGACTCTTGAATCTGGCTTCATGCTTGCCGGTTGTACACCTGTCGGTACATGTTCCCTTCTTCCCCCCTGACTCCAGGATTGACGAATTTATTCGTGCAGTATCCGCTTACGAGATTTTCGATGACCGTGGTCGTCATCTGCTTCATGACGAATTTGCAGAACGTGTGACTTCAACCGAACGATTTCCTGCATGGGGAAGGCGCAAGGGAAATTTTTTTGAGGTGTTGATGCTTTCAAAAAATACTTGATTAGCGGATACTTCACGCCAATTTAAACCTTTCATCAGGACACTGTTGACTCGGGGATTACACGGATGAATGCTTGCCGTGCCGGAATATTCGCCGTTCAGGCCGGTTTCCCGGTCCGGCAATCCGGACTTTCGCCCGCCATGCCCCCGCGGGCATGGGCGGGAATTGCCGGGCTTGTGCCGAAAGCCCGGAAAAAGCGCCGGAATGGTGGTACTTTGTCTCCATACTGGTGTTTTGTGTGGGAGAAATGCCCGAAAACCTCCCGGAGTCAACAGTGTCCATATGAAAGAATTTAAACTCAGGTGGCAGAAAAAATTTGTAAGTCATCTGGGGGGTGTTGATGACTGTTGTTGGAGCATTGTGCCCGGCTTTCTCATTCATAGATTATACTGTCCGCCAATATTTGATAGGAGATCATGCCATACTCGACGATGTATATGATCTGCTCTTCTGTCCAGTTCCGCCCCTATCTCGCGTAATAGCTCTGGACGCCATGTCTCAGGTAGTAGTGAGAATCCCGCATTTGTCAAATCCATAATATCAAGCTGACTTATATTAAATCCAGAAGCCCAAGCTGTTTCCATGTTTTCACGGATTGAGTCCCGTTCATCTTCACGGATGCTTGGTGAGGTAAATAGCAAATTACTCAATGGGTCATCGCCACTCTGGCTTTTTGAGTTGAACTGCGAACATCGGATAAGGTCAGGGCACGATCTTTGACTTCGACAACCAGGACTATACTTCCATCGGAATCCATGCACATGACATCGCCCGGCGCACCTGAAAGAGAGTCTGCTTCGTTTAGCCCTTGTGAGGAGACATTTTCGAACAGCGAAAAGGCTTTGCCCAAGACAGTCATTGCCGCAGAAGTTACGACTAAAGCCCGCAAGCCACCACTCGCTTCAGCAAGAAATGCTTCCAGAACACCAGTCATTTTTGGCAGACTGACTCGTATTGGAATCTGATATACAAATGACTGAGTTGCAAGACGACGAGCCGCACTCTCAAGGCAACGAATGAATGCAGATTCAAGCTTGATCCTGCCAGCAATATCCAGAGGAGCCGGGAAGTCCACGAGAGCGTCCCACTCTTCCTTGTAGCGCAGTTGGTGTGTTCCCTCATCCAATCTTTCGCGTCTCAGAGGGTTGTTGATATAAGGGTCAGGGCTTTTGCCCGAAATATCATGATTGTCTGCGACCCACGGCACAATGACCGACGAGCAGAAACTTCGTGCATCCCATGAGCCTGAAGAACGCTCTGAACCAAGTTGCAGACTTAATAAGCTTCTTTGGGAGTTAGCAATTTTGCCGAGCATTTGTGTGAATATCGCATAGCGGATTGAAACCAGCTTGGAATTGACCAGTCGGTCAATTTCGGGATCTGGTTTTTCAAGACCTGATTCCAAAATACGTGCCCATGCGCCGTTTAACCATTCGCGAGCTTGAGTGTTATCCATCATCTAAAAATTGAGCCAAACCGACTCTTGACGCAGTTTGTGCACAGAGTGGCAGCTGTGCTCCTTGGCATCAACATGCCTCCAGTTTTTGTAAAGATGGTCATAGAGATCAGTGCGATATCCGGACAACACAACGCGTCCTCGAACCCCGTTAAGTATCTCAGCGAGTGCTACATGGTCCTTGTCAGTCATTTCATAACCATACGCTGCAGAGTCGCCCCGTGCGGAATGAACATACGGCGGGTTAACATAGAATGTCGTGTGTTCAGTGTCGTATCGCTGAATAACTTCAGTGGCTGGAGCATTCTCGATTTGTACCCGCTGAAGCCGTTGAGCGATCTCTGGAAGCCCCTCGACAGATCCGAGAGCTACCGGGATACGGATCCGGACATGCCTGCACGCGACGCTAGAACGCAATGTGCCCACCGACCTTGGCTGCTAGTCTGTGCCAATCCAGTTCGTGTCTGCCTTGCTCTAATGTAGAAACGGCGGGCGCGCTCCAGCCTGGATAAACCCTGTTCTGGAGTGCACGCAATTGCCAGCTCCTCTCTGGAAAACGGGGTTAGACCGATAGCCTTGATGAGTTTTGGACCCTGGTTTCGTAGCGCTTCAAAGAAGTTGACAAGCTCCGAGTCAAGGTCGTTATAGGTTTCGACCATATAGGGTTCCAAATTAAGCAACACTGCAGCAGAACCGCCGAATACATCGCAAAAATGCTTTGCATCTTTGGGAATTAGCGGCAGCAGAAAATCCAAATGAGAAAACTTTCCGCCATACCAGCCGAAAGCAATCATTTTCTTGGAAAGACGTTTGGCGATGCGGCGGCCGCTTCCAGTTGAATTGACCGAGGGTGCAATTGCAGCATCATTAGTCATAACAGACCACTACTTGAAAAATCATTGTCGAAAGCAGCATCATTTATGCAAAGTCATCACGAGGGTTATTTCTTGCACGTCGGCAAGTTGTTTCAAGTGAAAATGATGATACTCTCATATCTTCGGTCTACAAAAATTCCCAGCGGGTGGCCCGCAAAGGTCCAGCCTACCCTCCGATTTGCACGTTACACATGGTCTTATCTCCACTTAATACATGTCAACGGTTGCAATTCTGACCATGATCAGAATTTGCATGAATCCATTATTCTTTCAGGTCTTTCCTTGCATCATGTTCCAAGCAATCCATTTCATTCGGTTTGCAAATAGCTTTCCATCGAGTCATCCAGCGCATCAACCCAGGAGGTATGGTGAGCCGGTGCTCGATTTCCGGTCAGGGGTGATACATAGCCATTATCCCGAAATGTCATGATGTTCTGCTTTTTGTGTTTTTTCCACTCGAAAAAAGCCTGGTTCGAGGCTTCGATATTAAACGGCGGATAATCGGTCATGTCCATCAAGTGCTTGGTATATCGACCTTGATACTCGATAGCACCGTAGTCATCCGCAATATTGTCCTCTTCCTCACGCCATTTTTCTATGTTATTTTCCATTTCATTTTGGTCAGGCACATCCAGTCTTCCCAGCATGATATCTCGCGCATACCAGGCCTGAGCATCAAACATGTTGAAGGTATACCATTGGTCCTGCATGCCGAGATAGAAGAGTTTTGGATTTCCGGTCCAGACTACACCGTTGTAGAGGCTGATCGGGTAGAGCCGGTTATTGGTCTTGAGACGCAACTCTTCATCCATGAATGGAAAATGATGAAGATATCCCGTGCACAGAATAATGGCTTGAACCTCGGCAGTTGAACCATCGATAAAGGTGGCGGTGTTTTTCTCGACTTTCTGGAGCAGAGGTACCTCTTTCCAGTTGTCTGGCCATTTGTAGCCCATCGGCGCGGTTCGATGGGAGACGGTAACTGAGCGACACCCATACTTCCAGCACTGGGATCCAATGTCTTCAGCAGAATATGAAGTGCCGATGATCAGGATATCCTGATCCTTGAATTCGAGTGCATCCCTGAAATCGTGTGCGTGCAGGATGCGACCGTTGAAGGTATTAAATCCCTCGAATTCAGGAACATTGGGAGTCGAGAAGTGCCCGGATGCAACGACCACATAGTCAAATTCTTCAGAATAGTCCCGGTCCTGGTCATTGTCGTGAACAAGCACGGTGAATTTGCCGCTTGCTTGATCACAGCCAACCCGGCGTACTGTTGAATTAAAGCGAATCCAGTCCCGGACCCCGGCTTTTTGAATCCGACCTTCAATATAGTCAAACAGCACTGCACGCGGCGGATAGGAGGCGATCGGTTTTCCGAAATGTTCATCGAATGAGTAGTCTGCAAATTCAAGCCCTTCTTTGGGGCCATTCGACCATAGATACCGGTACATTCCCCAATGCACGGGTTCGCCAAATTGATCAAGCCCGGTTCGCCAGCTGTAGTTCCACAGGCCGCCCCAGTTCTGCTGTTTTTCAAAACAGACAATTTCAGGGATATCTTGCCCCTTGCTTTTGGCAGATTGAAATGCCCGAAGTTGTGCTAGGCCACTGGGTCCTGCACCGATAACAGCTACGCGCTCAGTCATGATTTGACTCCTTGATTAGTAATGGTGTATGAGTGAATAATCCAGCTAGTCCCAAACTTTTGAAACTACTGTTCATTGTCATTTAAATTATATCCAACCTGTGTGCGGGTTCATTACATATATGGGACACTGGAGTTGAATTACATGTATTGTTGAAGATATTCCATCGTGGGCATGAGTGCAAGTCAAAGTGCATAATGAGGCCTTTGGCAGTTGTAGGAGTGCTGATTATCTGCGATCCAAATCAGCCGGTGGCTTGTAGGGCTGGGCAAGCAAACAGATGCGTCAGGTTTGACGAGTAGCTCCGAGATTGACGTGACGGAATTGGACAGTGAATGACTGCTTGGCACTGAAATGTGCTCCCCTTGCTGCTCAATGGAGGCAATGCCCAACGGCATCGGAGTGATTTTTCTCGCAATATGTATGAATTTTTGTGAAAATTCATGTATTATGCTATAATTCCATTAAAATACAATTAGTTATAATATTTTGAATATTATTTTCGTGCTTTGAAACAAGATTCATCATTGTCGTATACTTGCACTTTATGAAGATCGTGTACTTGCAGTAGCAGGATTATGGCTCTTAACCCCTTTCAAAGCAGGGTCAGGTACAGGTTGAGTCGCAACAGGGATCTAGTGTTCATGCCCATGGACTTCTGGACTTGTCAGACCGCGATAAGACAGGCCGTGTTCTAGGAAAACTGGTTGCCGAGCAATCACTTGTCACAATTGCCCGCGGTCTGTATGCAAAGACCAGGAAATCCTCAGTGACTGGTCAAGCTGGGAGTGCGTGTTGCCCCCCTCGCGTTCCGAACAGGAATACAACTCCGGCAGTACGACGCAGGTTCCGACAGCACGAGTAATCGCCATCACGCCATCAGGGGAAAGCGTATTTCTCGCAAAATAGGCCTTAACGGTAATTATATTGTGCTTGAACATGCCGCTCGAAAATGAATTGATCAATGATGCAGCGGCTGAGATTGATGTTGCCGCATCGTTCACAAAGAGACTGCCAAGCAGTCAAGTTCGTCCGTGTGATTGATGATTTCTCACATGATGTGATTATTTCCGTATTTTGCGGCGGTATACAAACATTACCAAAAGATACTGTTGGGAACGAGTAAACTGTCCAGCAGTCCCTGAAAGATTTGTAGCGATCGATTTGAAAAAGAGGTTTGAGACCACTTGCCAACATTAGATGGTCAAACTGATAAAGTCATGAGCGATTTCCACCCCGCGGTACAAGCCTGGTTCAAGCAATCCTTTCCTGGACCTACCCCAACACAACTGGACGCATGGCAGGCTATCGCTTCCGGTGGGCATGCTCTGGTCTCTGCACCAACAGGATCAGGCAAGACACTTGCGGCTTTCATGGTCGCGATTGACGGTCTCGTTCGTCAGGCTGAGCAGGGATCACTCCCGTCGCAGACCAGCGTGATATACATCTCGCCGTTGAAGTCGCTTTCAAATGACATTCAGCGTAATTTGCAGGCACCGCTACGGGGGATCGAGGCAACGCTGAAAGAGTTGAATCAGCATGAAGGTTTCGTACTGTCTCCGATAGTAGCCGCAGTGAGAACCGGGGACACGACCTCAGGAGAGCGGGCAAAAATGATCAAGGCCCCGCCTCATATTCTGGTGACCACACCCGAGTCACTCTATATCCTGCTTACATCCAAATCGGGTCGGCAAATGCTTTCAAGTGCCGAAACCCTGATCATCGATGAAATCCACACCATGGTTGGCTCCAAGCGCGGTGCACACCTCAGCATCTCCGTTGAGCGTCTTGAATGCCTATGTGAAAAGACACTGCTCAGAATTGGCTTGACAGCCACTCAACGCCCAATCGAACTGGCAGCAAAATTTCTGCTCGGCAACCGCAAAAACAAGCCATGCCGGATTATTGACAGTGGACACCAACGCGATCGCGATATCCGGATCTGTGTGCCCGGTATCCCGCTCTCCGCGGTGATGTCGGCCGAGGCATGGCAAGAGATCTACTCGATGCTTGAAGGCTTGATCAATCAACACACCACCACCTTGATATTCGTGAACACCCGCAGACTTGCCGAAAGGGTAGCCAAGGCACTTGGCGAACGCATCGGTGATGATGCAGTTACATCTCACCATGGCAGTTTGGCCAAGGAACATCGACTCATGGCTGAGCAGCAACTCAAGTCCGGATCCCTGAAAGCGATCGTTGCGACTGCCTCGCTCGAGCTTGGCATCGATGTCGGTGATGTGGATCTGGTCTGCCAGATCGGTTCTCCACGGGCGGTATCGAACCTGCTGCAACGAGTTGGGCGTTCAGGACACAGCCTGGGTCACACGCCGAAAGGCCGATTGTTTCCAGTTTCTAGAGACGATCTAGTCGAATGCATTGGATTAATCGATTGTGTGAATCGCGACGAACTGGATCACTTGTCAATTTATCCAAAGCCTATTGATGTACTGGCCCAGCAGGTCGTTGCCGAAATATCAGCCGGAGAAAGAAATCTTGATGAGCTTTTCCAGATGCTGATCAGGGCAGCTCCGTTTGAAGCACTAGGGTACGAGGAATTCCATGAGGTCATTCGAATGCTGTCCGAAGGCTTTACAGGAAGACGCGGCAGGCATTCAGCCTACCTCCATCTGGATGCAGTGAACGGCCGAATCCGGCCCCGCAAGTCGGCGGCGCTTACTGCAATAACCAATGGAGGAACCATTCCGGACCTGTTTGATTACGATGTTGTTCTGCATCCTGAAAACCTGGTGATCGGATCCTTGAACGAGGATTTTTCCTTCGATTCGATGGCTGGAGACATTTTTCAGCTTGGCAATGCTTCGTACCGCATAGACAGAGTCGAGTCAGGAAAAGTGCATGTTCGGGATGCTAGAGGACAGCCGCCTACAATTCCCTTTTGGTTCGGAGAAGCCCCGGGTAGAACCGATGTGGTTAGTCATTCGGTGTGCAGAGTTAAACGTCGAATCAATGACTTGCTGACCAATGACCTTTCTGGAACCAAGCAATATGTCAAGCAGCAGTATGCTCTGGAAGATAGCGTTTCCTCACAAGTTGTCCACTATCTCGCTACCGCCAAGGCGGCGCTTGATGCATTGCCAGACGACAATACGGTAGTCTTTGAGCGGTTTTTTGATAAGGCAGGCGATCAGCATCTGGTGATTCACTCATCATTCGGAATCCGCATCAATCGGGCCTGGGGACTCGCACTTCGCAAGCGGTTTTGCCGCAAGTTCAATTTCGAGCTTCAGGCCGCCGCACTTGAAGATGCGATCATTCTCTCGCTTGGTCCGACCCACAGCTTTCCAATAGATGAGCCCGCGCGGTATCTTGTATCCGAGAACATTGCCGATGTACTCGGCCAGGCCATTCTGGATACGCCCTTCTTTACGACCCGCTGGCGGTGGAATGCATCAATTGCCCTGGCCGTCAAGCGATTTTCAGGCGGGTCAAAAACACCTCCGCAATTCCAGCGGAGCAATGCCGAGGATTTGGCCTCTCTGGTATTTCCGGATCAGCTTGCCTGTGCTGAAAACATATCCGGCAAGCGGGAGATTCCCGACCATCCCTTGATTCGCCAGGCCATGTATGACTGTCTGCACGACTTGATGGATATGCCCGGTCTGCAAAAAGTTCTTGAACGCCTCGAGAATGGCGCCTTGAACCTGATCTGCAAGGATCTTGCTGCGCCTTCGCCGCTTGCCGAGGAAATACTATCGGCTCGAAATTATGCGTTTCTGGACGATACGCCTGCCGAAGAACGACGCACCCGGCTGGTGCGGAGCCAAACCCTGAACACCCCCGAAGATGCGGCAGCCCTTGGGGTGCTTGATGAAAGCGTCATTCATGAAATTCGTGAAGAGATATGGCCCCATGCCGAAAACATGGACGAATGCCATGATGCCTTGATGGTTCTGGGCGGCATCATGGGCAAGGAGGCAGAATCCTGTCTCTGGAGCGAACTATTAAGCAATCTGGCCAAGGCCGGCCGGGCTTGTGAGGTCACAATCTCAGGGTCTCAAGTTTGGGTAGCAGCTGAACGACTTGCATACTGGGAGCAGGTCCATCCCGATCTAGAAAAATCCCCGTCAATTCAAGCTGTCGGAGAGATGGAAGAGATGGACCGGGAACAGGCGATGGCCGAATTGCTTAAGTTGCGCTTGCAGGTTATCGGACCAGCCAATGAACTGGAATTGGCTGCGTTTCTCGGCGTTCCAGACTCGGATATAACTCGCTCTCTTGTCAATCTTGAGCAAAGCGGGGTTGTCATGCGAGGGGTGTTTGATCAATCAGGGCGGCAGCCACAGGGTCTGGAACAGTGGTGTGAGCGCAGGCTTTTGTGGAGGATTCGCCAGCGCTCGATCAAGTCAAGGCGGAAACGCGTATCGCCTGTTTCCATTAATACATTCATGAAATTTCTCTTTGAATGGCAAGGGCTGAGCAATGAAGCCAGAAACCTGCGATCAGGGCCGGAAGGCTTGATGGAAGTTCTCGCGCAACTTGAGGGTGTCGAATTGCCAGCCGCAGTTTGGGAAGAAGCCATTATCCCTGATCGTCTTGGCAACTATTCTCCTCAAGCACTGGACATGATCTGCAGTACCGGGCGCATCGTCTGGGCTCGACTGAATGCGCCCGAACATGATCGACTCAGAAGCTCCAGCCGCCAGTCTCCAGTTGCATTTGTTCCGCGCACAGCTCTCGGACACTGGCTCGCTCATTCAAGATCTGCTTCATGCGACCCGGACGGACTTTCATGGCCGGCTCGTCGACTGATGGAATTGCTAAAGAATGGCGGTGCCCAGTTTTTTGAAGATCTGGTCAATCAGGGCGGATGGGTGGCCAGCGAGGTTAGAAATGGACTGTCTGAACTGGTCGGATCAGGGCTCGCAGTCAATGACAATTTTGAAGGCATGCGAAGCCTGTATGGAAAGTCACCATCGAAAAGGCGGAAGCGAGGTCGATGGTCGGTGAATCCACGAGACGATGGGGCAGGGCGCTGGTCTCTGCTCAACAGGCCAGGCCAGCCAAGCGAACTGCTTGAGTCCAGTACCCCTCAGTCAGAAACTCGATGGGACAGTGTCGAATACATCGCAAAATGCCTGTTGAGGAGATATGGCGTGGTGTTTCGGCGACTGCTTGATCAGGAATCATCCTGCCCGCCATGGCGTGATATGCTGTATTGCCTGAGACGCATGGAGGCAAGAGGAGAGATTCAGGGCGGGCGGTTTGTCAATGGATTCGCCGGCGAGCAGTTTGCGCTGCCGGAAGCAGTCGGTCTGCTGAAACGTTGCGACTCAAAGCGGGTTGAGCGAGTGCACTCGATCAATACCTGTGACCCGCTCAACCTGACCGGTATCGTGATTCCCATGGACCGGGTAACGATGAATCGCAAGGCCAGGCTGTTGTTTTTCGATGGCCGGCCGGTTGCCCAACATGTAAATGGCGAAACCGAGTGGCTTACGGATGCTGATTCTGAAACGAAATTTGAAGTATCAAGGAAGGTTTCAAATCACTTCCGAAGGGACAGAAGAAAGCCAAATTTTGCACATCCGATGTAGAATAATGCCATGATTTACTTAATGCTTGAAATCTGGTTCTGGGTATTCCTCTCTTTTGCTGTCGGGGTGTTTGTTGGCTGGATGTTCTGGGGCAGAAATGGATTGACCGCGGAGGAGCGAATTGAATATCGAGTAATGAAATCCCGAGAAGAATCGAAAATTCTGGTACATGGAAAGTACCATATTAAACCGGTTAATGAAGAATTCATTCATCAGCTCGAGAGGAACAAGAAACGCGATGGCCCGGTCCGGGCCAGGCATCTGTAGGTAAAACCCTGAATCCGTCCGGGCCGGATGCAAGCTGAGACTTCAAAGAGCCTTCATGGCCCTGGCAAGATAATCCCAGACATATTCGGCATGGCTCCACCTTACCTGAATATCGAAAAAAGGCGCCTTGCCCCTGCGATGCAGAAGGATACTGGCGTTTCCGAAACGGGTCTGGGCGCAACTCTCCACCGGAAATTGGCTGAGATGAAGGTCAAGAGGACAGGCTTTGCCGAGCAGAATCTCGGAGTCAGGACCCTCCAGTCGCAGTACCGTATAGTAGTCCGAGACATCAACCAGGGCATGATGAATCGTGGCAAGCTTTGAGCGGCCCGACTCAATCAGGGAGTCCGACTCCTCGATCAGACAATGCAGCAGCCATTCATCAGGTCCGAGCCAGTAGCAGGTTGAATTGCCCGAACTAGCGAGCGTGTTTGGCTCAAGCGGCAGATCAAGCCCAAAAACTTGGGTGGCCGAGTCTAGAAAATGTGCATTATCGACTGAACCGCGAATATTGATTTTTCCGCAAATCGATAGCTCGGTCAAGGTGTTCTTGCCGACTACTGAAGGCCGATCCCAAAGTGGAGAAGTTGTCATTATACCGGCACTCCAGTCATTGCCCAGTCAGAAATACGGGGTCCGTTACGGTCACGCGCTGGGTTGTTCCATTCATCAGCGGAACATTCAGCGTTTGTCCTTTCAGGTTAAATCCATCCTTGAGCAAAGCCATGGCAATGGAACGACCAACATTCGGGCTCCGGTAACTTGAAGTAACATGTCCCAGCATGTTCATCGGCGGACTGCTCTTCAGTTCCGATACAACATGCGCTCCTTCTGGCAGGACAAACTCGGGATCTTCAGTGAGCAGTCCAACCAGCTGCTTGCGGCCAGATCGCGATGTGTCGGTCCGATCAAACGATCGCTTTCCCAGAAAATCCTGTTTTTTCCTGGAGACAATCCAGTCCATGCCGAGGTCCATCGGGGTCACGGTGCCATCGGTATCCTGTCCGACAATGATGAAGCCCTTTTCAGCACGCAGTACATGCATCGATTCTGTTCCATACGGGCAAATATCAAATTTGCGGCCGCTTTCCATCAACTGTTCCCATAGCACAAGACCGTGTCGTGCCGGAACATTGATCTCATATGACAATTCACCGGTAAAGCTGATCCGAAACACTCGTGCAGGAATATCCGCGACCCGGCCTTCACGCATGGACATGAATGGAAACGACTCCTCATCAAGCGGGATATCGGTCAACTCCTGCAATACTTCCGCCGCATTCGGCCCGCTCAATGAAGCCACCGCCCATTGCTCGGTAACACTCGTCGCATAGACTTCCAGATTCGGCCATTCGGTCTGCAGCCACTCCTCAATCCAGCTCATGACGCGGACAGCACCGCCTGTGGTAGTAGTCATGTGATAGTGATTTTCGCCAATCCGGGTTGTAACTCCATCATCAAAAATCATTCCATGTTCATTCAGCATCAGGCCATATCGACATCGGCCAATTTCAAGCTTGTCCCACGCATTGGTATACAGCATGTTGAGGAGCCATCTCGTGTCCTTGCCTTGCAAGTCGATCTTGCCGAGGGTCGAGGCATCCAGTAGCCCGCCGGTCTGACGAACCTGGCGGCATTCGCGCTGCACCGCAGCATGCATGGCCTCATTCCCCAGCGAAAAGTATCGCGGCCGCTTCCAGTCGCCAACGTCCTCATAAACGGCATGGGCCTGATCATGCCAGGGATGCATGGGAGTTTTGCGCTTTTGATGAAAGAGATCGCCACAGTCATGTCCAACAATTGACCCCATTGTCAGCGGGGTGTAGGGAGGTCTGAATGTCGTAACGCCAAGCTCGGGTATAGGGAGGTTCCTTGTTTCGGACAGGGCGGCCAGAGCATTGAGATTCGAGGTCTTGCCCTGATCAGTGCCCATGCCGGTTGTGGTATATCGCTTGAGATGCTCGACCGATTCATAGCCCTCTCTCACTGCAAGATGAATATCTCCAATGGTCGCATCGTTATGCAGTTCATGAAAATGCTTTGTCTTGCCCTGACCGATCGGGTGGCCGCCCGGCAGGATCCAGAGCGGCCTCTGAGGCGAATACTCCAGTTGACCGGTTTTAACTCCATCGAATTGCTGATCAGCACTGAAGCCAGCACGCTTTGCAGCTTCACAACCGGCTGCATGACCTTCTTCCATGCATTCTCTGGAGAACCAGGTTGCCTGGCAGGATCCAGCGAGAATTACCGGATTATCTTGTGATGGCCGGCCAGCCAAAAAGCAGTGATGGTTCTCATTGAACTTGAGCTTTCCCCTGGATTGGCTGAATAGGTGAATGGTTGGATTCCAGCCGCCGGATATGCCAACCAGGTCGCAGGGCAGTTTCTGCTTTTTCCCAACGGCTTCCAGTCCATCGTCGGACAGCTCCATTGCTTCGAGGTAGCGAAGTCGGCCTCTTGAGTACCCCACGCCGGCAACTGTGCTGTTTGCGAGGATTCGAATTCCACGACTGGCTGCCGAGTCGGCCATGGCGCCAGCGGGATTGGTTCGAACATCAATGATACTGACCTGACCGCCTTCATCCGCAATATCGAGCGCGGCATGGTAGGCTGAATCGTTGTTGGTCAGGATAACGCAGTTTTTGCCCGGAAGCGTGGAATAGCGGTTGATATAGGTTCGTATCGCACTAGCCAGCATGATGCCCGGGCGATCATTATCCCCAAAAACCAGCGGTCGTTCGATGGCCCCGGTTGCCATAACCACCTGTCTGGCGCGAATCTTCCACAAGCGTTCCTTGGGTGAATTGACCGAAACCCGGGGGCCAAGGTGTTCGCTCACGCGCTGGTTGGCCACCAGAAAATTATAGTCATAGTAGCCGGTTACAGTGGTGCGGTTGAGCAATACTATATTCGACATGGTTTTAAGTTCGGCAGTCTTGGACTCGATCCATTCGTGGCACGGCATGCCGTTGATCAGCATGTTTTCGCTCAGCAGCATGCCGCCGAATTCGGATTTCTCATCAGCCAGGATCACCCGACAGCCGGTTTGGCCGGCGGCAATCGCCGCCTGGATTCCTGCTGGACCCCCGCCGATCACCAGAACATCGCAATGGGCATAGGTCTTGTCGTAAAAATGCGGGTCGGGTTCGGCTGGCGAGCGGCCAAGTCCGGCAGCTTTCCGGATGTATTTCTCATAGATCATCCAGAATGAAGCCGGCCACATAAAGGTCTTGTAGTAGAAGCCGGCTGGCAGGATGCGCGAGAACCACGAATTCACGATGCCGATGTCAAGCTTGCATGATGGCCAGCAATTCTGGGAATGGGCAATCAACCCCTCATAGATTTCGATTTCAGTGGCTCTGCGATTGGGTTCGGTATAGGCTTTTTCCTCGAGCTGCACCAGCGCGTTCGGTTCTTCGGACCCTGCGGTGTAAATTCCGCGAGGTCGATGATATTTGAAACTCCGCCCGACTAGATGAACCCCGTTGGCCAGTAACGCTGATGCCAGAGTATCGCCTTCATAGCCCTCATAGGCCCGGTTGTCGAACCAGAAGCGGATCGACTTTCTGCGATTCAATCGCGCATCATGCTCAAGCCGGTTGATCTGTTTCTTCATCAGAAAATTCGGGTACGGGTTCGTCCGGGCGGTATGTGGCATGAATATGATCGGTTGCGGTGTTGCGAATCACGTTAAACCAGCGTCGACAGCCATGGGAATGAACCCAGCGTTCGTAATGGACGCCTTTTGGGTTCTTGCGAAAGAACAGGTAATCGCCCCACTGTTCCTCGCTCAGCTCGTGCGGGTTTACGGGACGTGCGATATGTGCTTCGCCCTGAGCGGAGAATTCGCTCTGGTCGCGATAGCCGCACCATGGGCACTTGATCAACAACATCAGTGCGCTACCGCTGCCGCGGCCCCCTCGTCAATCAGGGCTCCGGTATTGAACCTGTTAATCGAAAAAGGTTCTGCGATTGGATGCATGTCTCCTGTTTTAATCGAGTGGGCAAAGACATGGCCAGAGCCCGGAGTGGCCTTGAATCCTCCAGTCCCCCAGCCGCAATTGAAGAACAGGTTTTTAACCGGAGTTTTTGAGATGAGTGGCGATCGGTCAACGGTGACATCGACAACCCCTCCCCATTGCCTGAGCATTTTCAGTCTTGAGAAAATGGGATAGAGTTCAATTATTGGTCCGACGGTATGCTCGATGATGTCGAAGCCACCACGCTGGGAATAGGACAGGTAGGCATCGGAGCCTGCACCGATGACCAGCTCGCCCTTGTCGGATTGGCTGATGTAGGCATGAATGGCGCCTGACATCACAACGCAGTCGATAATCGGTTTTACCGGTTCCGAGACCAGTGCCTGCAACGGAAATGATTCGATGGGAAGCCGGAAACCAGCCATCTCGGCAAGCACGCTGCAGTGTCCGGCCACCACGCAACCGACTTTTTTCGCTCCGATTCTGCCGCGCGTAGTTTCGACTCCTTTTACGGTGCTGTCCTCGACCTGAAATCCGGTCACCTCACAGTTCTGGATGATATCGACACCCAGATTGTCGGCTGCTCTGGCATAGCCCCAGGCCACTGCATCATGTCTTGCGGTGCCGCCGCGCTTTTGAAGGAGTGCGCCATGAACCGGATAACGACAATCCAGGTTGATGAACGGAACCATCTCTTTCACCTGTTGGGACGTCACGAACTCCGAATCGATTCCATTCAGGTAGATGGCGTTGCCACGTCGCCCGATTTCCTGCATGTCATGCACAGAATGCGCCAGATGCAGCAATCCCCTTTGCGAGAACATCACGTTGTAGTTCAGATCGGTGCTGAGTCCTTCCCAGAGCTTCATGGCATGTTCATAGAGCCCGGCCGATTCGTCCCACAGGTAGTTGGAACGAACAATGGTGGTGTTGCGCCCGGTATTGCCGCCACCCAGCCAGCCCTTTTCAACTACCGCGACATCCCGAATGCCGCATTCCTTGGCAAGGTAATAGGCAGTAGCCAGGCCGTGCCCGCCGCCGCCGACGATCACGACTTCATAGTCGCGTTTGGGTTCGGCATTGCGCCAGGCTTTCTGCCAGCCCTGATGATAGTTGAGAGCATTGCGGGCGAGGCTGAAAATTGAGTATGGTTTCGGTTTTACTGACATATACCGGGCCTTTTCAACGAAGCAGGGGTGGCTGGTAGAGTACTAATGGGTAGATCTCGATCTGATGCCTTCAGAACTCGACGCCCTGGACAGCCTTGATACCCTTTTCAAAAGCATGTTTGATTTTGGTCATCTCGGAAACGGTATCGGCGGCTTCAATGACTTCTTTCGGGGCGTTTCGGCCGGTGAGAATCAAGTGCAGCCATTTGGGCTTGTCGTTAACAATAAAATCTGCAATCTCGGCGCCGGGTATCCAGCCATAGCCACTGCAGTAATTGATTTCGTCCAGCATTACCAGATCGTATTTTTCAGAAAGAATCTTTTTCTTGCTGAATTCCCAGATGCTGCGACTGGTTTTAATGTCCTGTTCCGGGTTTTGTGTATCCCAGGTAAAACCATCTCCGAGCGTATGCCACTCGATATTGTCGAAACGGCTTGCCGCTTGTCGTTCGCCAGTCTTCCACTTTCCCTTTATGTACTGGATGACACAGATATCGAGTCCCCAGCCTGCGGCTCGAAAAACCACCCCAAAACCACTTGATGACTTGCCCTTGCCCTCACCGGTATGTACCAGCGTGATGCCTTGTCTTCGCTCTCTGGATTTCATAAATTACCTTCCAAACCAACTTCAGTACAAAGTTGCGATTATATCCATTAAATTACGAGAGACAGCCTATCCCCATTGAATTGAGTTACACTCGGATGCCCAGTTGTTCAAATATTCAGGATGCGTAGAAACAGGCGAGTTCTAGTTGGAATAACGGGCGGCATTGCGGCCTACAAATCACCGGATCTGGTACGTCGATTGATTGACAGAGGAGGCGATGTGCGGGTAGTGATGACCGAGGCGGCATGCGAGTTCATTACGCCTCTGACCCTTCAGGCGGTCAGTGGTCATCCTGTGCATCAATGTCTGCTTGATGCTGAAGCGGAGTCAGGAATGGGGCATATCGAACTTGCACGATGGGCCGAGATCATTGTGATTGCCCCCGGAACAGCCAATTTTATTGCCAGCATGGCGAGCGGAAAGGCCGATGATTTGTTAACCACGTTGATTCTGGCTTCGGAAGCCGAAATTGCCGTGGCCCCTGCCATGAATCGACAAATGTGGCAGAATCCGGCCACCCGGGTCAATCTTGAGGTGCTCAAGCGGCGAGGGGTGCGCATCATTGGACCGGCTGAAGGCGGCCAGGCTTGTGGGGAAGTGGGTCTTGGCCGCATGAGCGAACCGGATGATGTCGCTCAGGAACTGCTGGGTGATGGTGCGCCAAAATTGCTCGCCGGTGTGCGTATCATGCTGACTGCCGGGCCGACGTGGGAAGCGATTGATCCCGTACGCGGAATTACCAACCGAAGCTCGGGAAAAATGGGATTTGCGCTTGCCGAGGCAGCGAGAGACTTTGGTGCCGAAGTCGCCCTGATCACCGGACCGGTTGGGCTAGAGACTCCTTCAGGCGTCGAGCGTATTGATGTGATGTCTGCTCAGGACATGCTTGATGCGGTTCAGGAGCATGTCAGTACTGCCGACATGTTCATCGGCGTTGCCGCTGTGAGTGACTATCGCCCTGTCATGAGTGCAGAGAACAAGATCAAGAAAGACGCGGAGTTCATGCAGCTCAAGCTGGCCAGAACCCCTGATATTCTGAGATCGGTCGCTGAACTGGAAAATCCGCCATTCACTGTCGGGTTTGCGGCAGAAACCGAATGCATTGACCAAAATGCAAAAGCAAAACTCGCCAGCAAAAAAATCAATATGATTGTTGCCAACAATGTAGCTGGCAAAGAGGGTGCATTTGGCAATGACTACAATGAGGTTACCGTACACACATGCGATGAATCCATGCCGATCGGTCGCAATGACAAATACGGGTTGTCGGTAACAATCCTGGAGATAGCCGCCTCTCTGTGGAAGAAAACAAGGATCAGCAGAGGTTGATCATCCGGCAGTCAGAAGCTGGTGATTTGCTATTGTGAAGAAAATTGAAGTCAAGATTCTGGATCCCAGAATCCGCTCCGAATTCGGGCTGCCGACCTATGCAACCCAGGGTTCTGCAGGAGTTGATCTCAGGGCTTGCATTGACGGTCCACTGGAACTTGGGCCCGGACAATCTGAATTGATTCCAACCGGAATAGCGATTCATGTCAGTGACCCTGAAGTGGCAGCGGTACTGGTGCCACGCTCAGGATTGGGTCACAAGCACGGCATCGTCCTTGGCAATCTGGTGGGTCTGATCGATTCGGACTACCAGGGACAACTGTTCGTGTCATGCTGGAATCGCTCAACCCGGCGGTTTACCATCAAGCCCGGTGACCGGATAGCGCAGATGGTACTGGTTCCGGTCATTCACGCCGATTTTCAGGTCGTCGACGAGTTTGCCTCATCGGAGCGGGGCGATGGGGGGTTTGGATCCACCGGTCGCAGTTGAGACCCCGTTCCTACCAGCTGTTTCTCAGCTCCCGTAACTTCAGAAATACGGTCTTCGGGTCGGGCTTGGTTCCGATTTCCGGAAATTTCAGGGATAGCTGTTCAATCACTTCCGGGTTGCCCAGCCGGAAAAAGATGTTGACTTCTTTTTCAAGAGAAAGAGAGGTAATCATCGCCTCTGCCGGGTCCTGATCAAAGGTGTCGTCCAGAAGGCTTTGCGCGTTGGCGTTGCTGGGTTCCCGGTCAAGGGTGAATTGCAGATTATTGTGAAGATAGTCGTGCCCCGGATAAATCAGGGTTTCATCGGGCAGTTTCATCAATTGCCCAACGAATGTTTCATACAGCTCAGCAGGATGGCCGCCATTGTGGCAGTTGCCTGCTCCGGCATTGAAAAGCGTATCGCCGCAAAACAGCCCCGGAGTCTCGGTGTGCGAGAGCAAGCACACATGACTCATGGTGTGCCCGGGTGTATCCAGTGCTTCAAGTTCAACGGTTTTTCCGACTTTGACAACATCGCCTGCAGACAGGCCGACGCTCATTTCCGGAATGGATGCACCGGCCGCATGGTGAGCCAGAACCCTGGCTCCGGTTGCTTCCATGACGGGTCGATTTCCGCCTGTATGATCATCATGTTCATGCGTATTCAGAATCTGGGTAATGTGCCATCCTTCCTGACGGGCAAGACCAAGGCATTTTTCATGATCCAGTGGATCAATTGCCAGCGCCTCCCCAGTCTCTTCGCAGGCGATCACGTAGTTGAAGTTTCGATAGGCATTGCCGGTCCAAATCTGTTTCACAATCATGTTACTGTTTCTCCGGGATCACGTTGTTCTGGGAGCGTGGAAATTTAATGATAGACAACAAAGGCAATGCTAAGCCATTTTCCGGGCAGGTTTCAAACATGGATTCATTGCGCTTGCGGAAGCAGCAGGAATTTCCTCATCCACTTCAGAATGATTCCTGAGTGCAGAGAATGTTCCGCGAGGGATCGCACTGCCGCTTGATAAACATCGCTATCGATCAACTTGTTCTCATATCGGTAATCTGCGCGAAACCTGCAGTAATCCGCCGAAAATTCCGGATGTCCCTGAATCCCCAGCATCGTTGTACCGGCAGCGATCATGCTGTTTGAACAGAAGCGGCTGGTGGCGATGGTCCTGAACATCGGCGGCATTTTGACTATCTGGTCTTGATGAATCACCACAAGATTGTAATCATCATCGTCAAGCGCCTCATAGTCTGTCATCCACGCCTGACGATCCATCACGCTTGCGGGTTGAATGCCAAACCCCCATCCGGAATCCGATTTTTCCGTACGCCCGCCAAGTGCATGAGCAATGGCCTGGTGACCAAAGCAGACGCCAATCATGCGTGTTCTTGAATCCCAGCAATCGCGAATGAATTGCAGCAGATCGTCTATCCATGGAAGGTCATCGTAGACGCCATGCTTTGAGCCGGAAATCACATAGCCCGCAAAATCAACGGGCTTTTCAGGAAAAGGCTCTCCTTCAAAACAGCGAATCGGCATCAGGTTGATCGACGAACGATCCGGGTCGATGCCGATTTGGAACATGTCGCTGTAATTGCCGTATTGCTCCTGAGCATCTGGATCAACATCATCACAGAGAAGCAATCCGATGTTTAGCATTGTTGTATTTTCATTTGAATAGTGAGGGCGTTCCCAAACCCGGAAAAATCCAATCATGAAGTGTCAGGCGGTATTTTTGAAATAACCCAGCCTGCCCATGTCGAATTATAACGCGATTCAATGCGCTAGAGATTTCTGTCAGATGGAGTCCGTCTGCCTTACTCCGTCAGTCTTGTGATGTATTCGGCAAAAACCGTGTTCCAGAATTTGAAATGGTGTACCATTTCCGTTTTGACAATGTACTCGTTATCGGAAGGAAAAATGCTAAGAGGAAGTCTTGTTGCACTGGTCACGCCCATGCATAGCGATGGTTCAATCGATTTTGAAAGTCTGGCCAGTCTGGTCGATTTTCATGTTGAAAGCGGAACTCAGGCCATTATCTCGGTCGGGACCACAGGGGAATCGGCCACCCTGACTGCTGACGAGCAGATTGAAGTGATAGGCAAAACCGTTGAATATGCATCCGGGCGAATACCGGTCATCGCCGGCACTGGGGCAAATTCGACGGCGGAAGCCCTGGAGTTGACCGAGCGTGCCGCCGATTGTGGAGTGGAGGCCTGCCTGCTGGTAGTGCCTTACTACAACAAACCGCCCCAGCATGGGTTGGTCAAGCATTTCTCCTGCATTGCCAAGCAGGTGGATATACCGCAAATCCTCTACAATGTCCCGAGTCGAACATCTCTCGACATGGTCAATGATACAGTAGTCGAACTGGCTGAGCTTCCGAATATCATTGGCATCAAGGATGCGACTTCGGATATTCCCCGCGTTGCCGACCTCAAGAAGCGTTGCGGAGAGCAGTTTGCGGTCTATTCCGGCAATGATGATACGGCTCTGGCCCTGATGAAGGCGGGAGGCGACGGGTGCATCTCAGTGACCGCAAACGTAGCTCCTGCCAAAATGAGCTCGATGTGCAGGGCTGCACTGGATGGAGACATGGAGGCGGCTGAGAAGCTGAATGCCCAGCTTGACCCATTGCATGAATCACTGTTTGTTGAAGCCAATCCCATTCCATCGAAATGGGCCCTGCAGCAAATGGAAAAAATCGCTGGCGGAATTCGTTTGCCATTGGTTCCGCTGTCTGATGTTTATTTTGATCAAGTGCGAAACGCGATGCAAGCTGCAGAAATGACTTGAACAGCATCCTGTATCTTCCCAAATGATTTCGTGGCTCCTCGGAGGCAAGGCTCTCTCCGAGTTTCGTCTGAACAGCCTTGTCCGGAAAATCAGGGAATCTCTCGGACACTGTGAAGAAATTCAAGTTCACTACGTGTACTTTCTGGATATTGAGGAAGAACCCAATCCACGTCAGCTGGAAATAATTAGCGCATTGCTTGGGATCGAAAATCCCGAGCTGAATGCCGAGCTGGCTGATTCAGCGAACGATCAGATGGACTTTCTGGTCGTGCCGAGGGTCGGCACAATCTCCTCCTGGTCAAGCAAGGCAACCGATATCTTTCGGCTTTGTGGATTGCACCCCGTCAAACGGATAGAAAGAGGAACCTGCTGGAAATTGACTGGTGTTGATTCCAGTCAGTCCATGCCCGTACAGCAATCGCTGAAGGAGATCGTCTACGATCCCATGACCCAATCCCTGCTTGATCCAGCAAACGGGATCGAATCTCTCTTTGCATGTACGGTTCCGCCCCCGCTTTCAATGGTTGACCTGTTGGGTGGAGGGCGGGAGGCGTTGAGCAAGGCCAATCGGAAATTCGGATTCTCGCTGAATTCGATCGAGCTGGATTATCTGTATGATCTGTACAGCAAGCTGGCCAGAAATCCAACGGATGCTGAATTGATGATGTTCGCACAGGTGAACTCAGAGCATTGCCGCCACAAGATATTCAACTCAAGCTGGCAGATTGACGGTCAGGCCATGGAGTTCACCCTGTATGAAATGATCAGGCAGACCCATGCGGCGAATGCCGCCGGAACACTTTCCGCATACTCCGACAATGCGGCAGTCATTGAGGGCGACCGCATAGAACGACTTTCGGCAAACCCCGACCGCATTTATGAACATGTTGAGGAATTACAGCATTTCACGGTCAAGGTTGAAACACATAATCACCCGGTATCGATATCGCCTTATCCGGGTGCTGCAACGGGTTCGGGAGGTGAAATTCGAGATGAGGCAGCTACCGGCAGGGGCGGCCGCCCGCGAGCCGGCCTGACTGGTTTTTCAGTATCTCAACTGCGCTTGCCGCAAATGCCCCGTGCATGGGAAATTCCGGAAAACCGTCCCGGTCGAATAGCCAGTTCCCTGCAGATCATGCTTGAGGCACCCGTGGGCGCCGCAGCATACAACAATGAATTCGGTCGTCCCTGCATTACTGGCTATTTTCGGGTTTTTGAGTCCGAAACCGCCAACGAACATGTGCGCTACGGTTATCACAAGCCGATCATGCTGGCAGGCGGCGTGGGTGGAATCCGACCGGAGTCGATTCAAAAACGGCAAATCCCGGCTCATTCCCCCATCGTGGTTTTGGGTGGTCCGGGAATGTTGATAGGGCTTGGGGGCGGTTCGGCTTCAAGCGCAGCTTCTGAGAGGGGAAATGAAGACCTGGACTGGGCATCAGTACAGCGGGAAAATGCAGAAATGCAGAGACGGTGCCAGGAAGTCATCAATGCATGCTGTGACCTGGGGTCTGAGACCCCGATTCTTGCCATTCACGATGTAGGGGCAGGGGGGTTGTGCAATGCCTTGCCGGAACTTCTCCAGGATTCCCGGTGCGGGGGGATGTTCGATCTCAGGAATATTCCCAGTGACGAGCCATCAATGTCACCGATGCAGATCTGGTGCAATGAATCCCAGGAGAGGTATGTACTGGCGATTGAACAGGGCAGGCTCGATCAATTTGCGGCATTCTGCCGGAGAGAGCGATGTCCGTATGCGGTTGTCGGCGAAGCGACAGCAGATCGGCAGCTGGTGGTATCCGATTCAATGTTTGAAAGCGGGCCGAATCCGGTTGATCTGCCGATGAGCGCGATTTTTGACTTTGTGCCGCGTTTGTCAAGAGAGGCAGAGAGCAATAGCTTGATATCCGAGAATCCCGTGAATGGGCTGAAGCCGCTCGAAGTCTTGCTGGACCAGGTGCTCAGTCATCCAACAGTTGCAGACAAGACCTTTCTGATCACGATCGGCGACCGGACTGTGACCGGACTCATAGCACGGGATCAGATGGTTGGCCCCTGGCAAGTTCCGGTCGCGGATGTGGGCATTGCAGCATCCGGCTATCACTCGAAGACCGGTCAGGCCATTGGCATTGGAGAGCGCACCCCATTGGCTGTAGTAAACGCCCCGGCGAGTGGTCGAATGGCGATCGGTGAAGCGATCACGAATCTGGCTGCGGCAGATATTGGTCATATCGAAAAAATCCGGTTCTCTGCTAACTGGATGGCTGCGGCCGGTGAAGCCGGACACGATGCGGACTTGTACAAGACCGTCAGAACAGTTACACAGGATATTTGCATGCCACTTGGAATTTCAATTCCAGTAGGCAAGGATTCGATGTCCATGCGAACCGTTTGGCAGGGTTCCGGAAAAGTGGAAAACAAGGTAATCGCCCCCCTGTCGCTGATTGCGAGCGGGTTTGCACAAGTCCGGGATGTTGCTTTGACTCTCACCCCTGAATTGACGAAAGACGATTCAGGCACGGTGATTTTACTGATTGATCTGGGATGCGGGAAAAATCGTCTTGGAGGAAGCATTCTGGCCGAGACTTCAAGACAGCTGGGCGGGGAAGTGCCAGACCTCGATAATCCTGAATTATTGCGGAAGTTTTTTGGGTTTGTCCAATCGCTTCTCGAGGATCAACTTGTACTGGCTTATCATGATCGATCAGACGGTGGGTTGATTACGACTGCCTGTGAGATGATGTTTGCGAGTCGTTGCGGGATTTCGCTCTCTCTGAAAGACACGCACACGCAGGCTGATCATGCGAACTTTCTGTTCAACGAGGAGCTTGGAGCCGTAATTCAAGTCAAACGCAACGCATTGCCAGAAATCAATGATCGGTCATGTTTATTTGAAATTGAAGATCAGGTTATGGAAATCGGCACCATAAATTCCGATGATCGTCTGGACATATATGCTGGCGACAAATTACTGTTGTCGCAATCACGAAGTGTTTGCCAGCAAGCCTGGTCAAGCACTTCCTGGCAGATGCAGAGATTGCGCGACAATCCCTTTTGTGCCGATCAGGAATATCTCAGGATAACGGATCAGCGAGATTCAGGCTTGTTCTGCGATCTGACATTTGAATGCGATTCTGAACACTTCCACGCTGCAAGCCTGAATCTTCAAAAACCCAGAATTGCGATTTTGCGAGAGCAGGGCGTTAATGGCCATCTCGAGATGGCTGCGGCATTCGAAGCAGTCGGCTTTATGCCGCAAGATGTAGCCATGACTGATATTCTGGGGGGCGTCAAGCTTGAAGAATTCAAGGGCCTGGCCGCCTGTGGCGGATTTTCATTTGGAGATGTGCTCGGCGCGGGCGCGGGATGGGGCAAGTCAATTTTGTACAACGACATGCTCAAGGAGGAATTTGCAGCGTTCTTTTCAAGACCTGACACATTTGGACTAGGGGTGTGCAACGGATGCCAGATGTTGTCCTGCATCCAGGAGATTATTCCGGGTGCAGAGCATTGGCCGGATTTCATGAGAAATACTTCCGAACAATATGAAGCGCGCTTCGTTATGGCTGAGATTGTCTCTGAGACGTCAATTCTGACAACTGGCATGAAAGGATCCATGATTCCGATTCCGACATCTCACGGCGAGGGCAGGGTCAAGTACCGGAGCACTGACGACAAAACCATGCTTGAAGAGCGAGATCAGGTATGCATGAGGTTTGTTGACAGCCGGGGGTGCGCAACCGAGCGTTATCCCCTGAACCCCAATGGCTCGCCGGCTGGGGCAACAGGATTCACCACGCAAGATGGGCGTTTCACTATCTTGATGCCGCATCCGGAGCGGGTTTTTCTAACCAGCTCGAATCCATGGCATCCAGGTCACTGGGGAAAATACAGTCCCTGGATAAAGCTGTTTCAAAATTCCAGAGATTGGGTCGGATAGTCCAGGCTCTACATGTTGGCATAGTTTGGGCCTCCGGTCCCCTCCGGCGTAACCCAGTTGATGTTTCCACTCGGATCCTTGATGTCGCAGGTTTTGCAGTGCACGCAGTTTTGTGCGTTAATCTGCAGTCTCTGGCTGCCACCAGCGTCTACAAATTCATAAACACCGGCTGGACAGTAGCGTTGTTCTGGTCCCGCATATTTGGGCAGATTCCATTCCACAGCCCGGGAAGGTTCAGTCAGGCAAAGGTGAACCGGTTGATCCTCTTCATGGTTCGTATTGGAGAGAAACACTGAAGAGGTTTTGTCAAAACTGAGTTTTCCATCCGGTTTCGGGTATTCGATTTTCTGAACTTTCTCTGCATGTTGAAGAGATTCATGATCGGGAACCGGATCGGTCAAGTTGAAGGGCAGTTTACCGGAAAACCAGTTCTGGTCCAGGTAATTGTAGGCACCCCCCATCCATGCTCCGAACTTGTGGATTGCCGCGCCAAAATTTCGGGATCGATGCAACTCTTCATGCAGCCACGAAGATCTGAAGTGTCGCTCAAAATCCTCCAGTTCCGTCTCGCCCTGAAGAGTCCGAAATACAGATTCTGCCGCCAGCATCCCGCATTTCATGGCAGTGTGCGATCCCTTGATTTTGGAAAAATTCAGGGTGCCGGCATCACATCCAATCAGCAGTCCGTTGGGCATGGTCATTTTGGGAAGTGCATTGATGCCGCCCTTGGTTATTGCCCTTGCGCCATAGGCGATTCGCTCGCCATCCTCGAGATATTGACGAATAATGGGATGGTGTTTGAATCTTTGCAATTCATCGAAAGGGCTGATGTAGGGGTTGTCGTAGCTCAGGTCGGTAATCAAGCCCATCGACACCAGATGATGATCCAGATGGTATAGGAATGATCCACCGGAAGCATTGTTCTCAGACAGCGGCCAGCCGGCCCCGTGAATCACCAGTCCCGGATTGTGCTTGTCCTCGTCTATTTTCCACAACTCCTTTATGCCAATCGCATAGTGCTGAGTTTGACTTGACTTGTCCAGTTCAAATTTGCGGATCAGTTGTTTGCCGAGATGGCCACGACAGCCTTCGGCAAACACGGTGATTCTTGCATGAAGTTCCATCCCAGGTTCATGGTTGTTCTTGATTTCTCCATCTGCCCCCCTTCCCATTTCTCCGGTTGCAACCCCCTTGATACTGCCGTCTTCGTGAAATAGAACCTCTGATGCCGGAAAGCCAGGAAAAACTTCTGCGCCCAGATTTCCAGCCTGCTCAGCGAGCCATCGGCACAGTTCTCCAAGACTGATGATATAGTTACCCTGGTTATGCATGGGTTTCGGAATCATCCAGTTCGGCATTTGAGTTGCCTTGGATTCGCTCCTGAACATATATACTTCATCGCGGGTGACGGGTGTATTGAGCGGCGCTCCCATGTTTTTCCAATCGGGAAACAGCTCGTCAAGGGCTCTCGGCTCAAACAGGGCGCCAGACAGGATATGCGCACCTACTTCTGATCCTTTCTCGAGTATGACCACTGATAATTCCTTGTCATTACTGGCGGCAAGCTGCATTAGGCGGCAGGTTGTGGCAAGACCGGCAGGCCCAGCACCGACAATCACCACATCGACTTCCATCGATTCGCGTTCGGGGATATCTTGCATCATGTTTTTTCCAAAAGGCAGGAGTGTGTAATTCCGGATATTGTGCTATTGTTAAGTGTAAAATTCCACATTTTTCAGCACCGGAATCTCGAATGTCTGTTGAACTGTCTATCGCTGAAGACCAGTCTTGTACCGGAACTTCTCACTGGAGAGATTTGCACGACCGTGTAATGATGCCGAATTATGCACCCTTGAACATGGTTCCGGCACATGGGCAGGGTTCATGGCTGTGGGACGATGCCGGAAATCGCTATCTGGACTTTGCCGGAGGCATCGCTGTTTCTGCATTGGGTCATGCGAATCCCGAGCTGGTTGAAGCTCTGACAAGCCAGGCTAGGAAACTCTGGCATGTCAGCAATATTCTGACCAATCAACCGGCACTTGAACTGGCAAGCAAACTGATTGACGCGACTTTCGCCGATAGGGTGTTTTTTGCGAATTCAGGTTCCGAAGCCAACGAGGCGGCATTGAAGCTTGCCCGTCGAGTTGCCCAAGATCGCTATGCTGAAGACAAACATGAAATTCTGGCATTTGAAAACGCTTTTCATGGTCGTACTTTCTTTACGGTCAGTGTTGGAGGGCAATCAAAGTACAGTCAGGGTTTTGGTCCAAATCCTGCCGGCATTTCACATCTTCCCTATAATCATTCGCAGGCTGCGGTCGACTGGTTTGATAAACACGGAGACAGGACATGCGCAGTCATTCTTGAGCCCTGTCAAGGCGAAGGCGGGGTAACTCCGGCAACCAAGGAGTTTGTAGATACTCTCAGGGCTTGTTGCGATCGCTACAATGCGTTGTTGATTTTCGATGAAGTCCAAACCGGCATGGGGCGATCTGGAGCTCTGTATCTTCATGAAAAGCTTGACGTTATACCGGATATTCTGACTACGGCCAAGGCTTTGGGCTGCGGTTTCCCTGTGAGCGCTGCTCTAACCACTGACAAAGTGGCTGAACATCTGGCGGTGGGCACTCACGGAAGTACTTTTGGCGGCAATCCGATGGCCTGTGCGGTTGCCAGCAAGGTTGTTGATATCATCAATACTCCTGAGATGTTGAGCAATGTTGATCAGCGAAGCAAACAGCTGGTATCTGGTCTCGAGGATATCAGCCAGCGTTATCGCCTTTTCACGGAAATCCGCGGAACTGGCCTTTTGCTGGGTTGTGTACTGATGGAACAGCATATGGAAAAGGCCAGAGATCTAATGACTCTTTGCAATGAATCCGGCTTGCTGACCTTGGTAGCTGGTCCGAATGTACTGCGATTAGCCCCGCCACTCAATATCAGTGAATCGGAGGTTGCAGAAGGACTGGCGCGAATGGATGAAGCAGCTTCAAGGTTCGCCAAATCGGTTGAACCGTCTTGATAGCTGTAGCACTCTTGTCGTAAACGGGAAACTGGCTCAGGCTATCCTGTCTTGTGGCTCCCGGCCGCTGAAAAAAGCATCCAGGTTATCAAGAGCACGAAATCCCATCGCATCGCGAGTCTCAAGGGTTGCACTGCCGATGTGCGGGAGCATGAATACATTCTGATGTACGGCGAAGTCTGGGTTACCCCCCGGTTCGACTTGAAAGCAGTCCAATCCGGCGGCAGCAATCTTGCCGCTCGTCAATGCGTTCAACAGGGCGTTTTCGTCAACAAGCGCACCCCGAGCGGTATTGACGATAACTGCATTATCGGGAAGCAGAGAAAATGCTCGTTCATCCATCAATCCACGGGTTTCGTCCGTAGTAGGGCAGTGTAGTGACAGGAAGTCCGAGACTCGAAGCAAGGAATCGAGATCCTTTTGGAAGACAGCTCCGTTTTCACTTTCCGGTGCAAGGCGATTTCTATTGTGATAATGGATTTGCATATCGAATCCGGCGGCTCGTTTTGCCATCACCAGACCGACTCGACCCATGCCAATAATCCCAAGGCGCTTGCCGGTCACCTGGTGTCCGACCATGAATGACGGACTCCAGCTTTTCCATTGGAGGCCTCGAACCATGGTATCGCCTTCTATGGCGCGTCGAGCCGCGCCCAGCAGTAGCAGCATGGCAATTTCGGCTGTTGCATCAGAAAGGACATCCGGTGTATTGGTAACCACGATTCCCCGCTCGGACAGGGCATTGAGGTCGCAATGATCAACACCGACAGAATGGTTTGCAATGATGCGAACACGTTGACCGAGACATTGCACCACGTCCCGAGAAAAGACTTCTGAGTGGCAGGGCAGGATCGCATCGACCTCATGACTCCTGTTCACAATTTCATCGGGCGTGACCAGAGTATCTTCAGGGTTCAATATAACCTGGTAGTTTTGCGAAGCTCTGCGTTCAGTGTTTGCCGAGAGTTTTCGGGTTATCCAGAGTATGGGTTTCTCATTCATGATATACCTGTCATTCATTGATTTCCGATTGGCAGATCAAGATCGGAAACAAGGGTTAGCCAATTTTCATGCTTCTTTCAGGCAGTTCCATTCCATGTTTTACTGACAGGCGCAATTCCTTGCCGCCGGTACGAACCCCCTTTTCCCTTGTACATCCAACGAAAAGGAATTTCATCCATTTCTTTTGTGTGGCCAGTAAGAGTCGCCAAATGCTTAAGTTTATCGATATCCAGCTTTGATTTCAGCCCGGTCAGTTTTTCGATGATTGCATCAATATCACCAGTACTGTTTGCGGGGCGTGCGTCAACCCAAAAGGCAAACTCCTTGACCCGTTTAAGACCAATACCATCATCCCATCGATTGGCGCTTGGTTCAACTTTTTTGAAATGTGAGTCAAGGTCAATGCTTCCAGTTACTGAAGCATCCCCCTTGACCAATATCTGGTCTCTGTGTGCGGATTTAATTCCTTGAAGTCCGAGACCGAAATTTAATCCGGCGCTTTTTGCCGTTTCCTGAAATTGAGTCATTCCATTTTCCTCAAGTTGTTTTTCGGTTGACAACCATTGCGACTACTTCTTTGGCGTGACTTGCAAAGCCAATTAAATCCCCTCAATTTGAAACTCGTCTTCTGAGCCAGGATCCAAGGGTGAGATGTCCTGAGCAGGTTTTCCCTGTTCAAGAAAATACACCTGTATATTCCTTGTCTATTGCACTCATTGCAATTTCTCTAGGTGTCGGGGTTGATCCTAAATCAAGCAGTTTTCTAACATCGGCCTCGGTACCGCCACATTCATGTATATGACGAAGAGCCCAGACAAGGTCGAGAACAACTGTCGAGTGAGTTGATATTATCAGCTTATACCCTCTCCTCGTTAATTCAAGAACCAGTAGCAAAAAAGTCATGATTGCCCGGGGGTGCAACCCCATTTCCGGCTCTTCAATCACGACCCATTCAACATCATCCCGTTTTGAATGCTTGCTAGCAGGGCAAAGCCAATAAAGACCAAGCAGGAGCGGAGCAAACTCTCGTTGACCAGCTACTAGGTCAAAAATGGGAGGCCGAGGGACAGCCCATCAATCTCAAATGTAAGTGTCGTAGTAAAGTCTTGCGGTTCTGCTGCAAGTGTGGCACCAGCAAAAAGATAGTCGGCAATCGGCTTTTTCAACGTTTCATCTAACCGCCCCTTCGCAGGGAAGAGTTCGGTCTTTGAACTCAATTCGTTTGCAGCAGAATATGGGTCTGATGGCAAAGTAGCGAACAGCGTAGGGTTTTCCAAAGCTGAAACTGCCAAAAGTAAAAGTTAGAGAAACTCCCGAAGGCAAGCTGACTACTCGTTGTGCCGGAATGTAAAACAGACGTTCCAGTTGTCTGTTTTTCGGTTTCTTGAACCGAGTTAATGCCTAGAGTTCGTATTTTTTTCCGGCCCATATAACCGAAGGATTTCTATCCAGCATTCCAGACATTCTACGACCAAAACAACTGTCAATAAATGCTCGTAGGTCACAATCAAAGACAACCTTTTGTTGATCAAAGAAACCAAGGATATGGTTTCGATTTTCTGCCAGCTTCAAGGTTTGCAAGAACACGCTCTTGCCGCTGGCCTGCGGGCCTACAACAATCGTGAAATCACCTAAACTTAGTTTGGCATCCCATACCGGGCTGAAATTTTCAAGATGTATGGTGGTTCGTTTTCCTTTAATCATTGTCAACGTTCCCGCGGTACCCACTTGTGCGGCGGTTAGCCATGGTTTGAGTACAATATTACCGTAGAAATATGTTGAAAAGAGCGTATGGGTTTAGAACTGTCAGTACTGTAATTTCCCTACGGCCTACGAGGCAAACTCTCTCGCGATTTTGCTGGCCAGTACCATGATCTCTCGCTTGGCACGCATCATTTATTCGATAGTATCCAAAGGCAGTGAATACAGTGAGAGTCCGGCTCCTGAAGCAGAATAGGCCGTCAAATTCAGGCTCAGTGCTTGTTTCACCGGGCCGGAAATCCGGAATTAGGAGTAATGGGGTATACAGGGAGCTTTGTTTCCAAGAGTCCAAAAAAACGCAACCAACGCCCCCCGTTGGAAGTGTTTGGCTGCGTTTTACCAAGAGGTCGGCAATGTTTACTCAAACACGGCTTCGGGGTCATCAAGGCTGTCGGAACCTTCGAACTCGATGGCCCCGAGATTCAAGACAGCAACCGCATCTTCAATTGCACCGGTCTGGTTCTTCAGCATGTCGATGGCCGCCTGCACCCTCCTGTTTCCTGCCTCGTTTCCCTCGCCAATCTGCTGATCGTAGGCCTCGCCGGCCTCCGCCGCACCGACGATTTCGGCCATCGCCACCATGGTCGCTTCAAGGGCAGAAGCCAGAGCGGCGTCAGCATCGGCACTGGCCGCCGCAACCAGATCGGATACGCTCGGACCCTCCAGAGTTGAACCGTCAATCCTCCGGTAGGTTCCGTGGTAGATGTTCTGAATCCCCAGCGCATCGTAGTAGTGCGAGGCATGCGTGTTGTCGCTGAAGCAGTCGTGCTCTTCTTCGGGGTCGTGCAGCAACAGGCCAAGCTGCATCCGCTCGCCCGCAAGCTCGCCGTACGAAAGGCTGCCCATTCCGGTGAAGATTATCGACAGGCCCTGCTTGCTACCTGAGTCCATGACGTTGCGGGTTGCCGCACCGTCGGCACCCCACTGATCCACTATCCATTCCAGGTCGTCAACTAGCAGGTCCGTTGCGGTCTGCAGGTATGCCGCCCTCCGGTCACAGTTGCCATTGGTACAGCCGGCCGTGTCGAAATCGCTTGCCGGCCGCCCGCCGGCTCCCGGCCCCGTGCCGTTGAGGTCCTGCCCCCACAGCAGAAATTCGATGGCATGATAGCCGGTGGCAACGTTCGATTCCGCCCCTCCGAGCTCCTGGAGCGTCTTCGCGATCAGCTCCTTCGTGATCTCCGAGACGTCAATGGTCTCGCCCGAGACGCTAATGCTGGCATTGCCAATGATGTTCGCCGCATATCCCGGATTCTCTTCTGACTCCATGCCGTAACTGCCGGCGTCAACATAGTCGAGCAGGCCCTCGTCGAGTGGCCATGCATTGACCCTGCCCTCCCAGTCGTCAACGATCGCATTGCCGAAACGGTAGACCTCGCTCTGCTGGTACGGAATCCTGGCGGCCAGCCATGCGCCTTTCGCCTTTGCCAGACTGTCTTCGGTCGGATTGTCCACAAGCTCGCTGACCGCACCTTGCAGGTCGCGAGCCGAAACAAGCGCATCCTCGTATTTCGCCCTGGCCAGCTTGGCATAGTGCTCCAGTACATCACCTGCCGTTGCCGAAACTCCCGCAAGGGACGAAACCGGAATCAGACCCGGAATCAGCAGGCTGAACGCAAGCAGTATGGACGTCTTGGTTTTTCTTGCTGTCATATTCAGTAACCTCATTTGCATTAATCATTGTTTTCCTTCTGGAATAAGAAGGGCTTGCCGGCTTGCAGAGTTGCTCCTGAACGGACTCGAAGGCTACGGGCACTGCAATGCTTGCCGCTCAGGCCTTGCCGTTATAATCGATATTCAGATTTCTGCATCAACACCGGATTTGAATTATAATGAGAAACACAGATAATAACAAGAATAATTCTTATTATTATTTTCTGATATTGAGGCAGGGTGCATGACCCATAAGCGTTAACTTGTTACATGCTTTGTAATATTAAGCATGACTTTGGGTGGGGAAAATGCTGGAATTTGCCGAAAAACACGATCAAATCTCCCAAAATCATGAAATTTAGAAATTATTAAAGAGGTCAAAAAGAGATCAAAAGTGAATAAATTAACGCATATGGGTGCATGACCCCTGCTACCTTCCCTTGCCAATCAAGATGATTTTCATATGAAAGCTGTAATTGTGGAATCCAGAGGAAATCAGAATTCAATAACCATGCACGGCCCAGTGCGACAGATATTGATCCTGGCCTGCGGTATTTTTTCCATAGTGATTCTTTCGGCTAGTTACGCACAGTCTCAGTCGGAACGTCAACGTATCGAGGCCATTACCAAACCCTCGGAGGATTTTTCCAAGGCGGAAAAATATGAAGCCCGGTCTGGAGGCGCTGCAACAGTTTTTGAGTTTCTCAATGTCAATTCATTTTCGCATCCGTCAGCCAATATGTCTTTTGAGCGAAAGGCTCAGTTTTTTGTTGGAAACGGACTCTTTCGCAAGTTCTGGGTATCCTCGCCAAGCTCGACGAAATCCTCTGATGGTCTGGGTCCACTGTTCAATGCCCGTTCTTGCCAGGATTGCCACGTCAAGGACGGGCGCGGTCAGCCGCCTGCACCTGGACAGAAGGCAAAAAGCATGATTTTTCGCGTTTCGATCCAGCCACTGACGGATGCAGAAATGGAACTTTTGAAAAGCAAGCGCAGGAAATCAATTCCTGATCCCACTTATGGCGATCAGCTGCAGAATTTTTCGGTTCAGGGAGTTAGTGCCGAGACCGAGATATCAATATCCTATGAAGAAACCCCGGTTGAATTGGCAGATGGCGAAATTGTGAATCTCCGTAGACCGCGCTATGAAGTCGACGAGTTGTCATACGGGCCTTTGCATCACGATGCAGGGCTATCACCGCGTGTTGCGCCTCCAGTGATCGGAATGGGTCTGTTGGAGGCCATCGCCGAAGACGATATTCTGTCCTGGGTGGATTCTGATGATCAGGATGGCGATGGCATATCCGGGCGGGCCAATATCGTCTGGAGCGATGAATATGGCAGGTTGATGCTGGGTCGATTTGGCTGGAAGGGAGGCAATCCGACAGTTGCACAGCAATCGGCCTCCGCGTTTCTTGCGGATATTGGCATTGCTACTCCACTATATCCCAATCCACATGGTGATTGCACCGAAGTGCAGCTAGAGTGCCTGACGAGCCCACATGGTGGAGAAACCACTGAACTCCCTGTTGAAATCAATTCAGAACTGATGAGCCTGGTCACTTTCTACACCCGCAATCTTGGTGTTCCAGCTCGAAGGGATGTGCAGGACCAGCAGGTACTGGAGGGCAAGAGATTGTTTTATGAGTCAAACTGCATCGGTTGTCACCGTCCGAAATTTGTGACTCGCCGCGACTCGATAGGCGAAGAACAGTCGTTTCAATTGATATGGCCCTACAGCGACTTGCTCCTGCATGATATGGGGGAAGGACTCGCAGACGGAAGCATTGAAGGTGAAGCAAACGGGCGGGAATGGCGAACGCCACCGCTTTGGGGAATCGGTCTCACTGAAACTGTGAACGAACACACGTATTTCCTGCATGATGGCCGTGCACGCAATCTGCTGGAGGCCATTCTCTGGCATGGTGGCGAGGCTGAAAATTCAAAACAGCAGGTCATGGCGATGACTCGTGCCGAGCGCAAGGCCCTGATTGCGTTCCTGAATTCCCTGTAAATGAAGAGGATATCTGCATGCTGAGAATCACTTGTTTGGGTGCTGTTGTCTTCATGATGGCGACGATGACAGTCAAGGCCGATCAGGTTCGGGAGATTTCTGAAGCTGACTACGCCAGAGTCAACGCCTACTTGATTGATTCGCACGTTATTCCGCGCTACGAAGTCCTGGTTCAGAACGCTTCAGGGTTCTTAACGACAGCACGATCGTTTTGCAATGAATCAGAAGGGGCAGAACTGTCAGTTCTGCGCGATGACTTTCACAAGGTCATGGATGCCTGGTTTGGAATTGCACACATACAGTTTGGCCCCATCGAATTTTTAATGCGCCAGTTTCGTTTCTACTTTTGGCCACAGGCGCGAGGCAAAGTAGTCGACTCCCTGGCTGAAATGGCGGTTTCCGGAGCTACGGGGGAATTAACCGATTCCAATGTAGCGGTGCAAGGGTTGCTGGCAGCCGAAGCACTACTGTTCAATGAACGTTTTTTCGGTGGCGGCAGCGAAAATCAATCCCAAAACTGCAGTCTTCTGGTTGCCGTTGCACACAACATGGAGAATATGGCAATCGGCACCCTGGAAGATTGGCGTGATCGTAATACGGCCTATGCACAGTTCATGAAACAGCCGGATGCGGACAACCCTTTTTATGAAAATCATGCAACGGCAACGCTGAGTTTCTTTCAGAGCCTCTACAATAGTCTCCAGTTTGCATACGACATCAATTTAAAGCCGGTCGTGGGAGAGAGTATTGTCAATGCACGCCCGGTATTGGCTGAATCCCGCCCAAGTGCGCGGTCGATGCGCAATATCGTGGTTACCCTGAATGCCCTTGAAGAACTTTATGGAGTCGACGGCAACGTCGGGCTGGGTAGACTGGCCGCAAGAACCGATGCCGACCTTGATGCCCTGATGCAAAAGGCTTTTCGTATAACATTAGCCAATGCACGGTCATTGAACGTTCCGATCGAGGTTGCTGCGATTGATGAAGAAAAACGTCCACAGCTTGAAAAGCTCGCAAAACAGGTGCTGGCAATGAAGCAGATCGTGAGATCCCGACTAGCCAAAGCTATCGGAATGACCGTGGGTTTCAATGCGCTTGATGGAGACTGAACGCAGAAAAGCTCTGGTGCTGATTGCCGGTATCCTGAAAGGCGGTTTGCTGTATTCTCTAACGCAATCAAGAATTGCAAGCGGTCAAGTACCTGTATTTGCGAGCGCATACAAGAGTCAGCAGGGCGGTTTCGGAGCTGTCTGGTTTTCTCCCGATGGAATCGGCACATCTGAAATCAGGCTGCCGAGTCGGGGACATTCGATTGCAATGCGTCCTGGCGCAAGCGAGTCAGTATTGTTTGCTCGACGTCCGGGTACATTTGCCATCGTTTTTAATCCGATGGATGGTCAGCTGGTAAAAAACCTCAAATCAGGACAGGGACGGCACTTCTGCGGGCATGGTGCATTCGAACCTGAGGGACGCTTAGTCTATGCCACCGAAAACGATTATGGTAATGGCCGCGGCGTGATTGGCGTTTACGATGTCAGTGAAAGTTATCGGCGCATCGCTGAATTTCCATCGTATGGGATCGGCCCTCACGAAATAAGATGTTATCCAGACGATGAGACGCTGGTGGTAGCCAACGGCGGTATTCTGACCCATCCGGACAATCCGCGTGTCAAAATGAATCTGCCGACGATGGAATCATCTCTTTGCTACATCAATCGAAAAAATGGGAGACTCCTTGCCAAATTTTCCCTTGCGGATCAATTTCGTCAATTGAGCATTCGACATATTGACGTCAATCCAGCGGGAATTGTTGGAGTGGCCATGCAGTATGAGGGTCCGTCTGGAGATATTGTTCCCTTGATTGGGTTGCATGATGGAAAGAGTGAAGTGAAACTGGTTCATGAGCCGCTCTCGGTAATCCGTTCAATGAAAAACTATTGCGGCAGCATAGCATTTGATGTGAGCGGTGAGGTTATGGCAGTTTCTTCTCCACGGGGCGGTTGCGTGACTTTGTGGAATTCGAGTGTTCCCGGTTTTCTCTCTTCTATCAATATCGCGGATGCCTGCGGAATAGCGCCCGGCATGAATGATGGTGAATTCCTGGTTAGCGGGAGAGGAACACTGGCTTTTATCCAGGCCAGAAGCAGCCAGAAGAAATCACTGTTCCTGCCAGGATACGAAAATACTCAATGGGACAATCACTTGTGTTCAGGGCTGGTTTGAGAACAGTTCGAAGCTGTATACCCGCTCGCACAAGCCTCTCCTCACCAGGGTGTTGCACTTTAGAGTGGAATTGGGACACCAAAAAAGTGACTTTTCACTATTACTTCCACTATGATAGTTATCATCCAATGATAACTGCCCAATTTCAAAAAATGGATTTTGTGAAGTCTGACCCAGGGCTAGACGTCTTATTGGAGCTTAATGATACCGAATACACCGATGAAAGTGGCTACAGGTATAAAATCGAAGCTTACAGGGTTTCCCCCACCAGAGCGATATCCATGGCATTCGATACAATCTCGCCCTGCACAATCGCTCTAACCAGCGTATCATGGGATTCGATAATGCCCATGCGGTGAAACCCAGGAAAAGGGGCAAATATAAAGGCAGAATAGTTGCTTATGATCACATGCATAAACCGGCAGCTGACAAGGGTATGGCCTATGCTTTTTCCAGTGCTCAGCAACTAATTGAGGACTTTTTCAATGAAGTAAACAGAATTCTTAAGGAAGTATCAAAATGAAGAAATTAAAAATTGGCATCATGGCCCATGAGCAGTTTCAGCGACGTACTATTGATATTGCCGCGGGTAAATTGAAACCTGAGCATGATGAGCCAAAAATTTGGTTTAGTTCCATGAAGTCCCTGAGTGAAGTGCTAAGCGACAATAATGTACGCTTGTTAAAGTTAATTGACGAACATCAGCCTGAAACCTTGAAAGAGCTTGCTGAGCTCAGCGGTCGTAAATCCAGCAATCTTAGCCGCACGCTCAAAACCATGGAGAAATATGGCATTGTCGAATTGCGGAGACACGATAGCAGAAAGGTCCAACCTATCACAAAAGCTACTGAATTCGATATCCAGTATGCGATTGCTTGAGATGCTGGCTGACTTGCGCTATCAAGAACTCTATCCACCTGATCACTGCATTTTGATACCAGCCTGCAGGTTGATCACCCATCAGGGCCCAGGGCCCTTGGAATATCATCTTTGGCTATTCCAGCGTGAAGGGGATGCACGTACTGTATGGATCACTTTAAGCTGCATTTTCGAACCACAGTCTTGATGTTTTTTGATCAAACGAGTTCGATGCGATCAGTGCCTGTCATGTCCACAACCTGAAGGACATAGTACGCGGCAACCTGGGAGTGCTGACCCTAGAGGTGTTTGGAGGTAATCCATTAGACTGCATGAACGAGTACAGAGTACATCGGATAATCCAGCGCTCCCCCGAACCTCCCCGTGCATTCCAATGTCCACTCTGACTAGCAGAAACTGAGCTGATTCTTCTTAAACGTGAACCATCGGCACTCATTGGTTCGCTATGGTGAAGATAGCAAATTCCACTATGAAGTGCAACATGCCACCGGACCCCCGGGTGTTGCACTTCATAGTGGAATTAAGGACCTATTTATCCGACTTTTCGCGAATGCAGGAATCCCAATAGTCATATGCAGCCATCGGCAGCACAAAAGCAATGATGAAGGCAAACGGCAGACCACCCAGAATTCCAGCGAATCCATTGGATATGCTCCAGGACAGGCCAATAATGAAGGCATACAGGACAAACAAACCTGCCAGCCCAGCGATGATGGGAATTATTTTTGGAAGCATAGTGCAGGCATTATAGCAAAATAAGCGGCCGGTTAACTACTTATTCAAGGCAAATTTTTTTCTTTTTTTGAGCTGTTCTCTGCCCAGATTCCGGGTGTGATTTTTCCATTCATGGGTGGTTTGGCTACTGGTCGCAGGCATTCCGACGTGATTTCCCGCCTACGGGCATGCCGCACTCGAGCGCATGTTTGGCACCCAAGGATCAACATTCGCAAGCGGCAGGAGCGAGCAGTGCCTGGTTTTCTGGCCAGGTGTGAGCCTGCGATAGTCGGGACGCGGCGCGGATTGAGGTCGAGACGATGCAGCCGCTCGGTGACCGGCTGGCCGTTGCGCTACTATGATGGCGGAGAGGGTCAGTGCGGGATGCCGCATGCAAGTCATGTTTTCCGGGCCATGCCCGCAGCGACCGCAAATCCACCCGACCGACCCTTTCAGTTAGCAGGTATCCGCCTTCCTTGCTCCGGCCATGTCTTGAATTTCCTGGGTGAATGCTGAAAACTGAACGATATTCCGACTTTTGCGTATTCTCTGGGTGCAACGCTCTGATCAGTAGCCGGTGAGACAGTAGATAACAGTGGATTTAAAAACGTAAATTCAACAACCCGGTTCAAGTCTTAAGTAATGGAATGGTCCGCCAACCTGACGGGGCAGACCTTCCATTAAGTGTGGTAGGTTTGTAGAATCAGATTGATTCCATACTCTTGAAAAATTTCCGGGAGATCAGGATGGTCTTCCAGCGGTCTTGTTGGGGTCGAATCAAGCTTTCCAACAGCACGGTCAAAAATGGCATAGACGTCTTTCCCGGTCAGGCGGGAAGCATGGATGATACCGTCAACTTCGGGATGCTCCATATGGATACATTTTGAGAATGCCCTTCCTGCGGCGTGATTTCTCGCATTTACCGTATCGGTGGGAGCACCGATCCGTGTAACATCCGCTTCCGCGCAGGTCCAGCAGCTTCAATGCTACCTTCGGTTTCGTTGATAGGGTTGTCAAGACTCGCTCCGTGACTTCCTTCACCTTGATCGTACGGTTGTGGGCCCCTCTAACCTGTCTCTTACCACCGTCTCAATGAAGGCCGTTGCAAATTCCGTCGCCATGTAAAGAACCGTGAACCCGCAGCCGCAGTTTAGGGTACAGAAGCGAGAATCTGCCGGACTTGTTCCAAGTGGATTCGAGCGATGTTGGAACGGCATGATCCGATAGCTCAAAGAGATAGACTCTTCAAACTGAATGGCTTTGATCTGGTTTCCTTGATAAGTGCTTCCACTCACGTGAATGTGGTGCCGAATACCGGTGCCGCACACAGTACTTCGTCGATACGGCCGTCCTTAAGCAATTCAAGTGGCAACGCAACCGTCTCCTCAAACGCCCATTCCTGTGTCAGGAAGGTCCAGGCCAGTTCAGGATCCCCAATTGCCAACACAACATCCTTAAGACCTGGAACAACGTGTCCCTTACTGATGATCTGCTTCGCCGGAATACGCAAAACACGCTTTGCAACCCTCCATGCGATCAGCTTGTTTGTTTTTGCCCACTCATAAACCGTTGTGCGAGATATAGCAAGCCGCTCGGCGGCATTGGAAACGCCAATGATTTCCTCGTCAGCATTCGGGTAAACGACGAACGGCCGCAACGATTCCGGCACTTTCCCAACACCGGTAAAATCCGGTGGAGGGACTACCGGTGCTTTCAATCCGACCGCATGATTCGATTGCGTAGCCGATGCTTCCGAAGTGTTCGCAACCGCTTCACGTGCCTCTCGAGAATGACGGAGAACATGTTTCCTTGCAAAGTTGGACGGCATCGTAAATTCGTCCACGGGAAACTCCATCGTTTCTTCTTCCTGTTTGGTCGTCCTGCTCATTTTCATCTCCGCTTACTGTTCATTGGGATGTAATGATTGAACATAATGTTCAGTTTGTAAACACTCTTGTAATCGTACTCCATACTGGATTCAACGAGAAATTAGCTCTGACTGCTTATTTCGATAAAAACTCCAGCAGCCAGCGCGCTGTTCGAAACAGCCTGTCATCCTGCTCTTTTGCGCCAACCAACTGGATTCCGATCGGCATGTCATCTCTACCGACCAGTAAGGGCATACTGAGGCAGGGTAGCCCAGCCAATGTCCAGATTGTGGAACAGCATGGATCTCCGGTTCCCTCCTCAAAACGTGGTGCAATATCAGGAGCCGAAGGCGTGAGTATTGCATCATAATCATAGAAAAATCGAACAAACCAGTTGTCGGCGGCATGCATCGCTTCCAGTGCATCATTGTATTGATTTTCCGTTATGGCACCTATCGTCTTGGCATCTTCCTTTAGAGTATTGCTGGCTGCACTCGACTCAAGAATTCCAAGATCAAGCAGTGACCAGTAGAGTTCATATCCATAGATAATTCGATGACTTTCAATCAGTCCTGCAAACGAAAGCGGTGCCTCTATTCGCTCAATGTGCACACCGATTTCTGCAATCAGCTCTTCGCAACCATCAGCCAGTTCTTTGGAATAGCGCGAAGCATAAGGCAGCTCGAACCACAACAGGGTTGGCTCGATTGGCACTTCCGACTTTAACCCCGCCAGACAATCGGGTCGCGGGCGAAGTGGGCACATTCGATCAGATGCATCAAAGCCAGTTAATGAGTCGGTAAGCAAGGCGAGATCTTCAAGGCTGGTTGCAAATCCACCCATCTGGTCCAAATGGTATGAGGTTTGGAGTACCCCTCTTCTTGAGATCATTCCTCGACTGGGTTTGAACCCATACACGCCACAATGCGAGGCCGGTCGAATAACCGAACCGTGAGTTTGACTGCCGAGAGCAAGTGGAACTTGACCCATGGCAACAGCCGAGGCCGAACCACTTGAGGACCCTCCGGGGCTGTAATCGGTATTCCATGGATTACGCGTGACCGAAGGGTGCATGTAGGCCAGTTCAGTAGTCCGGGTCTTGCCCATGATTACTGCACCCGCTTCCTTGAGCCGTTCAACCACAGCTGCATCACTTTGAGGCTCTCGCCCCTGAAAGAACTCACTGCCAAGTTCAGTCGGCAAATCCGAGGTATCGATAATGTCTTTTACACCAACGGGTATTCCATGGAGCGAACCGGTTGGCATCCCGCGTTTCCGAAGATCATCACGGTTTTTGGCTTGGTCAAGCGCTAAATCATGATCCACCTTTGCCCATGCCCTGATGCGAGTGTCCGATTCATCAATGATCTTGAGGTAACCCTTAACCAGGGATTCCGAGTCAATGGATCCTTGATCCATTAGTTCAAGGCATTGACAGACTGTTAGACCGGACCGGTCCGCATCGTCCGGTTGGCTTGCCGTCATCAATGGTCAGGGAATGTAGGGGCCAAACAGGTAATCCGGGAACCACAGGGCGATTTGCGGGAACATGTACATCATGAACATGCTAAATATCACGATTCCAAGATATGGCAGTATGCCCTTGAATATTTCTACAAGCTCGATTTGCTTCTTCAGCACACCCTTCAGATAAAAGGCCGACATGGCCATGGGCGGTGTTAGAAAGGATGTTTGCAGATTAAGCGCAACCAGCATCGCGAAAAAGTAGGGATTGACGCCGAATGTATCAAGCATCGGCAGAAAGATGGGAACGAATATGATCAGTATTTCCGACCATTCGAGCGGCCAGCCCAAGAGGAAGATAATCAACTGGGCAAGAATCAAAAACTGCCATGGCTGGAGATTCATGGCCAGTATCCAGTGTTCAATCACATCATGTCCACCAAGATATGAAAATACCGAGGCGAATGTCCAGGAACCGACAAACAGCCAGCAGACCATGGCGGTCGCCTTGGCAGTCAAAAAGACGGATTCCTTTACCTTCTGCCAGGTCAGTGAACGATAGCATACGGCTAGCACCAATCCTCCCAAGGCACCCATGCCGGCTGCTTCTGCCGGGGTAGCCAAGCCTCCAAGAATTGATCCGAGCACCAGCATGATCAGTACGGTTAGCGGGACGAACGAAGTCAGAAGGCTCATGTAAATCTGCCCCCGCGTGACGCTTTCATCATAAGCCGGTTTCGGCGCGATTTGGGGGTTGATAAAAACGCGAATCATGACGTACACGATGTACAGCCCGGCCAGCATCAAGCCCGGAAACACGGCAGCAGCATACAGTCTGAGTGGGGAGAGCTCAGCAATCGCTGAATAGACAATTAACATGATCGAGGGCGGTATCAGAATGCCCAGTGTACCGCCAGCACAGATTACTCCAGCGCTAAAGTCCTTGCGATAGCTAGCATTGGCCATTGCGGGAAAGGCAAGAAGTCCCATAAGCGTGACCACGGCTCCAACGATTCCGCTCGCTGTTGAGAATACGGCACAGGTAATCAGTGCCGCGATAGCCATTGAACCGGGTAAATTCCGGGCAGCAAGCTGGAGAGACTTGAACAGACGGTTGACAATATTTGCACGTTCCACCACATAGCCCATGAACAGGAATAGTGGAATCGCGACCAGCACGTCGTTCTCCATCACCGAGTAGGTGTTCTGGTTCAGGAGATAGAAAATCTGGTTGTTGAACGCATCAGTGATTTCCTGAATGGACCCGGCTTGATGATAGGCGTAATAGCCAAAGCCAACTCCCATTGCGACAAGCGTAAATGCGATTGGGAAACCGAGTAGTACCAGGAAGATAAACAACCCCAGCATCAATATCGCAACTTCAGGATTTGTCATTCTTATTTGTCCTCAACAAGCACCACACATGCATGTGGCCTGTAACTTGGGAGCGTAAAGTCCCGGTAATCCGCTGGTTTCACTTTGTGGAAGCATCCAAATCGAATGAGGAGGCCATGTCTTCGGTTTCCCTGACATCCTCAATTCGCTCAAGCCAATGTCCATGGCGCATGGCGATCCAGCAGCGCAAGAGTTCCGCAACGCCCTGGATAATCAGGAGTCCACCGGCGACCGGAATCAGTGTCTTGAAGTAGTAGATTTGAATTCTAGCAGGACTGTTCCAGCTGACTTCCTTGTAGCGCCAGGAGTCAGAAGCAATTTCTGCTCCGAACCAGAACAAGGCCAGCATGCCAGGAAAAAAGAAAAGAATATACAGAACGAAGTCAATCATCGCCTGTACACGAACCGGGAATAATCGATAGAGGACATCGCCCCTGACATGCCCATCCTGGGCAAGTGTGTATGCACCGGCCATCATGAACAATGCGCCGTACATCTGGACCATCATGTCAAATGCCCAGACCGTCGGTGCATTCAGCACATATCGAACGAAGACCTCGTAGGATACAGAGAGAGTAAGAATCAGTATACACCACCCGAAAGCCCGACCAAACCAAGTACTCAGGCTTTCTATAGTGTGTATGAATTTAGCCAAACTGGCCTCCCTGTGAATCGGTCTATAAATGCTTGAGGGGGAAGATCTTCCCCCTCAATGACATCCGCTATCATACTGACATTTTACCCGAAGTAGTGGTTGTATGCCAATCTGTAGTCAGGCTGATTCAGGTGCAGGTAGTTCATCACTCTTTGCGCATAGGCTTGCTGAGAAGCAATGACTCTTGCGAAGAATTCATCTTCAGAAGAAATTCGGTTAACGACTACATCCCATGCGTTCAGCTGATCCTTCATGACTGAATCCGGAGTACGATAAACGTTAACGCCGTGCTCTTCACGAAGCTTCACCAGATCGTCGGCATACCGGTTGGTGTTGTGCCAGTAGAAATTCGAGCTTTCTGATTCAGAAGCGTACTTCAAGATCGCTTTTTGCTCATCGGAAAGGCTGTCGTATTTGCCTTTGTTGAAAGAGCACTCGAAGAATTCCTGGGATTGATGAAAACTGGCGAGATGATAATGGGTAGATACATCCTGCATGCCAAAGTCTCGGTCAGAGGTAGGATTGTTAAATTCTGCCGCATCAATCAGCCCGGACTTCATGGCTGGCTGGATTTCACCACCCGGCAATTGAACTACGGACATCCCCATTTCAAGCAGAACGTCAGCAGCAAGTCCAACGGTGCGGTATTTCAGGCCATCCATTTGGGCTGAATCGGTAATTTGCTCCTTAAACCAGCCCATGGGCTGTGCAGGCATTGGGCTGTTGAAGAAACTCACGATGTTCAGGCCAAGTTTGCCCATCAACTCATCGAACAATTCCTGGCCGCCGCCATAGTAAACCCACCCCAGTACTTCCTGACTCGACCATCCAAAACAGGGTCCTGTTCCAAACAGTGAGGCAACGGGTGATTTCGAGTACCAGTAGGCAGGCACATAATGGCAGGCATCCAGTACGCCACGATGTACTGCATCCTGCATTTGGCTGGTTTTCACCACGGCATTTACAGGCAGCAGTTCGATCTGCAGAGCATCCCCAGCCATTTCGTTGACGCGGTCCACATACGCTTGAGCGTTTTCAAGAAAAATGCCTCCGCCCCAAGCAGCTTGCATTTTTAGCGTGGTTTGTGCGCGAACAATCGACGGTGCAGCCAGAGTTCCGGCTGTGGCAGTCGCCGCCATGGCAGTACCCTTTAGAAATTTACGTCGGTTTAGTGTTTCTTTCATTGTCTATATTCTCCTATTTACTAATGAAATATTAATGATTCTGAAAATCAATACTGAACCACAAAACATAGTTTTGTAGAGGCCATCAAATTGATTTGTCTCCATACGTGGTTTCGAATGAAGATATTGGCATTATATAGAATAAAACTTTTGGGGTGTGGAAAAATTTGATTGTCTGTGAATGGATACTGAATGAATCCCCGGCACCGGCAGAGATTTTCCGGTTAGAAATTTCAGCAGGTAGATAGGTTCTCCTTCACTGTTCAACAAAAGCCCGTTCAACCACGTATTCCCGAAAATCCGATTTTCGGGTCTCGGCGAATCCCATCTCGTCCAGTATGGAAGTCATGCTCTTCAGCATCCCGGGACCCCCGCAGATCATGAATCGATCATCTTCCAGACTGAGTGGGGGCATGTCGATATCCTTGCAGATTTGTCCCGACTCGAGAAGCTCCGTGATTCGTCCGTAATTCTTGAATTCTTCCCGGGTAACTGCCGGGTAGTAAAGTAGCTTGGCTTTTACGTCATCCCCGAAATAGGGGTTGCTTTGCAGTTCGTGGGTGATTAATTTCTCGTAGGTCAATTCATTGATGAAGCGGCAGCCATGCACCAGGATGACTTTTTCAAAATTCTCATAGACGTCCGGATCCTTGATCACCGACAGAAAAGGCGCCAGGCCGGTTCCGGTGCTCAGAAGATAGAGATGTTTGCCAGGGCGAAGATGATCCCATAACAGAGTGCCGGTTGGTTTTTTGCTGACATAGAGTTCATCGCCAACCTTAATATGCTGAAGACGCGATGTCAGTGGTCCATCCTGAACCTTGATGCTGTAGAACTCGAGGCAATCCTCGTAGTTGGCGCTGACCATGCTGTATGCTCGCATCAATGGCTTTCCATCAACTTCGATTCCAAGCATGATGAATTCCCCGTTTCGAAAACGCAAAGAGGAATCCCGGGTGGTTTTAATCGTAAAAAGCTTGTCTGACCAGTGATGTACGTCTGTCACGCGTTCTTTGTGTATTTTAGGCATGGTTCGTTGGGCTGGCCGTCTGGCTAATGGGGACGAAAACTGCGGTAACTAGTATAACTCTTGTTGGTGCTGATTCACCTGCATTTATTTATCACTGGCAAATGAGTGTGCCAATCCCTGAATCCGTCAGCAGTTCCAGCAGAAGCGCATGCTGAGTTCTCCCATCAAGAATCAGCGAGGATTCAACGCCGCCATTGATGGCTTGAACGGCACACTGAACTTTTGGAATCATCCCGGATGTAATGATTCCACGATCAATCAACCCTTGAACTTCCGAGACCCTTATTTTAGGGATCAACGTGCCGTTCTCGTCAAGCACTCCGGGTGTATCGGTCAGCAGCATCAATTTGCTGGCATTCATGGTTGCTGCAAGATGTCCGGCGACAAGATCTGAATTGATATTGTAGGTCCTGCCATCCGAGCCAATGCCGATTGGAGCAATGACGGGTATGAAGTCACGAGATAACAGGACATTGATAATGGATGGGTCAATCGACTCAACTTCTCCTACCTGACCGAAATCGACTATGGCGCCTTCCTTGCCGGAACTCGGATTCCGGTTCTTGTTTTTCAGCTTGCAGGCCTTGATGAGATTGCCATCCTTGCCGGTTAGTCCAACAGCATGCCCTCCAAGCGAATTGATCAATTTGACAATCTCCTTATTGACCAGACCACCCAAGACCATCTCCACAACATCCATGGTTTCAGTGTCGGTGACCCTCATTCCATCCACAAATACCGACTCCTTGCCAATTCTCTCCAGCACACGGTTGATTTGTGGGCCTCCACCATGTACCACCAGAGGATTCATGCCGATCAGCTTCATCAGGATTAGGTCTTGGGCAAAGCTTTGCTTCAGGTTTTCATGAACCATCGCATGGCCCCCATACTTGATCGCTAGAGTCGCCCCCTGATATTGACGGATGTAGGGCAGGGCCTCAAGCAGAATGCGAGCGGTCTGTATCGGCTGTTGATTGGTCTTCGGCATTTTGATGAGATTCAAAGACGAGATGAAGTGATTCATATGCCTGTTAACTTGGCATGAACGGTTGTGAATTTCGCGGTGTTTGGCACTAAAATTTTGGGCAGTATAGAGGGGCATGTATGTTACTATAAACGAATGTGCATATGCAGGCGGGTCGAGCGAATCGGCAAAGTGGTTTCACGATTCGACCGCCTCCCGCAAAATGCCGTTCAGCCAGTCAACGAAGATCAATTTGCGTTGCAATCGACCAGCGCTTTTTGAACCAGCCATCGCATGACTTTTCGCAACATGAAGGAACATTGCCAATCATTAAACGAGTGATTTGAACATGTCTGATTCATATCTATTTACTTCGGAATCGGTATCGGAAGGTCATCCCGACAAAGTAGCTGATCAAATTTCAGATGCGATTCTGGATTCCCTGCTTGAACAAGACCCTGACTCGAGAGTTGCTTGTGAGACCTTGGTCACCACCGGACTGGTTGTTGTCGCTGGCGAAATCAGTTCGAGTGCGAAGGTGGACTATGAGCAGGTGGCAAGAATTAAAATCAAGGAAATTGGCTATGACACGCCCGAGTTGCTATTTGATCATTTGGGTTGTGATGTCCATGTGAGGCTGGATGAGCAGTCTCCGGATATTGCCCAGGGCGTCAATGAGGGCGAGGGAATCGACCTTGATCAGGGTGCCGGCGACCAGGGGCTGATGTTTGGCTACGCGTGCAGGGAAACCGATGTACTGATGCCATTCCCCATAACCTGTGCGCACCGGTTGGTGAAGAGGCAATCCGAGGTGCGGAAGTCAGGGCGCCTCGAATGGCTGAGGCCTGATGCCAAGTCTCAAGTCACGGTAAGGTATGAATCGGGTCGTCCGGTGGCTGTTGATACTGTTGTTGTCTCTACCCAGCATCACGAGGATGTGGGATCTGGAATCATTGAAGAAGCGGTCATAGAGGAAATCATCAAACCGGTGATTCCGACCGGAATGCTGAATGAGGGTGCCCGGTTTCTGGTCAACCCGACAGGGCGGTTCGTAATTGGCGGCCCCCACGGCGACTGCGGGTTGACCGGACGAAAGATCATTGTTGATACCTATGGCGGGTCCGCGCATCATGGGGGTGGAGCATTTTCAGGAAAGGACCCATCAAAAGTCGATCGCTCTGCCGCTTATGCGCTTCGCCATGTTGCGAAGAATATTGTTGCGGCTGGCCTTGCCGAGAAATGCGAAATTCAGGCAGCCTATGCAATTGGAGTGGCCAAGCCGGTCTCGGTCATGGTTGAAACATTCGGGACGGGCGCGATTTCCAATTCGCGCATCGAAGAGCTGGTCAGCACGCATTTCGACTTGCGTCCCAAGGCAATTTTACAGAATCTGGATTTGTTGAAACCGATTTACGGCCGATCGGCGGCGTATGGGCATTTTGGGCGAAGCGAGGCGGAATTCTCATGGGAAAGAACCGATAAAGCCAGCGTCCTCAAGTCCGATGCCGGCTTGAACTGAATCATACATACCGAACACGATAAAGATGTCTACTCAACCCCTAAAAAAAATTACCCCGGACTACCATGTGGCTGATATGTCCCTTGCCGAATGGGGGCACAAGGAAATCCGGATAGCCCGCTCGGAAATGCCCGGGCTAGTCTCTATTTGTGAAAAATATATCGAATCACAGCCGCTGAAAGGAGCACGGATTGCCGGATCACTGCACATGACCATTCAGACAGCCGTGTTGATAGAAACCCTGATTTCCCTGGGTGCTGAAGTACGCTGGGCATCCTGCAATATTTTTTCAACGCAGGATCACGCCGCGGCAGCGATTGCAGACAGAGACATACCCGTGTTTGCTTTCAAGGGTGAAACACTGGATGAGTACTGGCAATTCAGTAACCGGATTTTGGACTGGCCTGGCGGTGAAGGGCCCAACATGATCCTGGACGATGGAGGCGATGCGACACTGCTTCTGATCCTGGGCGCTCAAGCAGAGAATGACCGGTCAATCCTGGATCATCCGGAAAATGAAGAGGAAATGGCTCTGTATTCCTCGATTCGCAGACAGCTGGATACCGATCCAGGCTGGTACAGTCGTCGCCTAGAAGGGGTCAAGGGTGTTACCGAAGAGACTACGACCGGAGTGAATCGGCTATACAAGATGGCGGAGAATGGAGAGCTGCCATTCCCGGCAATCAATGTCAACGACTCCGTTACAAAGTCCAAGTTTGATAATCTGTATGGTTGCCGTGAATCACTGGTTGATGGAATCAAGAGGGCGACCGATGTGATGATTGCCGGCAAGATCGCCGTTGTGCTCGGCTATGGCGATGTCGGAAAGGGCTGTGCACAGTCACTGCGGGGTCTGGGTGCAACCGTATGGGTAACCGAGGTCGATCCGATTTGTGCATTGCAGGCCGCCATGGAAGGGTATCGCGTGGTTGACATGAATGAAGCCTGCTCGATCGCGGATATATTTGTCACAGCTACCGGAAACTATCAGGTAGTCACGCATGAACATATTCTACAAATGAAGAATGAAGCGATCCTCTGCAACATCGGGCACTTCGACAATGAAATCGAAATTTCGGCATTGAAATCCTATGAATGGGTGAACATCAAGCCTCAGGTGGATCAAGTGATATTGCCCAACGGCAATCGGATAACCCTGCTTGCCGAGGGTCGACTGGTGAATTTGGGCTGTGCTACCGGGCACCCCAGTTTCGTGATGTCAAACAGCTTCACCAATCAGGTGCTGGCGCAAATCGAGTTGTGGAGCAGGGGCGATGAGTATGCAAACGATGTGCATGTCTTGCCAAAGCATCTGGATGAAGAAGTAGCAAGACTGCATCTTGACAAGATTGGCGCGAAACTAACGACGCTCACAAAGCGGCAGGCCGACTACATCAATGTTGCCATTGAAGGACCTTACAAGCCCAAGCACTATCGATATTGATTGCTTTTCAGGAAGACTGGAGGGCAATTAAGGTTCTGATTTCACAGGTTACTCAGCGAACCAAGTTCGACAAAATCAGGAAATTCAAAAGCTGAAATTTCATTTGTGATCTTCTATTCAGCAATGCATGGCACGAACATATCCTTTTTCAGCATACCTGAGGATTGTTCGGTCTCGAGTAACAATTTGCAAGTTCAGAAAGCGAGCGGTAGCAATAATGATTCGGTCAGCTGGATCAGATTTTGGCAAATCTGGCAGATATGAGGATCCAATCAAAATTCTTGGTGACATCTCTGCCAGTCGGTAATTTCCATACTTAACATATTCATCAAACCACTTTGTTACAGGGCTTGCCAATCTTATCCTTCCATAAGCGGCAAGCATCCCCAGTTCCCAAGCGGTAATAGGTGAGATGTATGTGTGATAGCCCATTTGATAACTTTCATTTAACTTTTCGCGGTTTTCGGTATTTAATTTGCTATTGTTGACCATCCAAATTAATGCACAAGTATCGCACAAGTATCAAGCAGTAAATCACTCATTGTAAATTTCCGGGTTTTCAACCATGCTAGCCCATTCTGGACAAGCCGGTTTGGTAATATCATAATCATCAACAATGGTTATCGATCCTTGCATATGACGGAAGCCGGGATGTATTTTTGAACGTTCTTCACAGCCCAGTTCATTTGATAAACGAGGGTCGCCTGGTTCCAGTTTCGTGAAGATAAGACTTTCTCCATCAAGATCAACTTGGGTAGTTTTGTAACCTGCCGCGAGCCAAGCATGAGTAATTACGCTATTTGAAGGGTTGTTGCTCCACCAGGGGCGATGTTTTCGAGCCGATGGTGGAAGATTGCTTCCGATAACCCCTTCAATTTCATGAAACGTCATCGGAATGTCAATGCTGCTATTCGATGAAAGGTGCAGTTCTAACGGGTGGTATTTTGACTGTTTCAAAATAGTTATGTATGAACTGTTGCTAACTATTTAATTGTATACCTGCATTATGGAAATGCAACAGGAAGTCTTGTCCAATCAGAAATAATAGAATGGAAAATGCTCATGGCGGAATTTGCAACTCTAGGCTGCTGGAGAGTAGAGTGTTGATCAATGCTTGCCAGAAAACCCAAAATCATTCACTAACCTTTTGATATTATATATTATAATAACTCAACTATTCCATGAGAACTTGCTGGACAGGCGATTTTGAGAGGAAAATGCCTAAGAAGTACGCTAAATCCTTCGAACTCTTGAAAATCCCCGCATATCTTTAGCTCCCAACCCATTTGTAACTACCCTCCCCTACTGGGGTCGAGTAGTGACTTGATTATTTTTGCCTTTTCAGGTAACCACACAAGCAACTGGCAATAATTTCTTGAGTAATCCTGTTTCTTCAGAATCTCATCGAGATGTCCCGATGTCTTGATAAACACACGGCTACATCCTTTGCCAGACCCTTTTCAAGCCGATTTTGCAGACGAACACCAATCGTGTTCCGTATCGCATCATCATAGGCTTGCAGGCCATCCCGCAAGATGTCGGCTGATTGTCTCCATGCCAGTTCCTGATCAAGTTCAAGCAGAGCGGCTTGATGGTGTTCCATGGCAAGTCCAACATCCGGGTCCTCTGTAGCAATGGTGCGCCGGGCATCAGTCAGGGAATTGCGGATGGCGTCAATCCCGGTCAATGCACTCAATTCAATTTCTGCCAACGTGAACTGTTCGATAACATTGTCGACGTTTTCAGATGTAATGACGGTTTCAAGCAGGGACCGTAAATTTTCGATATCTTCTCTCATGTTGGCCAGTGCCTTTTGCTCGTTCAGTACGGCAAGTACCTGCTGTATCGGTTCATAAGCAGCATCAACATTTCTTCTGTAGGAAACTAGATCCGATTTACTGGCCTTCTCAAGTGCCTTGTATTCGGCACGCCACTCTTCCCAATCCGTGGGCAGTTGATCCATCAAGCTTCTGCGCTCAAGGCCCAAATCGTAGAGGGTGTTCCTGAAACGTTCAACTTCTCGTTCACTGCTACCCCCTCTATCGAGCCGCCGAACTCGAGTTTCCAGAGACTTGATGCGTTGATCAATATTGCGAATTCTGACCTGGATTTGCCGGGTTGTTGCATGAACCGGCTTGTAGTCTTCAACATAAGCTTCGAGAATATCCTTTGATGCCAAGGCCTGGTTAACTATACCAAAGGTTCCACTGGCCAGTTCGAAGCTGTTTTCAAGAGGGGCTTGATAACGCTCTGGAAGTGGCGAAAGTTCAATTTGCCGGGCATTGTCGATGGCCATCACAATCCGATCTTCATCTTGCAGATAGATCGGAAAGATTTGCTCTTCAATACAGTGTTGAAGCCTTGGATTGACCGGAGGAGGAGCAGTATCAGCGGTCAGGAATGTTCGATTTGGCATGTAGTTGACGAGAGGTGGAAAATAGCCGGCAATGGCCAATCCCATTAGCTGGAGCGCGATGAATGCCACTGCCCCCTTGTAGATTTGCGTGGTCTTGACTTCTTTCGGTGCGACGCCCCTAAGATAAAACAATGCAAATCCGAAAGGCGGTGTTAGAAAAGAGGTCTGTATGTTGAGGCCAACCATGACTCCCAGCCAGACAGCAGTGACATTGGCTGAGGGGTCTGCAAGCAGGATTGGAGCAACAATCGGAACCACAACCACTGCAATCTCAATAAAGTCCAGAAAGAAGCCGAGCAGAAAAATGACCACCATGACCACTATGAATTGAGTCCAGAATCCGCCCGGCAGGCCGGTCAGGAAATCACGCACCAGGTGTTCGCCGCCGAATCCGCGAAATGCGGCGGTGAGCATGGCTGCACCGAGCAGGATGATAAAGACCATGGTGGTGGTCTTGGCGGTATCGATCATCACTTCTCTGAGCGTGTTATTGATGATGAAGGTGCGCCAGGTGCTGAAGACTATGGAAGCGACAAGACTGACTACGGCAATAAAGGCCAGAAACAGTCCGATTGAGTCTTCCTGGCTGTCAATGTTTTTTATGTTGAGATCAAAATTCCGGTGCAAAATGATTATCACCACCAAAGAAGCTAGCGAAATCACTAAAGGAATGAACCGTCTGGGCCCCGGCGGGGCTAGACGGTATCCGCCCATTATGATGGCTCCGACAGCACCGATCGCTCCAGCTTGGTTAACTGTGGCTACGCCTGTCACGATTGAACCGAGCACTGCGAATATCAGGACCAGTGGCGGAATCAGGGACAAGCCGATTGAGAGAAAGAAATCCCGGTCATAACGGCCTTCATGGGGAACCGGAGGTGCGATTTCGGGTTTCAACAGTGCGCGTATGAGAATATAGAGCATGTAAATCCCGACCAGTACGAGACCTGGAATCAATGCCCCCATGAACATGTCGCCTGCACTCGCCGAGGTGATATCCATTTCTGCCGGCATTGAGAATTCCCCCGTTGACTCCCGATAGTCGGTCTGTCTCATTGTCCTGGCCTGATCGGTAGCATTGGCCAACTGGTCGGCAAGTATGATCAGAACGATAGAGGGCGGGATAATTTGCCCTAGGGTTCCGGAAGCACAGATCGTTCCGGTCGCTATCGGCTTTGAATAGTTGTGCCGAAGCATTGCCGGCAGGGCGATCAAGCCCATTGCGATTACCGTAGCACCCAATATTCCCGTAGTGGCGGCCAACAAGGCACCCACAAACACTACCGAGATTCCAAGGCCGCCCGGAATGGGGCCGAACAGTTGCGCCATGGCGACTAGCAGGTCTTCAGCGATCTTTGAGCGCTGAAGCATAATTCCCATGAACACGAACAGCGGGATTGCTATCAGGGTATCTCTCTCGACTTCCCAGTAAAGGCTTCTGAAATTTGTCACTCCGGCAGTCAGCCATTCAACAGGGCCATCCTGAGCGAAATATGCACTTGCATCACCGGTAATGACATACCCAAAAAAAGCGGCCAGGGCGATTGAGCCAATCGCGGATCCGGGTAGTGCGAATGCAACGGGAAACCCTGAACTCAAGGCGATGATCATCAACAGGATCAGGACTCCCAGAAACACTAATTCCATTGATCAGGCCTTGCTTGTGGTGGATTCGTTGGACGGCGATCGAAAATCTGATATGCTCTCAAGCAGCAGTGCAGTGAACTGAATGGCCATGCTTGCCGCAAAGACAATCAAGTAACCCGCCATCAGATATTTTGTATACATGCCAAATCCGCTCTGCGAGATTTCAAAGCTGAGAAGCGGACTGTTGATGGCGCTGCCTTTGCCATGCATGCCCTGATACAGAATATTCCAGCAAAGGGGCAGTCCCAGGAGAAGAGATCCAAAGATATTGGAGATGGCTTTTCCTCGAGGCGTGAAGTTGGTGTAGAAGACATCAACCCTTACATGCCCATCATGCACTAGCGTGTATGCACTGGCAAACAGGAACAGGCCGGCATACCAGAAGCGTACAAGGTCGCCCATAAAGGCCTGTTCATAAGAAAAGATGAAACGAGTAATGACGATCGAGAATTCTGCGGCAACAATCAGAAGCGCAAGCCAGGTGAATCCCAATCCACGATGATACAGGGCAATCAATGCGCCGATAGCCAGCAGTGGATAATGAACGTACGTCCCTCGAAAGATGGAACGCCCTAACTGGGTTGCCAAATGATCGCCGATCAGCATGGACAGGAAGCCTTCCACTCGAAGGAAGGAGATCAGTCCGTCTACAATGCCGATCAGGAGCACTGCCCAAAATGCCGCCCGAACTATATATGCGGCGACACACGTATAGAGTCGAGCATCATCCTTCAGAGATCTGTTCGGTGAAAGAGCGCACAGTAAGCCAATGCCGACAAGAATCAGAACAAACCCTGAGAGTTGTATCCAGCCAGAAAGAACTTGACTGCTGGTGAGTGCTGAAGAAGGAGGCGCAAGCAGCCCGAGATGGCCGAGAAATACCCGAAGTCCCGGTTGCTCGAACCAATAGATCAGGAAGTTATCAGATAGAAACAGAAAGACCGCAATCACCCCGAGTGCTGCGGCAAATCTCAAAAACAGGTCAGAGCGAAGATGTATCTTCGACACGGATGTCAAAAAAAAGAAGCCCAACGAACGAAGTCATATCAGACATCGTCGTCGGGCATCATACTGGAATCAGTCAGTGCCTAGAGTCCCAACACTCTGTTGCGTTGGCGCATATATTCCTGGTCCGAAATCTTCGCCCAGCCACCGACTTTGTTGCGGGCATTTTCAAAGCTTTCGTGAATTCTTCTTGCCAGATCACTATGAGCAACGGTTTCGGCGAACACTTCGGCAGCAGCTTCACCGAATGAGTCATAAATATCATCGCTGAAGCGTTTGAGCTGGATGCCTTGATCGCTAATCAATCGAGCCAGTGCATCACCGTTCTTTGCGTTGTATTCTGACATCATGACGTCATTCTCGGCACTGGCTGCTGATTCTATGATTGTCTTGTCTGTATCTGACAGTCCGTCCCAGAATGCCTTGTTTATGCCTGCGGCAAGCATGGCACCTGGCTCATGCATGCCCGGGAAGTAATAGAACTTGGCGGCTTCATAGAATTTCATGATTTCATCATTCCATGGGCCGACCCATTCTGTAGCATCAACCGCGCCGGAGATCAGGTTCTCGTAAATCTGGCTTCCAGGCAGTGAAACCGGAGAGGCGCCCAGTTTTGCGAGTACATCGCCACCGAGTCCCGGAATACGCATTTTCAGGCCTCTGAAATCTGCGGCAGAATTCATTTCCTTGCGGAACCAGCCTCCCATTTGCACGCCAGTATTGCCGCACATCAGGTTTTTCAATCCATACTCTCCAGCCAGTTCATCCCACAGTTCCTGTCCTCCACCAAATCGGATCCAGGCATTGATTTCGGTGTAGGTAAGCCCAAAAGGCACTGCTGTGAAGTAAGCCCATCCAGGGTGTTTGCCTTTCCAGTAATAGTCTGCTCCGTGGTAGATTTGGGCATTGCCGGAAGCAACCTCGTCAAAAGAGTCAAATGCGCCGACTCTCTCTCCCGCTGAGAAGTATTCAACCACGAATCTTCCTTCGCTCATGGTGGTCAAGCGATCAGCGAAGCGCTGGGCACCTGTACCAAGGCCTGGAAAGTCTCTTGGCCAAGTTGAGACAATGGCGATTTCCACGCGCTCGGGTACAACAGCAGGGGCTTCGACAGCAGCCTGCTTCAGCTGTTCAATTTCCGCCTGGGCAAGTTCAAGTTCGGTTTTGAGTCGCGAAGCCTCTTCTTGTGCTTGCTTGGCAGCCTTATCGTCGGTGCAGCCGGATAGAGTAACTGCTGCGGCAGTTACAGTACCTCCGGCAGCTCCGATCAATAGATCTCGACGTTTCATCATGGAACTCCGTAAAAACTAGTAATATTTGTTGAATTTATATACTCGAAAGCGAGGCTGATGTGATCGAAACAAAAGCCTATTCTTTTTCACACTGATTAGTATCCCTTATTTTTCGATTATAGTCAAAGAAAAGAAATGCTCCTTTTGGGCTTTTGCTCTAGCGTGACTGCTTGGAATGCCAAGTTTGCTACAACTCAATTCGATTGCAGAACTGTCAATTTACCTAAAGCGTGAGGATCAAAAAGACAATGAACAGGATTACTCCCCCCATCGGTATCAGAAAGCCCTTCCAGTCCTTGGGCGCATCCTTGCTGGCCTCGATCATGTTCCGTGTGCCGGGTAGAAACCACAACAAAACCAATAGCATCAGTATGCCAATGATAATTTTTTCCCATAGTTCCATGTCAGTTGGATTGTCTGGAATTGGTTAATCTGCCATTGTCGAGCGTACATGTCGGCAATATGGCACATGCAAATGAGCGGCAATAAGTGGTATTCAAAGAGCAAATAGAATTCGATATTCTTGATAATAGCCATCTCGTTATTATCCGTTTCGAAGATGGCATTATGAACCAATTCAACAGGACTTTAGTGATAACCACTAGGTAGATTCTCAAGTGCTTTCGCAGATCTGGAGGGATGTTCCCTGTAGCCCTTCCTGTCCAGGATCTTCCCCAGAAAATTCAATCAGCGAATAGAAATGATTCTTGATTGCTTCTTTACTATTCATGGATGAACTACTGCGAAATAGAATATGGCAAGCTAATTTTATCACCATAAATTGAGATGAACATATCCTTTGACATTGAGGCAGGCAGAAATCCTGTGTGGACATGGCAAAACCCCTTGACCGTCGAAAGTAAACGGGGCCTATTCCTGCAGTCATTCTCAATGATAATGGGGAACTGGGTTTGAGGATAAACCTATTGCGTGGACTTGACGTATCAAAGCGAACATGTGGTCATTTTATGAATAGGCAATCTTTGACAGGCATAGTGCGGAAAATGAAGGCTCGATTGCATGAGCATGTGCAATATCAGATGCCGGTTGGAGAAAGCCTGTTCCCTGTCTCGGACCGAGTCGGCAGTCATCTGGCGATTCGATTCACTGGCAACATCCAGTGCATTGCTTGCGGAAGATCAATAGCAAAAACGTTCAACCAAGGATACTGCTACCCCTGCTTCAGGTCTCTTGCAGAGTGTGACATGTGCATCCTGAAGCCTGAAACGTGTCATTATCGCCATGGAACATGTAGGGACTACGAGTGGGCTGACAATCACTGCATGCAGGATCATATTGTCTATCTTTCCAATACCTCAGGGATAAAGGTCGGTATTACCCGTTCAAGTCAGATTCCGACCCGATGGATAGATCAAGGGGCCAGGCAGGCGGTTGCCATGTTCAGGGTCAAAAGCCGGTTTCATTCGGGTTTGATTGAAGTGGTCGTTGGGAAACACCTGAGTGATCGGACTGACTGGAGAAAGATGTTAAAGGGAAATCCAGAAGAGGTCGATATGCGGGAGTACAAGGCATCGATCTATCAGTTAGTCAAACATGAGCTTGATGATTTACGCAGTCTTCATCCGGACTTCATGTTTGAGTTATTGGAGGAGAATCCGGTCACTATCAATTATCCGGTTGAAACCTATCCCGATAAAATTGCTGCACTCAATCTTCACAGGCAGAACAAAATCTCCGGGAGGCTGATGGGTATAAAGGGGCAGTACCTGATCATGGATTGCGGAGTAGTCAATCTCCGCAAGTTTGCTGGATATGAAGTCGAGGTCTGCTGAAGCCTGTTGAGGGGTTTTCTGAAAACAGGGATTCATGCTCTGAAATATTGAGACAGATTGATCATACTCTCGGTACTGTTTCGTTGCGCCGGGATTCGGATTTGTGTGCATGAATCTTCGAGCGAAATTCTGCATGCAACATAACTGCAGGCCCATTCCCGTATATCGAAAAATTTCTCGGCACATCCTGCAATTATCCATGTTTCTCCTTGATGTTGGAAATGTATTCGTAAGTATGACGAATAAGCACATCAATATGATGTATACTTTGGTTTTCAGGATTAAGCAGGATTGACCATGTCCACACGATCAGAAAACACTGTCATTGCAAAAAAAGTCGACCACGCAATAGTGAATGCCGGCAATTTTCCCGGTCAACATGCGAAGAAGAGGATTAAGGGTGCTGGTCTTGATCATTCAATAGACCAAAAGGCAGATCGAAAAGCTCGCAATCCCAGGACAACGGGTAAAGTATTTGGAATCGAAAGGAAAGTGTTCCGCAACTCTAGCGCGTTCATTCAAAAAGTGCGTCAAGGAGTGTCTGGGGATGTATTGCGCACGGCAGTGGAGGAAACCGGCAACCGCGACTTTTTTGTTTCATTGATGGGTAGTAGCAGCTCCAATTTCTCCAGGCTCTACAAAAAAAACAGACTAAATGACCTTCAGGCAGAGCAGGTTCTGGACACTCTGCATGTCTTCGCTCTGGCCCGAGAGGTGTTTGAGCACAAGGATATTGCAGAGGAGTGGCTTTCCAGCCCAATTGTTGCACTTGGCTGTAAGCCAATCGAGTTGTGTACCACTTTCAGAGGTAGAGGACTTGTCCGTAGTACACTTGAAAGAATTGAGCAAGGCGAATTCAGTTAGTGCTGCTTTACAGAATCGCCAAGAAAAAGTATCTGGATGATTTATCCGGCATTGGTACGAGTTACAAGTATGGTGGTCGTTGGAACTACCCTGGTCATCCGGTCGTATACTTTGCAATCAGCCCGGCAATAGCGCTTCTGGAGATGGGAAACTATCTTGGCAGTCCCCGTCATATTCTCAAATCAATGCGGCTTGGTACTTACGAGATTGATGACTCCTTATTCAATCCCAGAGTTGTCAGTCTTGGGTATCTGAATAAAGACTGGCGTGACTTTCCCTACCCCGACACGACTCAATCTCTCGGATCCGAGTGGCTGAAGTCTAATGCATCGCTGTTTATGGCAGTGCCTAGTTGTGCGGTTCCTGCTTCATTAGACTGGGACTGTTGCGTGATGAACCCATTGCACCCTGATCGTGACAATATCAGGCTTGTAGGTATTACTGATGATATCTACAACGACAGACTGTTTAAGAATTTGAAGTGATGCAGGGGAAGTCTAATTCCGGGTATGCCCAGAGTTATATGCAGTAGGAAGTAGCCTTTGGCGATCAAGTCTACCATTGGTAGAGATAGCCTGTCTGGAATTCTCAGGCTACAACCATCTGGCAAAATGTGTTAATCAAGCAGGGGATTATGGAAATCAGTTGAAAAAGAGCTGCCAGAAGCTATCCGACGGCAATGAAATCCGTCGTCTGCGGTTTCGCTATGCCGACCAGCCTGTAGCAACGATACGGACTGTCTAGTTATTGGCAATATTGACTTGAAGATTTCGAAGCCCGCGCGTCTAGCAAGCAGGCTATGTGAGGCTGTTCATGTATTTTCGGACAATCTGTGTATTGTCAACTTTGCTGTGCTTGTGGCAGAATACAAAAACTTTGGCCGAGGGTGCTCAATGCAAGAAAACAGCTGATGACAGACTATCCCGAATTTGAAGACCCCATCACAAGACCTCGTTATACAGGTCTACCAAGTTTCATGCGAGTTCCCTATGTCGAGAACTTTCAGGGTGTCGATATTGGACTGATAGGCGTGCCGTTTGACGGTGGAGTCACCAATCGAACAGGTGCCCGGCATGGACCCAGAGAAATCCGCAACCAATCCAGCCTGATTCGAAAAATGAATCAGGCAACGGGAATATTTCCGCACGAGTTGTGCACTGTGCGGGATATTGGGGATGCCTGGGTTCAAAAACCGTTTACGCTTGAAGGCAGTCACAAGGAAATCGAGGGGTTCTACAGCAGAGTCCACAAGGCTGGAATTTTACCCTTGTCAGCAGGTGGTGATCATTCGATCACCTTGCCAATTTTCAGGGCAATTGCCCGAGAGCGTCCGGTTGGACTGGTTCACTTCGATGCCCATTGCGATACCGGAGATGACTACTTGGGTTCCCGATTCCACCATGGGGCTCCATTCAAGATCGCAGTCGATGAGGGATTGCTGGATCCGAAAAGGACAATACAGATTGGCATTCGTGGCTCGCTGAATGATCCGGATGTCTGGAAATTCAGTCATGACTCGGGTATGCGGGTCATTTATATTGAAGAATATTTCGAGATGGGCTGGAAGAAGGTCGTCAAGGAAGCAAGGCAGATTGTTGGTGATGGACCAACCTATATCAGCTTTGATGTTGATGCCCTGGATCCGGTATACGCACCCGGCACCGGCACACCCGAGGTCGGAGGATACAGTACCCTTGAAGCGCAAATGATGCTGAGGGGTCTGCAAGGCTTGAATCTCGTGGGGGGTGATGTGGTTGAAGTTTCCCCTCCGTTTGACCCGAGCGGAAATACGGCCTTGGTCGGGGCGACGATGATGTTCGAGATTCTCTGCCTGCTTGCCGAATGCGTAGACCACCGGAAGAAAATGCAGTAATTTCAGTCTGTCTAATCTGCATCCGCGGCACTGGAACCTGCTGGCCGGCAAAGTCAGGATTTCAGCAATTCCCCATTGGGATCATACAGAGCTCTCGCATGTACCTTCGCCGGAACCATTTTTCCGTTAATCTCGACTTCCAGTGATTCTCCATCTTCTGCAAGTTGAGTCGGAATATAGCCAAGTGCCATCGAAAGTCCGACATGGTGTGCATAGCCGCCTGATGTCACATACCCCACGCATTCTCTGTCTTTGCAGATTGCCTCATCATTACTGACATCGATATCGCTGTCAACCGATAGCGTGACCAGCTTCTTTTCAGGACCTGTCTGGCGTTCACGAAGCGTAGCTTCCTTGCCAATGAAGTTCTTGTCCCAGTTTATGAACACATCAAGACCGGATTCCGAGGCGGTAAAGTCAGGTCGATAATCAAGCCCCCAAACCCCCCAGCCTTTTTCAAGCCTGAGACTCATGAGCGCCCGTGCGCCATACCAGCGAAGACCAAGATCAATTCCCGTAGCTTCAATTTCCTCAAACAGCTTGAGCTGGTATTCGGGTTCGACATAGACTTCATATCCCAGCTCACCGGAAAACGACAAACGCAGCAGTTTTGCGGGTACGCCGCCCACATGGGTTTCACGAATATCGCGGAACTTCAAGCTTTCTGAGCCTACATCTTCTCGGCAAATCTGTTCCAGCAAGTCTCTTGAAAGCGGTCCTGAAAGGGCAATTCCATGATAGTGGCTTGAGACATTCCGATAGCGCACGTCATGACTGCTGGATTCAAGTAAACCCTCAAGATACCGACGATGAGCGATCTGGAAGGTTCCCGACCCAAATAGCATAAATCGATTTTCATCCAGACACGCAACGGTCAAGTCTCCATAAAGTCGGCCTTTGGGTGTGAGAAGGGGCGTCAGGGCAATGCGCCCGGGCTTTGGAATGTGGCCAGCCAGGGTTGAGTCTAGAAAAGCCCTGGCATCGGCTCCGGTTATCAGGTGCTTGGCAAAATTGGCTATCTCGATTGCACCGACAGCCTCGCGAACTGCCTTGACTTCCCTTGCAACATAGCCATGAGCGCGAGAGCGAAGGAACGTTGATTCCTCAAATGCATCTTCCGGGCCGTCTGCAAGCCAGAGTGCATGCTCGAGACCGAAGCTTGCATCCATGACTGCTCCCTTGGCAATGAGTCGATCATGAATTGAAGTAGTACGCTGGCGTCTCGCAACAGGCAGGGTTTCGTTCGGAAAGGTGAGAATGAAACGCCTTTCATAATTTTCCTTGGCTTTCAAGGTGCCGTAATGGGGAGATGCGAAATTCCCAAACCGGGCAATATCCATTGCCCATACATCGATCGAGGGTTCACCATCAATCATCCATTCCGCCAGACAGAGACCGACTCCGCCTGCCTGGCAAAAGCCAGCCATAACCCCAACGGCAACCCAGTAGTTTTGCATGCCGGGCACCGGCCCAATCATCGGATTGCCATCTGGCCCGAATGTAAAGGGTCCGTTTACAATTTTTCTTATGCCGGCACGCTGCAAAGCGGGAATTCTCTCGAATCCGATTGCCAGTTTCTCCTCGATGCGTTCAAGGCAGGGATCCAGCAAGTCATGCCCGAAATTCTGCGGGGTCCCGGATACCGACCATGGTTCAGCTGTTGACTCGTAGGTGCCAAGCAGCATCCCCATCTGTTCCTGTCGGAAGTAAATATTGCCCTCGTAATCGATTCCTGCCGGGAGTCGCTCGCCATGCTCGACGATCTCGGGGATATCCTCGGTCAGAAGATAGTGGTGCTCCATCGGTTGTACAGGCAGGTTCAGTCCTGCCAGATGCCCAACTTCACGCGCCCAGAGTCCTCCTGCATTGACCACGAATTCGGCATTGATGGTACCTTTTTCGGTTACGACATCCCAGGTTTTATCAGATCTTTGGACGGTCTCTATTACCGGAGTATGGGTGTGGTACTGAGCCCCGAAAGTTTGTGCTGACTTGGCGTAGGCATAGGTCACCCCTGAAGGGTCGATATCTCCATCCAGCGGGTCCCATAGAGCGGCACAATATCGCTTGGCATCGATAAGCGGATGAAGTCTGGCAAGTTCATCAAGGGAAATGAATTCCTGATCCAGCCCCATGTATCGGGCTTTGGAGCGTTCGCGCTTCAAGTAGTCGTACCAGTCCTGATTGGAGGCCAGGTAGAAACCGCCCGTACTGTGCATTCCAACGGATTGTCCGGATAGCTCTTCAAGCTCGCGGTACAGATTAATCGTGTATCCTTGAAGCCTCGAGATGTTCGGGTCTGAAGAGATGGTATGGATCTGCCCGGCCGCATGCCAGGATGATCCTGATGTCAGTTCATTTCGTTCAAGAAGCAGGCAGTCTTTCCAGCCGAATTTTGCAAGATGAAAAAGGATTGAGCATCCGACCACTCCGCCGCCAATGACGACAACTTTTGCGTGATTTTGCATGGCTTGATTGAGCCCTTATTCCTGGTTCAGGATTTCGATTTCGACAAACTCGAATTCAAAATCATTGATATTGATGACATTGTGTTCGACACCGGCATTGCGGGTATAAGACATGCCAGTGTCGAGGTCAAAGATTGTCGAGTCCTCGTCAGATTCAGCCAACAATTGGCCAGAAGTCAAAGGTACTACAATGTAGTCGTGGGCATGTCTATGCCATCCTGTCTCGGCACCGGGTGCGAAACGCCATCGCGTTACGATCATTCGGTCATTCCTGATCTGGATAGTCGGGACGGCTACGGGTCTGGATTTGGATTCGTTCATGGTGTTCGGTAAATGCTGGGTATTCCTTGGATGGCATATTGTGGGCTTTAGTACCACTTGTCGGGCAATTCCGATTTTCGCTTGCGCAGAAATTCGAGGAGTTCCTCGTTTTTCCCTTCATCCATGGGAGGGATCTGGTAATTCTTCAGAATGTCATTCCACCGTTCATGAGCACGCTGTCTCGAATCCAGGGATCCACGCTCCTGCCATTGTTCAAAGCTGTCATTGTCAGACATGCTGGATTCAAAGAACGCTGTTTCGTAGTTTCTCAAGGTATGCTGGGAGGCCAGAAAATGTCCGGCGGGTTCAACTTCATGGTAGGCATCGCGGGCCAGGGTATTTTCATCGACGGGCATGCCCGAGAGCATCACTTGATAGGCTGCGAGGCGATCAGCATCCTGTATCAGTTTTTCATATCCGGTGACCAGTCCGCCCTCGAGCCATCCTGCCGAATGCAATACGAAATTGGCACCTCCGAGGATTGTCGAGAACATGGAGTCGGCACTTTCGGCGGCAGCCTGAGCATCAGGCAGTTTGGATGAGGTCAGAGAACCACCGCAACGAAAGGGGACATTCAGTCGCCGGGCCAGCTGTCCGACAACAAAATTGGACATGACAGGTTCGGGCATGCCGAATGTCGGGGCTCCGCTTTTCAGACTCATCGACGATAGAAAGTTGCCGAGGATGAAGGGGGCGCCCTTGCGTACCAACTGGGTATAGGCACCAACGGCCATGCCTTCTGCTAGAGCCTGAGCGATGGATGCCGCTGTGGTAGAAGGCCCCATCGCTCCACTCAGAATAAACGGTACAGCGACCAGTGCTTGACCAGCGCCGCAATATACCTCTGCTGCTTCTGTGACGACCTTGTCGACCAGCAAAGGTGAGTTGGTATTCACATTGCCCATGATTACGCAGTGTTCTTCCATGAATTCCGCTCCAAACAGAATCCGGGTCATGTCAACACTGTCCTGAGCCCTCGATTTTTCGGTTATAGCGCCAAGAAAGGGCTTGTCGCTGTAGCGCATGTGCAGATACAGCATGTCGAGATGGCGCTTGGATACTGGAATGTCGCAGGGTTCGCAGATCACCAGGCCGGTATGGTGGATGGAAGGCAGCGAGTAGGCTATCTTGACCAGATTTTCCAGATCATGGAGATTGCCGTAGCGTCGTCCACCCTTCAGATCCTGCACAAATGGAGGTCCATAAACACAGGCAAAGACATGGCTGTTGCCGCCAATCTCGACGGTTCTGGATGGGTTTCGTGCATTCTGCAAGAATTTTTCGGGGATCGTCTTGCACAGCTCTCTTGCCATGCCGCGAGGCATTTTCACACGCGTATCATGCACGTCGGCACCGGCCTGTTTCCATAATTTCAAGGCATGCGGGTTTTCACGAAACTCGATGCCGATTTCCTGCAGCAGCCAATCGGCCTGGTCTTCAAGATCAGACAATCCTTCATCGCCAAGGAATTCATAGTAGGGAATGTTGCGCTTGATGTATGGGATGATGGCGACTGATCTGGGCTGATGCCGTGCGTTACGGCTGGATGTACGCCTTGATTTGTTGTCTCGTCTCATCACGCCTTCTTTTTCAGCCCGATACAGACAAACTGGGCATGCTGGAATTGTTCGTGAGCATTTGCAGGTGGGTCGGGTTGAGGGTCCGGTTGTTTGTGCTTCTATGCCATTTAAATCCTGTTCGGCAAATAGTCTGGCTTTATGATATCCATATTGCAGTTGCCATGAACATTTTTCTCCATCAGTGCCTGCTGACAAATCTATGAGCGTTTGGTTCTGTTGTCAAATGATTTCGCGTTTTCCCGAGCCCTGATAGACCCGCCGTATACCTGAGGCCTACAGACTCCGGGTAAAGCATTTGTATCAGAGCCAAGTGGTCCCGGTTCTATTTCTTCATGGCCTGCATTGCAGTGATTGTTTCCATTCCTATGTGAAAGCCATTGTACGGGTCTCGAAATCTTGATGCAGAATTTGCATAAACGATCGCATTTCCTGTATCATGAACTCTGGATGCATGGGGGTGTATGCGAGCTCTTCCTTTGTGGAAGGTCCCGGCTCACAAGGATATGGTAAGCAGAGACTGATCGAGTGATATTCAAGTTTCCGAGCTGGATACAAACCGGCAAAACCTTGGAACTTCATTATCAATGAATCAATCCATTCGATAGAAGATATCAAAAGTCGAGCTATCGGCGGCCATCAATTACCGGATAGGCAAGCCAAGTTGCCTTCAAGTATTGACTGAATGACAAATGAGGTGGAATTGACTGATGACTCTCAATACAATCAGCCATCCACCAATTCAAATATGAATGCGTGAAGTAATCAGTGCAGGAGTTCGTAATATTAAGCAATGAATGAAGTTGATTTGGCACTAACTTTCGACGACATACTTCTCATACCCGCAAAGTCATCAGTTTTGCCGAAAGATGCGAGTCTAGAGACGCGGTTTACCCGGAATTTGCGGCTGAATATTCCCTTGATATCAGCCGCAATGGATACTGTCACAGATGCCAATATGGCGATTACTATTGCTCAGGAAGGCGGCGTCGGGGTGATTCACCGTAATCTGACCCCATCAGAACAGGCCATTCAGGTAGTCAAGGTCAAGAAATTCGAAAGCGGCATCATCACCGACCCGCTAACGGTGGGCGCATCATCCCGGGTCGGGGATGTCACCAGCCTCATGCGCGAGCATAATATTTCCGGAGTGCCGGTCGTTGAGGGTCCCCGGGTAATCGGCATTATCACCAGCCGGGATTTGCGATTCGAGGAAAATTCTCAAACCCCCATCTCCAAATTGATGACGCCACAGGAACGATTGGTGACTGTCAGGGAGAATGCCGAAATGGATCAAGTCAAGGGCCTGCTTCACAAGCATCGAATCGAGAAGGTGCTTGTGGTCGGGAATGACTTCGAACTGAAGGGAATGATCACAGTTAAGGACATCCAGAAATCCAGGGATTTCCCGAATGCATGCCGCGACACAAGCGGACGCCTGTTGGTCGCGGCTGCCGTAGGTGTCGGGCCCGATACCGATGAGCGAGTCGAGTTACTGGTCAATGCCGGAGTCGATGCCATCATTGTTGATACAGCACACGGCCACTCTTCAAGTGTCATCGAGAGAGTAAAAGCCATTAAGGAAAGTTATCCGATTGAAGTGGTAGGTGGAAACATCGCCACTTCAGAAGCTGCCCGGGATCTGGTTGATGCTGGTGCCGATGCAGTCAAGGTCGGAATTGGTCCTGGATCGATTTGTACTACGCGCATTGTTGCCGGGGTCGGCGTCCCGCAAATTTACGCAATTAACCAGGTTACTTCATTGCTAAAGGGCAGTGATATCGGAGTGATTGCTGATGGTGGAATTCGGTATTCCGGCGATATTGCAAAATGCATTGCAAATGGTGTTGACTCGATTATGGCCGGCAGCATACTGGCCGGGTCAGATGAGGCGCCCGGCGAGATCGAAATGTATCAGGGCCGACCCTATAAGTCTTTTCGAGGCATGGGATCAATTGGGGCGATGCAAAAGGGATCCAGAGACCGGTATTTTCAGGACAGGATCGAGAGCGCAGATAAGCTGGTTCCGGAAGGCATAGAAGGCCGGGTGCCGTACAAGGGTCCGGCGGTCAATATCATTCATCAGTTGATGGGCGGTCTGCGAGCCAGCATGGGCTATACTGGCTGTCCCAATATTCCTCACATGCAAGAGCATGCCAAGTTTGTCAGGATAACCAATGCAGGCATGGTTGAAAGTCATGTTCACGATGTGTCCATCGTCAAGGAGGCTCCAAATTACCGATCCAACCAGTCGTGACTACATGTATCTCATGGATTAGGTATTCCCGAGTAGCAGGTCACCATGATTTCCATTATTTGCGTGCTGACTGGGTAATCTCCTAGTTTGACATCTTCGAAATAGCTCAGATTCTATGTTGCAGGCTACCCATTCCGATAAAAACGGGTTATTGATTCTCGATTTTGGTGCCCAGTACACGCAACTTATCGCGAGAACCGTACGCGAGCTTGGGGTCTATTGTGAAATTCTTCCCTACAATGCCGATCCAGCCCAAATTGAAGAACCCGGCTATCAAGGCGTCATCCTCTCAGGCAGTCATGCCTCGGCTTATGTAGATCATGATATTCGCTGTCCGGAGCTCGTGTTTTCCATGGATGTTCCTGTATTGGGAATATGTTATGGAATGCAAACCATGGTTTCGCAGTTGGGGGGTGAAGTTGAGAGCGCTCCAGACCGGGAATATGGATATGCAAGAGTAGAACTGATGGAAGATAGTCCCCTGGTCGATTCAGCCGATTCCGATCTGGAGGTGTGGATGAGTCATGGAGACCGAGTCAAATCCCTGCCGGATGGATTCAGAGTGATCGGTCAAACAGCAAGCTGTCCATTTGCCATCATTGCCGATTCAACGCGCCACTTTTATGGGGTTCAGTTCCACCCGGAAGTTAGCCATACGATTCAGGGACGGGATCTTCTTTCCCGCTTTGCCCGGGATATCTGCGGATGCGAAAATGACTGGACTGCCGCAAACATCATCCATAGTCAAATCGGGCAGATTCGCAGACAGGTCGGAACTGAAAGAGTCATACTCGGTTTGTCAGGTGGCGTAGACTCATCTGTAGTCGCTGCCTTGCTCCATGAAGCTATTGGAGATCAGTTGACCTGCATCTTTGTTGACACGGGTCTTTTGAGACTCAATGAAGGAGATGAAGTCATGCAGGTGTTCACTGAGCACATGGGTATCAAGGTTCTGAGAGTGAATTCAGCCGAGGAATTTTTTGCAAGGCTTGAAGGAGTCCATGAACCTGAAACCAAACGCAAGTTGATCGGAAACCTGTTCATCGAGATTTTTGAGCGAGAAGCTAAAAAAATCGAGGGGGCAAACTGGCTGGCACAAGGGACTATCTATCCCGATGTAATTGAGTCGGCAGCAGGCAAGTACGGAACATCAAAGGTGATCAAGTCTCACCATAATGTGGGTGGTCTGCCCGAGAGGATGAAGCTCAGGCTTCTCGAGCCATTGCGAGAGCTGTTCAAGGATGAGGTCAGAAGGATTGGTTGCGAATTGGGGTTGCCGGCAGTGATCATCAATCGCCATCCTTTCCCCGGTCCGGGTTTGGGGGTCAGGATTTTGGGTGAGGTCAAGCAAGAGTATGCTGACCGGCTGAGGCTGGCTGATGCAATTTACATTGAGGAATTGAGAAACCATAACCTATATGATGAGACTAGTCAGGCTTTTGCCGTGTTTTTGCCGATAAAGTCTGTCGGGGTGGTTGGCGACAATCGTGCCTATGAGTATGTAATTGCCCTTCGAGCAGTCGAGACAATGGATTTCATGACCGCAAACTGGAAGCGCTTGCCTTATGAACTTCTGGACCGAGTCTCCAACCGGATAATCAATGAGGTTCGAGGAATCAGCAGGGTGACCTATGATATTTCAGGCAAGCCGCCTGCAACAGTCGAGTGGGAGTGAAGTTAGAGTTTGAAACACCATTGTGGGAATTGGCTGCCGACGATTGAACCGCATTCATATTCGAGGAAAAGGCACAAGACCTCGTCCGGTTCCGCGATGATTCTCTCTGGAGTGAGTGTTTCAGGGATGGCGACAAGCGCCGAAAACGAAAAGAGGTGAAATTATGGCTCTGGCGAAAAGCTTTATAGATACCATACAGGTTACAAATCCAAGGGGACTCGGAGTTTTGCAAGGTCCTGTTGCGGAAAGGAGTCAAATACCTACTCGACGGTGATGCCGATAATGGCAAGGCAGTGTCGCGTGACTGCATCAAAGCAACGATTGGGTTTAAGGAGCTTTCCCGGGTTTTCGAGAAGTCGAGCAAGAGCCTCATGCGGATGTTCAGGCCAAAAGGGAATTCCTGGGCGATCAACCTTTTTGCAGTGATTCATTACATGCGTCCAGTGACGATAAGGACGGGCAGGAAGCCGCCCCGTCATGTTCATCAGGCACAATTGCCATTCAGTCGTCAACGGCATTCCAATCATGCTTGCGCCGCATCGTTATTGGCCTTGTTCTGTCCTTCTGTGCCTTTGGGTATAGAGAGCCCTGCCACAGGCAGTTGCGAATGTGATATCCGTCTCCCGCTTGAAAACACCCACTACGGGAGCCGCCATAGGAATCCTGTATGAAGGAATTGCTGACATTGTAGGTTCCGCCCGTCATGAGGCAGCGTCTTGCAAAGTACTGGGCAGACAGTACTGACGGAATCGCATAAATTTCTACATATTAATAAGGAGTCTTTTAAACCACCTAAGGTTTGCCTTCCACCGCATAGGTTGGCGATTCACTGGTTATCGCTTCAAGAATAGTCTCACTTCCTACCCTTGATATTTGTTCGAGCGTTGATGAAATCGGCAAAAACAAGAGCATTTGTAGGTGATTGACCATTTCCAAGCTGTCTGACCACCTAGCTCCATTTTATTTGCGGTGCAGTGTAGGTCACTCTGGTTGTGGACAATGCCGTAATGGGCGTATTCGTAGCATCTACTTCAATCTGTTCCAGGCAAGCCGGCTGGCCTTCTAGCCCGCCCGGTGCTGGTGACTGTTGCCTTCGGCACCGCAAGCACTGCCAGCAACAGGAGGGTTGTTAATTTATAAGGGGAGGGGGTGAATCTGGCCAGTTGTTTCGTTGCTTTCTCCAAAATCGTTTGACAGAAGTTATTATACTCGCAGGTATTTTACTGGTTTCTCTCCCTGAAAATGGATTGATTTTCAATTGGTTCCACTGCCGAAAGGTTGCATGAGGTTCTTCGCAAACAAGTGTCGAGTGAATTCCGTTGCGGCAATTTCCTACCTTTGATATTTCAGATTTTATGTGCATAGGATAGACAGTTTCGGATTAGGTTTAAGCGATGTTCCTTGCCGCGTAGCGGTGAAAAAAAGGATTTAATCACATTCGCCCCAATTATCAGAGCTTGGATTTCACAACTTTAACTGGCGCAATACCGAGCGCGCCAGGTTTTCAGGGGTGGTGTAAATCTTGACCTGCTCTCGTAATTCCTTTCTGCTGGGTTAGTAGGCGTGATGCTTGCAAGGGACTATAATCTTTCCGCTTACTGCCCAGGCCAGAAGCAGAAAATCCAGTCATCATTTGCCCGAATCACAACGGAATGCAATGGCAACATCCTCAAATTATATTTGCTTCAAAAAGACGTATTAGGTCTTATTTGACCTCTTTTTGATGTAAAATACGAAAATCAAAATCTTACAGGGAACAGAGAAATGCCAATGTCTGTGAAACTTTCTGATAAATTGATTAGTGAAGTGCGCCAATATAGCATTGTCTACCGTCGTTCGATCCCGAAACAAATTGAATACTGGGTAATGATCGGAAAAATCGCCGAAGAAAATCCTGATCTTCCCTATAGCTTCATTAAAGATATTCTTCTCGCTCAACAGGAAGCCGCAGATGGTGAATTGACCCCTTTTGAGTTTGGCTGATCAAAATTGAAAGTCTTGCAAACGAACAGTTTCATCAAGGCCGCCAAAAAGCTCCATGCCAACCAAAAGGCCGATCTGGATAAGGCCGTAACAGTCATTATCAGCGAACCAGAGATCGGGCAGCCCAAAACTGGAAATCTTTCCGGTGTCCGAGTTTACAAATTCAACATGGTGAAACAACTGACCTTGATTGCCTATACCTATGAGGATCACACAATCACCTTGACATTGCTAGCTCTTGGAACGCACCAGAATTTTTATCGAGATCTCGAAAATTAGATTTGCTTCCATAATCGGGCAGGCCTGGGGTGCCGACCATACATGCTGGAACAGGCCAGCTGTTGAATGATATTAAAGATCGGACAATGGCGAGGTGAGGCAGCAATTCAGATGAAGTTGCTATGAGTCAAAGAAAGCAGGATATAGAATTCATGTCGGCGGCAATTTCGCTGGCGCAGGAATCTCTGTCCATTGGTGAAGTGCCAGTCGGTGCCGTAGTAGTCATGGATAACAAGATCATCGGCAAGGGATTTAATTGCCCGATACAGACACAGGATCCCACATCACATGCTGAAATCCGGGCAATTCGCTCCGCAGCCGCCGCTCTCGGCAATTACCGCTTGACTGGAACGACCCTATATGTAACGCTGGAACCCTGTATAATGTGTGCTGGGGCCATATTGAATGCCCGAATAGAACGAGTTGTGTTCGCAGCGCGCGACCAATGCCAAGGTGCTGCCGGGAGTCAACTCAACCTTCTCGACTCGCCATTCATGAATCATCGCTGCCGCATTCAAAGCGGAATTCTCGCAGATCAATCGAGCCTCATGATCAAGGCGTTTTTTGAGAAAAGAAGATCTTGATCAGGATGCTTCTGAATAAAATTCCAGTATCTCTAGAAAACGCGAGACCAGATTCTCGCTATCATGGGGTGGATGGTAAATCGATGCCAATGTAGAACCGGGCGAGATCAGGAAGATCGAACCGCTGTGTGCAACTAGGTAATCCTGATCGCCGGGCTCATGCTCATCAATGGAATAGGGAACCCCAAGCTGCCGAGTCAGCGAATCAACCTGGTCCTTGTTGCCGGTTGCGGCAACAAAGTTATCGCCATAGTACTGAATATAACGGCCCAAATGCTCGGGCGTGTCCCTCTCTCCATCAACCGATACGAACAGAAAATTGACGGAGTCGGTATCAACCGAGTCATGTTCCCTTAGCAAATCTCGTGATTCTCGCAAAAGGTTCATGGTGATCGGGCATATATCTGGACAATGGGTATATCCAAAAAACACGAAATTCCACTTCGAATCCAGATTCTCAATGCCAAACGGGAAGCCATCAGTGCTGACCATCTGGAACTCCGACAAGGCTTTTTGGTCCGGCCAGAAAAAATTCTCGATTTCCGGAATTTCTTGCACATAGCGTACCGGCAGATTGAGCCCGAACAGCTGAAGGTAAATCCCGGCAGCCAATGCAACGAACCCCAAAGTGATCAATCGAAAATTAATGAACATGTCGAATGTTGTGTTGTACAGCCTGTGGAATTGAAAATACTTTTATCGCATCTCAAGATGGCGGTGGTTGTAATTCCAAAACATAATGAGAGGCTCCATGCTCAAAACCGATTGTAGCAATAGATGGTGCCAAAAATGAAAAAGTCCATAGATTAACCACTTGTCGTGATTGGGGGTGGTGCGGCAATAGTCAATATGAATTTACATATATCAGCAGCCGTTGTAGCGATCAAGAATATAGCCCCTGCAATTCTTGAATATAACGAACCTGAGTGACCGAACCAGTAACAGCGCGGATTGACTGCGAGCTGTTCCACGCTGCGAAACTAGTGTTCTAGGATCATTGCGAACTCGAGCTGAGCGACCAGGAATTCATTGATCTCGCTATGCGGTACATCTGCAAGTACATACACCGGGAAAAGCAGATGCGGGAGTTGAAGCTGTTGGGCAAGACGCCTATCACAGCTTACCTTAAAACACAAACCGGGGCGTAAACCGCCCTGGTTTTGCGGAGCTACCGCCGGGAAATGCGCTAGAGCTTGTAAATGGGTTAACCCAACTCGGACAAGGTCAGCTCGATGCCGCGACGGAGCATGCAAACCATATCATCGACCTGATCACGGTTAATGATCAAGGGAGGAGACATCACGCACATGTTGTAGATTGGGCGGACCAGTAGCCCTAATGACTGACAGTTCTGATCGATGCGGTTTGCAAGCTCGTAACTGTCGGCCAGCAACTCTCCATCCTTGCTGTAGTCCATACATTCGATGCAGGCCATCAGACCCACGCCTCGAACATCCCTGACTGCCGGAAGGTCATTCAACTCCTTCAGTTTTTGCTGGAAATAAGGTTCCATTTCCATGACGTGTTCAAGAATACTTTCTCGCTCCATGATCTCGATGTTCTTGAGTGCGGCTGCACATGCGACCGGATGTCCAGAATAAGTAAATCCATTTGAGAACACGGAATCAGGGCTTTTTTCCGCCAAAGTTGAAAGCAGCCGATCTGAAACCAGAAAAGCACCAAGCGGGACATACCCGGAGGTGATCCCTTTTGCACAAGTGATGATGTCCGGAATAATATTGAACACTTTTTCGGATGCGAAAAAGTGGCCAAGGCGACCAAACGCGGTGACTACCTCGTCCGATATGTATACGACATCGTGCTTTCGGCAAACTTCAAGACACGCAGCGTGATATCCTTCCGGAGCGAGAAGGACACCCCCTGAAGCAAGAACCGGCTCAGCAATGAACGCTGCAACGTTATCGGCGCCAGTTTCAAGAATTTTTTGCTCAAGCTCAGTGGCTAGCTGATTGCAGTACTCTGCATCACTCATTCCCTCGGGCTTGCTAAGCAGGTTGGGATCTGAAATATGATGAAAAGTGTCATCCTTGTATTCCAGATTGATTTTGTCGCTCCATTTGCCCGATGCTGAAGCAGACAGATAGGTACTGCCGTGATAGGCATTTTTTCGGGAGATGATGTGTTTCTTTTCGGGTTTTCCCAGAGCACTGTTTCGAAACATTACAAATCTGAGTGCCGAATCTACTGCAGTCGACCCACAGGTAGCAAAGAACACATGATTGAGGTCCCCGGGTGAAAGCTGACTGAGTTTGCGGGCGAGGATGGCTGCTGGGCTATTGGTCAGGCTCCAGGGACTTGAATAAGTCAACTTCATGACTTGCTCTGAGATGGCATCGGCCATTTCCTGTCTATGGTGGCCGATGTTGACGCACCACATTCCGGCTGGCGCATCCAGCAATTGATTGCCGTCCGAGTCCTTGATATAAACCCCTTGCCCGCTTGTTATTACCGTTCTGGTATTTTGATCCAGTTGATGTAATTCCTCCCAGGGATGTATAAACTGGTTGTCTTTTTGTTGAAGATCGTAAGTTTCTGTTTCAATCATGCTGGTATATTCAATATTTTGAGTGAAAGACTATTGTAGCACTGGCGTTGTTGGCCATTGATCAATATTTCAATCCTGTTCGCATTCCATGTCAACAGCCAGGGATATTCAAGGAGAGTACCCCTAATCCTCAAATAGATTTCTCGGCATTGGGTGCAAAGCCATATGCACTGCGGGTTTCAGTCCTCGACCTGGAATCACTCATCGGGTGATTTTGCAGACCTCTTGGCAATCGCGCCACACAAGGCCTTGGTTTACTCTCATGTTTTCTGTTTATGGATTAGGGGGCGGGGATAGACAAAAAAGAAGGTAAACGGCTATGCTATAATTTTTGCAATGCTTTTACTGCATTGGTAGCTTCAGGCCGAAATTATCCTTGATCGCAGCTCATTCAAGAAAATTTTGCCCGGTTTGGTTTCGGCCTGTTCATGAAAATATACTCGTAAGGAGGTCAAACTATGAAAACCAGAATTAAAACTGTAACTTTTATCTTGCTGGCTTTGGTTGCCGGTTTTGCATTTGCCGATACGGTGAAATGGGATATGGCAAATGAATATCAGGATACGTCCATACACGGACAGGCGCAGAAGGTCTTCACCGACACTGCGGCTCAGGCCTCAGGCGGGTCTATCGAGATTACCAGCCACTTCGGTGGCTCAATTGGTTATAAGTCCAAGGAGCATTTTGATGCCGTTGCAGACGGTGCCCTGCCAATTGCGAACACCTCAATGGGGCAGGTTGCAGGAATTGAGCCAATGTTCCTGCTTTCCTCGCTGCCGTTTCTTGTTGGCAATGTGGAAGAAGCCAATCTTCTCTGGGAGACTGCAAAGCCGGCCTATGAAGAAGTTTTCGCCCGAAATAACCAGGTCCTGCTTTATGCATCGCCATGGCCTCCAGCCGGTATCTGGGCAAAGAAGGCAGTGGATTCCACCGAAGCTCTCAATGGTCTCAAAATCCGCGCATGGGACGCTTCGGGTACAGCAACCCTGCAGGGTGCTGGTGCTGCCGCTATCCAGATGAGTTGGGCTGACGTAGTGCCACAGCTTGCAACAGGCGGAATTGATGCTGTCCTGACTTCGGCGGAGGGCGGCTCGAACGCCAAATTCTGGGATCAGGGTTTAACCCATTTCTCGGCAGTAAACTATTCAATGTCATTGAACATGACTCATGTCAACAAGGATGCCTGGGACGGCCTCACAGAAGATCAGCGTACGGCCCTGATGACTGCAGCACAAGCTGCCAGCGATGCTGCCTGGGGAGCGTTAGCCAGCCGAGTTGCCGAGAACTATGAGGAAATGAATGCCAATGGCATTACTGTGGTCGAACCGGTTCCAGGCGATTTTCTGGCGGCACTCTCCGCTGCCGGTGAAGAGGTATATGCCGACTGGATCGGAAAAGTTGGTGAAGCCGGGCAGAAAATTCTTGATGATTATCGCACTGCCAAGGCTAACTGAATCGGATTAGTCGGGAAATCGGGTGCCATTATTACAGTATATGGCATCCGGCTTGCACGTGCTTTACAGAACAATCACTCTTGATTATTGATCGTCTGGTTCGCCTGAATAACACGCTGGGCACTGCGGCGATATGGGCCTCATGCCTACTGCTGGTTTATGTGGTGGTTCATATCACCATAGAAATCATTGCTCGCAGTTTCTTTGACTTGTCGACCCACTCAGTAGACGAGTTTGTGGGATATGCCATCGGTGCGATGACATTTCTCTCCCTTGCATATACATTTCGTAGCCAGAAGCATATCCGGGTTACGATTTTACAGTCTTTCGTCCGAGGCAAGCTTGCAGTCCTTGTAGAGGTTTTCTGCATCGTAATGACGTTTGCGATTACTGCCTTTCTGGCCCGCTATGTGTTTCGAACTCTGGTTCGTGACTGGGAACGCGGTACGGTTAGCCCAACACTTACTGAGACGCCGATCTGGATCATCGATAGCTTAATCCTGTTAGGACTGGTACTGTTCATGATCCAGCTCCTCTCCAGCCTGGTACTCGCCATTCGCGACGGCATCCCGAAAAAGGTCACGCATCCCGGATAACAACTCGTGGAAAGTCTGCTTGTTGCTTTCGTCGTCCTGCTTCTGATTGTTTTTTACCTAGGGCTTGGTATCTGGGTATTCGCAGGGCTGCTTTTAGTCAGTACCACGGCGCTGGTGCTGATGGCCGACATGGACCTGCACCGCATCGGTACAATCATCTCGCCCCTCATTATCCGAAGTGCGACAGCGTGGGAGCTGTCCGCCATTCCAATGTTCATCTGGATGGGAGAGATCATGTTGCGCACCGATATCGCAGATCGGCTTTTCCGGGGGTTGGCACCGCTTACCTATCACTTGCCAGGCCGCCTGCTGCATACCAACATCGCAGGTTCAGCCCTGTTTGCTGCCGTAAGCGGTTCAAGTGCCGCAACAACGGCATCCGTCGGAAAAATCACCATGACTGAACTCGGAAAACGCAATTATGCACGGTCCTTGACTTATGGATCTCTGGCAGGAGCAGGAAGTCTGGGCCTTCTCATTCCACCTTCGATCGTGATGATCGTCTACGGCGTGCTGGCCGAAGTTTCCATTGCACGTCTGTTTGCTGCCGGTGTTTTACCGGGTCTCATGCTGGCAGGGCTTTATGCTCTCTACGTAGGCACAGTTTGCCTAGCCAGGCCGGAAATGGTTCCAGCCGATGATATGCGACCCGGGTGGCGCGAAATGATCATCGGGCTGTGGAACCTCCTGCCTATTGCATTACTGATCTTCGTTGTTCTGGGGTCGATATACAGCGGTATAGCGACGCCATCAGAGGCTGCAGCAGTTGGCGTGGTGACAACACTGCTTCTGACCGCTCTCACTGGACAGTTCCGGATTGAAATGTTTTTCGGTAGCCTGATTTCATCGGCTCAGACGGGCTGCATGATTGGGATTATCCTGATCGCGGCGAGTTTTCTGTCGACGGCGATGGGTTTTCTGCATGTGCCGCAAGATGTTGCGACTGCCATTGGTGCGCTTGACCTTGGCCCTTTTCAGTTGATCGCGATCCTTGCGGTTTTTTATGTGATTCTCGGAATGTTCCTGGAGGGCATCTCCATTACCGTGATGAGCCTCCCGATTACCCTGCCACTGATCATTGCTTCCGGCTTTGACCCAATATGGTTTGGCATCTTTCTAGTGATCATGGTGGAACTCGCTCAGATTACCCCTCCCATTGGTTTCAATCTCTTCATCATTCAAGGACTGACCGACACCCCCATTATGCGTGTTGCTCTCTATGCAGCTCCCTTTTTTGTCATAATGTGTCTCGGTGCAGCAATTATTACCGTTTTCCCCGAAATAGCGCTCTGGCTGCCCGAATTACTGTTTGCGAAGAAATAGGTGGCCTGCGAATTGGCAACATTGTTTTCTAGGGCCTATAAAGAATGGTCGACAAGCAATTCACGGCATCATTTCCCGCTTTGCATTGGCGATATCCGCGAAACCGTCTGCGATGATCGAATGATCGTGAGACGATTTGACTTGGAAGAGGTATTTCTACTGCGGTTTTTTGCAAATTCAGTGGCTGGATTGGCATTGCCTGGCTGACCGGCAATATTTGTCAACCATTCTTTATTCGACCCTGTTTTTTGTGCGTCTCTCAACAGATAAATGGCATTAACTCAAGTATTGTTACTCTCCAGGTTTCACGATTATCGAAGAATTTGATCGATTTTTTCGGTACTGAACCGATCAAGCCATGCTGTGCCGATGATACCCCTGATCTTTAAATAAAATTCTCAGCATTGGGCGCAAGGCCGAATGTACTGAGGGTTTCAACTCTCGACCGAATCGCCCAATGGGTGATTTTGCAGACCTCCCGAAAATCATGCCGCACAAGACCTCGGGGTACTCTCATGTTCCCTATTTATGGAGGGGATACTGGTCCGATTGCAATATATCCATTAGGGTGCTGTCAACTGAGGGAGAGGCATCTGCTGCACTACGACGATTTTCGGTCACTGCCTCCACGGCAACAAAATGACCTGGCAAATATTAACATTGGGAGGTTGAAGTAAATACGCATAATGTGTATAACTATTACACATACACATAATTTGTATGTAACAAGGTAATGGCCAGAGTTCAACTTGTAATCCGTGATGAAGACCGTAATCGGTATTATTATCAGGCAAGGCAGGAGGGAATGACATTGAGTGCATGGCTGCGTGCTGCCGCAGATGAGAGGCTTGAGAGAAATTCCAAAATTCAGCCTTTTGATTCCATTGAGGATATTGAAGCCTTTTTCGTTAAGTGCGACAGCCTTCAAACTGATGGAGCAGAACCTGACTGGGAACAGCATCTTTCTGTTCTTGATGAAGTTTTAAGGCAGGGCGGGTCAAGTACATGATCTTTGTCGATACGAATGTTTTTATGTATGCAGTCGGTCGGGAACATCCATTAAAACCTTTGGCTCGAGAATTCTTCCTCGCTGCCAACCGAGACCGGGAGCAACTGGCTACATCAGCAGAAGTATTGCAGGAGTTGACTTATTGCTATCTGTCCGTAAATCGAAGAGAAACTCTAGATGTTGCGCTGTTACTCATCACAAAAGCGCAAATTCAAGTCTGGAATCTGGAAGGTGTAGATGTATACCTGGCCTGCCAGCTTCATGATCAGTTTCCCGCCCTTTCAGCAAGAGACTTGTGTCACCTTGCCAGTTGTCAGCGTAGGAATGTAAGTCGAATCAAGACTTTCGACCGGAGGCTTGCCGCTGTAGTCCAATCAAAAGTGTACCTAATTACCACTAATCATAAGTGGGTTTTGTGATGCAACAGGGCAGATATAAACACTTGATTAAAAAGAAGCATGCCCATGAAGCACAATCCTGTCGAGTTCCGGAAAGGTCTCAGTCTTGACGAATTTCTTGAACACTACGGAGACGAGGACAAATGTCATGTCGCCCTGAGAACACGCCTCCCATGCCGGAAAAACTCCTGAAACATGACTTATGATTAGTGGTAATTAGTGTCTGCCAGAAAACCCCTGTTTTCCGGCTGTCGGGAGGCCGGACATAGCGGACGGACAAGCGGAATGCTGCGAAATCCGGTGCGGAACCGGTCGCTTCCCGCCCTGTTGTGCGCTGCATCATGGGGGATTCCGGGGTGCAGGCCGGATTGCCGGAAGGCGGGCCATGGCCCCCGGTTCCCGGCGTGCCGGGAGCGGGAAGGCGTTCAGGGCGGGAGCCGGGTCAGGCGGCGCACTTCCGCCGCTTCCTGGCATGGTTAGGTCATAGCAAAATGGAAGTGTATTTCTATTATGCGATATAAATAATTACCTAATTACCACCAATCATAAGTGGGTTTTGTGATACAGCAGGATAGATTATAAACATTGGGGATTATAACCTTTGCTAAAATGAGGGCAGGCTGAGGCGATTGGAGGACCGCCCCGCGTGCGTCACGGGGTTAACGGCAACCATTATGATTGCGAACAGCTTGGTTCTGTGTTTCGTCGGTGAACAGCCCCAGAACGCGAGGGGAGTTGTTCCCGCGCCCGCACAGACAGTTGCGCACGTCCGCCGGGGTGCGGGGAGAGATCGAGAAGCACCCGCTCGTCTGGCCGTTAGCGGGATCAACTGTCATGGTGTAGGTTCCGCCCGTCATGAAGCAGCGTCTCCCGAGTATCTGGGTGTCTCTCCCCGCCGGACCCGCTTCAAGCATGACATAATACAGCGTGTTTTGGGATAGGCCGCTTCTTGTTGCGCTCCCACCGGCATAGGTTGGGGATGAGCTGCTAATGGTTCCGACAAGGCCATTGGCGGGGTCATTATCCGCTCCCATTCCATCTGCGGCTCTGTAAACCCTGACGGTGATAGTAGCGTTTGTGGGCGCTTGCCCATCGCCCAGCGGCGCCAGCACCTGACTCCACGTGACTTCACGGGCCGTGACGGTCACACTGTTTGTGGACAGGGCCGTGATGGGGAAATTCGTGGCGTCGACTTCAGCTTCGCCCACGCAGGTTGTCGGACCCTCGCGCCCGCTGGACGTTACCGTGGTCTGCGCCCATCCCGGTGCGGCCATCAGGACTGCCGCCAGCACGGCCAGTGCGGTTAATTTAGGGGCTTATATACATAAGTTGACAAACTGGAAAATGACGGCCCTGCAACCCACA
>JAPOSW010000122.1 GCA_026709505.1 Gammaproteobacteria bacterium | reverse complement strand
TCCCCATCCACGCATTTCCAGGATTCGAGCCGTTCCTTCTCGTGGAACCATCGTAATGAGATTTGAAATACAGGTGCGAACGTATTATGGGCAATTTGGTCCGGGCCGCATGCTGAGGCAGCAAAAGTGGGGCTGGGATCAAGTGATGAAAAGGTGCATCTGCTTTCTCTTTCCGAACGCTTTACCGAATGGGAGAATAGCAATCCCGAAGCCTGTTTGACTCAACTGCCCAGTTATTCCGGTGAGAAGAAAATTACAGCATGCTGGCGAACAGAACATGGCCAGGTTATTTTCTATCCTTTTCAGGATGATGCAGTAGGTGCCTTAGATTGACTGCATTTTCTTGAGACTTCTTATCCGGGAGAGAGGCAAGATGGCCTGCTTCTCGAAGCACTGGAAAGTCAGCGTCTATTGGTGAATTGCTTAAGCTGACACACCCCCTATATACTGGTGCTCGAATTGCAAATCCCAGCCGTCTAATTCAGGATAAAGCACACTGAAGCAGTTGCTGAGTATTTCACATAAAAGTTGGTATACTCCCGTTCAGCGGACAAATTTGTTGATTTTGCAATCGCTCAAGCAACGGCTTCAATTCCTAGATTCAAGGTTTTAGGGAATCAACACGTCAAAATGCCGGAATAGCTCAGTTGGTAGAGCAGCTGTTTCGTAAACAGCAGGTCGGAGGTTCAAGTCCTCTTTCCGGCACCACTTTTGCTGAAACCCCATTCTCTCGCTATCACTGCGATTTTTTGCCCAGCCAAACTGGTTGTTCTACCTGAGTCAGCTTATTCATCTTTCGCTTGCCATTCGCGAAATCGTATCCAGGCGTTGGCACCCCAGGTTGCAAATGGTTCTGGTGGAAGTCGCACAGGATCGGGTTCTGACGTAAAATGCTCGGTAATGGGACTGGAAATTCCGCACGCGAGCTCTGCGGCGCCAATTCCGGTGAGTGTACCTCGAACAGTACCGAGACCATTTTGCACACAGGCGGTGAACATGTTCGGTTCTATCTCGCGCATGACGGCAACTGAATTCCGTGTCAGACACAAATGCCCAGCCCACGTAAATTCCTGTTTGACGCCAGTCAGTTCGGGGAAGCGCTGGGCAAACTTCTTGTGATGGATTTGCGCCGCACGGGCAATATCTCTGCTATTAACCGCCATATTCGGACGAAGCGAAGCACAAGTTCTGGTCAAGATGCGGTTTCCGCCCAGGGAAGCATCGATACGACGCATGGAAGTCCCCATTGGGTCTGAGGGAGTCAATGCCCATCTTGGTTTTCCGCCAATTGTGCGAAGCCTCTGTGAATCAATTTCTCCGCTCAAGGATGCGTAAAGAAATACATGCATCAAGCGATGTCTCATCAACCTGAAACTCTCAAGCTGGCCGTTAACTGCAAGAATGACACGCTCTGCAGAAATTGTTCCTTTGGGGGTTGCCAACTTCCATAATCTGCCGGAGCGCTCAATGATCTGGACCGGTGAGTTTTCGTAGATTGTTACCCCGTTCCCTTCAAGTCCACTGGCGAGAGAGCGAATATATCCAGCGGGTTGCAGCATCACTGTGCCCGGGGTATAGAGTCCCGACTGGTAGTGGCTACTGCCTGTCCATTCTCGCATTTGCTTGCGATCGAGGATCTCATGTGGCTCATCCAGTGCGCTCAAGTTTTCAGCATAGCTGAGATTTCGCTGATGAGCCCGGTTACTGGCTGCACCGTTTATTTTTCCGGACTTGTCAAAATAGTTGCAATCGATCCCGTATTCCTCTACAGACTGATCGGCAAAACAGATCGCCATCCTATTGAGGTCAATCTGGTTTCGGTCGAGCTGAAGACTTTTGCCGGAGTAGTCATCCGATGCTATATCGTGCGGCAGGTCTATCATGAATCCTGAATTTCGTCCTGATGCGCCCTCGGCAATCCGTCCCGCTTCAAGCACGCTTACCTTTAGGTGATCTTCGATTTGCAGAAGTCGGCGGGCCGCCGACAACCCCGCAAACCCGGCACCCACTACTGCAATGTCGGCAAAACCATCTGTTTGCAATGACCGTGGCGGATCCTGTTGACCGAGAATTTTGCTCCAGGCCGCGGGACCTTGGTGGAACGGCAGACGTATCGCCTCTATGCGATTAGTCAATAGACTGGTCTTGGCTATCGGTCAAGTCAAGCCATATTGTCTTGACCTGGGTGTATTGGTCATGAGCCAATATCGAATTGTCACGACCTCCAAAACCGGATTGCTTGAAGCCGCCGAAAGGGGTTGTAATATCGCCTTCGCCAAAGCTGTTGACAGTGACGGTTCCGGCCTTGATTTTGCGCGCGGCACGCAATGCATTCCTGGCATTGGATGTGAACAGAGAGGCACATAGCCCAAAATGGGTGTCGTTGGCAATTTGCACTGCCTGGTCGAGACTGGTGATCTCGATCACGCTCAGGACCGGGCCGAAAATCTCTTCTTGTGCCAGAATGTGGTCATTGCTGGGAATCTCGACCACTGTTGCTTCCACAAAGGCATTGTGAGAGGTACCGCCACCATATAGAACACTGTCTATCTTGTCCAGATATCCGGAAACCCTGTCATAGTGCTCTTTGGACACCAGAGGGCCGAACCGGTTTTCTGGATCAAGTGGGTTACCGGTATTCCATTGCCGCATATGAGATTCAATATGCTTCAACAATTCATCCTTGACGCTTTTGTGCACAATGAGCCGGGAAGATACAGAACAGTTTTCACCCATATTCCAAAATGCCCCATTGACGACTTGTGCTGCAATGTAATCAAGATTATCGGCATCGTCCATAACGATTGCGGGATTTTTGCCGCCCATTTCAAGCACAACCTCCTTGGCATTGCTTTCTGCGGAATAGCCGAGAAACTTCTTTCCCGTGACAGTCGAACCGGCGAACGAAACCATGTCAATATCCATATGGCGTCCGATGGGCTCTCCCGCCTCTGCACCGGAGCCCGTCACAACATTCAACATACCCCTGGGCAATCCGGCTTCGGTGGCAAGTGCAGCAACTCTCAAGATGCTCAAGGATGTCTGTTCTGCGGGCTTAACGACTATTGAGCATCCAGAAGCTAAGGCTGGGCCTATCTTCCAAGCCAGCATGAGAAGCGGGAAGTTCCAGGGAAGAATCAGACCGACCACGCCGATAGGTTTCCTGACGATCATCGCAAGGTGGTTTTCCGAGGGTAGTGACACCCGGTCATATATTTTGTCGATAAGTTCGGCGTGCCACTTGATCGTGTTGATAGTTTCAGGAATATCAACGTTTTCACAGTCATAAATGGTTTTACCGCTTTCAATACTCTCCAATACCGCCAATTCACGTCGGTTATGGGTAAGCAGCTTGGCGAAGCGAATCAAGGTGCCCTTGCGTTCGGTGGGGTGAAGCGCTGACCACTTTCCATCATCAAATGCCTCACGTGCTTTTGCAACGGCAAAGTCCACATCTCTAGCATCGCAGGATGCGATATTTGCGATCAACTTGCCAGTACCGGATTGGTCGTTGCAAAGGTTTTTCCAGAAATAGCCGGACGATGTGCGCCGTCAATGTAGGCAGTGGCTGCAAAATCCAGATTTTCTGCAAGTACCTGGTATTCGTCCAGAGTTAAAAGCTCCATTGATCAGCCCCCGCTTATGATGTTATTGATGGTTGTCTTCAAGACTTGACTTGCCTGTTCCACAGAACGCTTGTCATCCTTGTTCAGGCTTTTCAGGGGTGCGCGTACATGACTTGCATGCATGCCTTGCAGGGTCACGCCATATTTGATTGTCTGTATAAACTTTCCTCCCTGTTCAAGCAGGCGCATCAACGGCATCATGGCAGACATGATGCGGCGCCCCTTGTTGAAGTCTCCCTGCAGTACGCAAGTCTCATAGAGAGCGATATGTTCTGCGGGTAGAAAATTCGAGCCACCGCAAACCCAAAACCGGGCGCCCCAGGCAAAGAACTCCAGTGCCTGATCATCCATGCCACAGCCAAGCTGAATATGTGGGTAATCCCGAGCGAGAAGATGCAATTGATTGATGTCACCGGAACTTTCCTTGATCCCACAAAAATTACTGGAGCGGCCTACTCGGTCGAGAAACTCCTCACCCATCATGGTGCCGGTTCGCCCCGGGTAGTTGTAAAGCATGATGGGCAAATTGGCGGCTTTATCAATGGCAAGTGCATTGAGTGCATTTTCATGGTCGGTGGGCAGTGCATAGGGCGGGCTTGCGAGGAGTATCGCATCTGCCCCGAGTTCCCTGGCGCCTCTTGCCAAAGCCAGAGAGTCGAGGGTCAACATTGCACCGGTGCCGACCACCAGAGGTGTGCGCCCCTTGATAATCTGGTGGGTAAATTTTGCTATCTCAAGTCTTTCGGCGACGGTCTGTGCATAGTTCTCACCGGTTGATCCTCCGGTAATCAACCCATGTACTCCTTGTTCAATGAGAAATTCGATGACCTCACCCAGGGTCTCGAAATCGATTTGACCGCTCTTCTGAAATGGGGTAACTATCGGCGTATAGATGCCTTCAAAAGTGAATGCTGGTGAAGCCAATTTATGTCCTTCCGGTCCGAGTTAGTTAGCAGATAGTCTAGGCAAAGCAGTACAAGTGATCTTGTAGCATAAAGGGATGAATAAAGGAACGAATATTTTATAACTTGATCCTGGTTCCACAACCTGCCTCAAGCTTTCCCGTGCCATTGGGGATACTGGTTATGTGCATTAAATCAACAACAGAGTCTTTATGGAAACTGTATCTTTTTTGCCAGAATGCTCTTAGCCGTCATTTCATTTATTGTATGGCTATAGAGAAAATCCTGTCGTTTGATCAAACCGACATGGAATGAACATCATGCGTTTCAACATTAGAACAACTATTTCACCTGGTTCTCGCTCTACTCGTACCCTTCATGACAAGCAGTGAGGGGGCAATTTCCTGTTCAGGATAAACCAACCCAAGCGGCTGTTCCTGCTGCGATTCTTGTCCAGTGCTGTTCAGTTCCTGGAGCTTTTGAGACACCACCTGTCCTATGTGGCATAGGGTGTTGTCTTTACAGGCAATTTTCGAAGGTATTTGCCAAGAGAGGGGTGGGAATTTGATAGTGCTTGCGAAGCCTTGTGGCCTCAATCAAGACACCTGCATGAAGTGTGCATCAGAGAAAAATTCATCTGTGGACTGCCCTTTCTCGCTTTGAGCGAATCGGGTTAAGTCCTGTATTTCATTCCAACCGAGTACCCCATCCCTCTCTCTGGAAACTAATGCCAACTGTTTGTACACCCATGGCTGTCCCGAGCATCTGCGAAGGATCGTCCTGTAGCAGTCTTCCTTGCGATCATGGGCACTTTGAAGAACCTGTTCAAGCCATTCACTCCTGATCTCGCCTCCATGTTCAACGATGGCGCAAGAAGCGGCAACGGCTATGCGATTGATGTGCTGCGACCAGCCTTGAGACAGCTCCCGCCAGGCGTTCCAACCATATTTCCTGATCTGCGCTCGAGCCGGTAAAGCTGTAGTCCTTGAACATGCTTCGAATGACGTCACAAGCCTCTTCATAATCCAAAAGTTCAAGATTCACGGCCTGCTCGTCCAGAGGTCTTGAAAGACCTCGTCCACTCAGGATTTCTCCGGCATCGCTCAAGCTGAAGAAGGCTGCTGCAAGGGGAGTCCTGCGGGCATTTCGATGCAGACAGTCCGTCACGCCTTTGACCATGTCATCCTTCATGGCATTAGGACATTTCAGGCTCGCTGGGTCTGTCAATGCCGCTGTCCATAGGTCTTCAAGGGCCGAATGCTGGCGACCAGCCTCCATGCACTTCTGCATCAGTGCTGTTTTGCCCGCCCCGGTGCTCCCTGGAATATCATGGTGCCTTACCCAATGACATTGCCCCTGAGGTTCAGGACAGCATTCCGAAAAACCCTGTATTCGTCATCACGGCCTCGAAAGAATGCCTCGCGTCCGGATTCGGCACAGTCAATGCCTCTTGGCTATCTCTCCAAAGGCACTGGGTCGGCAGGTGATGGTTTCGGAAAGAGCTTTTCGTTCATGAAGCAATCATGCCATCAGTTGATGATTTTGATTTTCAGTTCTCGGACTAGCCTGCTTTTCAAGGATGGGATAATCGAATTCTGGAATTGCATGTTGATGATGACCATAGTTTATCAATCTTCACGGAAGCTTATTTAGTCCGTGTTGAGTGGAAGTTCGAAATCGCTAACTTTCCCGATTGTGGGGGAGGCTATTTGCGAGCTTGGTTAGATCAGGGCCTGATATTAAGCGAAGAAAATAATTAACATATTGCTGATGTCGCATAAATGGATGGAAGGTAGATCAGTGCACCGAGATTGATTATTCCCGCTTATCAGACTGGTTGCTGATGGAACTGGATCTTCAATGACCTCTTGACCGGCATAAAACACTCATTTTCCGATTGGCGTGACCGAGAGATTTTCCCGAGTGCCTAAATTGCTATACAATCTGTTTGCCTGTGGCAAACCTCTTCACATTTCATCTATAGGCCTGATATGGAAAATAACGTGACTGACGCAGCCAGATGGTTGCTTTCAGCTCGGCAGAATATGACGGTTGCGGACAACCTGCCGACATCTTTGTACCCGGGTTCTACTCGCTTGGCATATCGTGCCCAGGAAGATCTGGTGTCGCAACTGACCGAGCTCAACGATTCACCCGTGATCGGGTACAAACTGGCATGCACCTTTGCACCGCTTATGAAAATGCTCGGCACTGATGGGCCATTCTATGGGTGCCTGATGAAGCATTCCACTTTTGAAAATAATGTTGCACTCGCCGCTAGGGACTTCACGCAGAGGATTGTGGAACCGGAATTCCTGCTGGTTATGGGTGAAGACTTGCCGGTCTCGGATGATCCCTACACGGCCCAGACAATTTTGCCCTTTATCGGCAGTCTGATCCCATCGATTGAAGTGGTTGATCATCGCTACACCGATTTCACCAAAGTCGGGGCGAATGCCTTGATCGCAGACAACGCAATTCATGGTGTCAGTGTTTTGGGCAAGCCGGTCAGTGACTGGAAAACGGTTGATCTTGCCGGTCATGCGGTCAAGTTGTGGATCAACGGCGAGATCAGGGAAACCGGATCAGGTGCAAATGTTCTGGGCAATCCGCTTAATGCCATGGCTTGGCTGGCCAATATTCTCAAATCCCACGGCAAGGAACTCAAGAAAGGTGACTTCGTTACTACCGGAGCCGCCTCCCCCACCTATCAGGCTGTGGCCGGCGACCAAATTCGTGGTGATTTCGGCGAGTTTGGGGAAGTCGACATGTCTTTCGTCTGACTTGTTTTCAGTATTTGACAGGCTACTCGGCCTTCTTTTCATTATGCATGCATAGTGAGGAATACCGCCGTTTGATCAAAACGGGACCGGCATGGTCACTCATGCGTTTCAACATGAGTTGTCGGAAAGGTGTCAAACGTAATTGAAAGCCTTTCATGTGTACACGTCTGCCTCTGGCAGTTTTCCGGGCGTTTCTCTCACGCCGAAATGCCGGCACGGCGGGCGTTCATTCCCGGGCAGTCCGGGAGTCAGTAGTTTCTGGATGAAGGGCTTGAAAACTACGGAGCCTGACTGCGGGAAAGGGCGGCCCGGAAGCCGCCCTTGTCCATGCCCGATCATGGCCGCTCTGGAGTGTGCACTGCAGGGCAGCCGGCATTGATGCCATGCGCTCTGAAACCGCCGGCTGGAACCGTCCGGATGTCTCTGCCCGCCATTCGCGGACCGGCATTGAGGCCGTCAGCCAGCCCTAATTGCTGGCCGGCCTGCACTGTTTGCGATCACTATCCCAATTCGTGTTTGAATCTTTGAGGGGTTAGACCTTGCGAGTGCTTGAAGATTCAAGCTGGGAACACTGGAACATGAAAAAGGGCGGTTAATACCGCCCCGCGTGCGTCTTGACATGGTTGGCTAGTTGCCGCATGTATTGGCGGACATCGACCAGCTTCCCCCTCCGCCGCTGCCCGTCAGCTGCCGGCTGATACACAACGGTTGGTGCCGAAATTCCACGTTTCAGCCGTTCCCTGGTATTTGCATCGGAAGCAC
>JAPOSW010000088.1 GCA_026709505.1 Gammaproteobacteria bacterium | reverse complement strand
GGGAGCTGGACACGATCATCGGCGCGAGGCACCGCGGGGCCGTGCTGTCCTCGGTGGACCGGAGGTCGAAGTTCACGCTCCTCGAGCTGCTGGCCGGCAAGGCCGCGGCACCGGTGACCGAGGCCCTGCTGCGGCGCATGGAACCGTTCCGCGACCGCACCCGCACCCTGACTGCGGACCACGGCAAGGAGTTCGCCGGCCACCGGGAGGGCTACGCCGGACGGGACGCGGGGTTCTGCTTCGCGACCCCTTGCCACTCCCGGGAGCGCGGCCTGAACGAGCACGCCAATGGCCTGGTGCGCCAGTACTTTCCCAGGGGCACCGATTTCCGCCAGGTCACGCCGGAGCAGGTGAAGCAGGTCGAGGACCGGCTGAACCGCCGCCGCGTCCGCAATGGCGGGCGCTGGATACGCACGCCTGCAGGGCCTGCTGCAGGCCTTGCAGGGCCGGATTGCGTCGCCTGCAATGCCGGAAAGTCGAGACTGTCTCCGTTTCGGAGGCTGACCGGATGCCTCGCGACCCTGATTCCCCCCCCCCTGTCTGTCCATGAGGCTACGCCTTCATGGACAGACAGGGGGAAGTGTTGCACTTCGGAGTGGAACTGGGGAACAATGACCCCGGATGGAAAATCATGTTGTGGTCAATGGCTACTATTGCGGCCTTGTCGGTCATTCTGCTCTGTATATTAAGCTGGTTAAGAATACGGGAATCAGCATAATTATCATCAAACCACCCTGAGTGACAGTGCCAATACGGCCCAGCATCAAAGCATTTGCTGGAAATGAATTCACTTGACCGTTGAAACAGGAGACCCGCGTTAGCTTAATCCGTTTGGGAATTATATACATTCTACACCATCGGCACGTTGAGAAATGAGGGGTGCAAAATTGCCGGTTTCAGGATTTGGTTTTTGACTTCATAAACCGCCATTCCTTCTTTGGCGGTCTCTGCATCGCATATTTAATTAAGGTGTCCAGAGCTAACTGCATTGGCAGAACGTATAAACTGGCGGCTGGGGTTTCAGATCAGCGAAATGACTGGCTAGGTGCTGATGGTGTAGAATGTATATAATTCCTCAAACAAACCGTTTCATGAAGTAAAATTGAAGGCGCGAGTAGCTACCTTTGACAATCGAAGTCGCTCCAGCGCATGAAATTTCTTACCTTCTTCAGTTTGACTAAGTTATGGCAAATCAGGAAAATATTTCAAGTCTTGAGGAAAATCTGGACAGTATCATTAATTACAAAGATAAAGATCTTACAAAGAGGTTAGAATGGGGTGCTATCCATTTCAAGGATGCCAAGAATGATATTGATTTGGCATTCTCGATTGCTGAAGATTTAAAGCGATTGCCACTTTTATATCTAACTGACAGCGCATGCCAAAATATCACTAACACGATATCACCGATAATTGAGGTATTCGTGGAAATCGATAGCTTCAACCTTATGGGTGAGCCTGCCACTCGACGTGATGATATAGTGCGGAATCTCCACAGCAATGTAGAGCAACTAAATCAATCTGCAACTCCATTTATCCCATACTTGGCGTTTAGACAAGGTGATGTGGATAAAAATATTGCCACTTTGAATTCGGCGATAAGCGAAGCCAAAAATCTGCTAGAAAATACAAGAAAACAGAGTGAAGAAGAATTAAACGAGATTCAAAATATTGCTTCAGCTACGAGAGTCGCTGCGGCCAAGGCAGGAGTAGCCACGTTTTCTGAAGAATTTTGTGATGAGGCCAAAAAATTAAAGAAACTTTCCAGGTGGTGGCTTTTGACTACAGCAATTCTGGCCTTGCTGACGATCTCTTTCGCTATTTTATTCTATTTCTGGGGGACAACTATTCAAGAAGAAAAGATGTGGGAGGAAATAATTAGAAGAGTCGTGAGCAAAATTACCATCATCGCCGTTATTTTTTCGGCTACAATTTGGTGCGGTCGAATTTATCGGGCTCTATTACACCAATCAACAATTAATCAACATCGAGCATTGAGTCTGAAGACATTTCAAGCATTTGTTGAGGCGACAAATGACGACAGAATCAAAGACTCTGTTTTAATGTCCACTACCCGGGCAATATTCGGTCGAATGGCGACAGGACTCGTAAACCAAAATGCATCAGAGTATGATCCGGAAGTGAATTTCTTAGAAATTGGACGCTCATCTACGAAACCCAACACCACTCCCGAGCATTAATGTTTCAGATATCTCTTCGTAGCCGGAATCCCGACCTTCCTTTTTTTCAAAGAAGGAAAATCATTTGAGGACAAATATTTCTCATGGGTTATGCGTAGATATTCGGCCAATCTACTATTTGTTAGTTCCTTATCCATAATTTGTGGACAAGGTAGAGTGGTCCCAAGCTAACAGGGTTTTCTGGATTGCTGCCCTGATTCACAAAATGTGAGATAAATAGTGTCTGCCAGAAAACCCCTGTTTTCCGGCTGCTGAAGGGTCGAGCCAGCCTGGCAGGCTACGAGTCCAGATGCTGTGTAGCCGGGGGCGGAATCCACTGTTTTGTGCACTGCATTATGGGATCTTGCTGCTCCAGAACCGGCGTTGCAGGGGTTTCTGCGCGATGTAGCCATAGGCAGCCATTCCCGGTAGCCGGGAACGGGAAGGCACTTCTGCCAGAGGAGTCCAGGCAGCTCGCAGGCGCTGCCTTCGCTCAGCCGCTTGACGCTGGCCTCAGCACCGATAGGACAACGGCACGCGCAAAGCCGTCCGCGTCATGTGCACGAACCCGGCCAGGCCGCAACTCTCCAGGTGACTGATCGCCGACTTGATGCTCGGATGACGCTTCGCTTGCCTCGAACGGGTCCCGATGGACTCGGTTCCCAGCCTTCAACAGTACTGTCAAAGCGCCAAGACTGCCTACCCGATGAACCGCAGACCGCTCATCAGGCCAGTGTTGTCTGGATTGTGCTTGGTACCGAAACTCCTGCTCCAGTGGAAGATGCAGGCACTCCCAGGTTTCCTGGCAACCCATCCCGTGACTTTGCGCCGTTACCGACAACCATGCAGCACTCGCTTCCGGCTGGCTCGCCTTTGTCGAGAGTGAGTTGAACCCTCTGGGCTACGATGAATGGCTTCCGGTCACTAATTCTTAATCCTTTCCACCACTCCAGAACTGCCCCCCGGCGCTACGAGAGTAGATACCCTGAAATTTACTGGCGCTTTTTCTGGCAGAAGTACAATGCAATATACGGAGGCATATTGTTGTGTGCCTGTCCTTTCCCGGACACTTCTATCGGAACCCCGTATTTGATATTTATCTCATGTTTACTGGAATCAGTTTTCTCAGCCGTGTATCTGCCAGTTATCTGTACGAGATGCTTCCCTGATCCACTGTCGTGATTATGCTCAGGCATCTCGCCAATTGTCAGAGCATGCCTCTCTGACCTCCCTGGTCCCGAAACTGGCTTTGTCGAGTTTTACCGGACCCGTGTTTTTTTGTGGTGGATGCGGCCCTCGAGGGTGCAATACGCCCTCGCCAGCACCGAGCAGAAACTTGCCTGCACCGTCAGCATAGTCCTCCCAGCCATCAGCCTCCTCGCATGGATGCAGGAATGCAACTTACTGCTCCATCAGGAACGGCCGGATCGAAAATGATCTGATCGTTATCCAGTTAGTTAACTTATTCAGGCCCAAGAGGATAATTACTGCGACAACAGCTCCCGCAGCTCCAGTGATGATTCTTCACGACATTGTTTTTTCTCTATTATCAATTTCGGCTAGCAGCCTTGAAAATGGAGGTTTTTCGATGATATTCCACACGAATATTGCCCTGCCCGTCACAGGCACAGGCACACCAAAAAAAAGCCGGGGGCCTTCAAGTCCCTCTCATGCCCACAGCGCACCACGGGAAACTGGGAACTCCCTTCCAGCCAGAGGCAGACGGCCAGAACGTTCCTATATTCGGGATAGACGCTGGATTTCTGAGTGCTGTAACCCATAAACCGATCGCTTCTTATTCTTGCCACAACAGATTGACGACTTATTGAAGAATCACGAATCAAGGTCAGCAACGCTTACTCAAGCACGGCTTGCGGGTTGTCAAGGCTGTCGGAACCTTCAAACTCAATGGCCCTGAGATTCAAGACAGCAACCGCATCCTCAATCGCGCCGGCATGGTTCTTCAGTATGTCGATGGCCGCCTGAACCCTCCTGTTTCCTGCCTCACTTCCCCCATTAGTATCTCGGCCGAAAACTGGTGGCCGCAGACCTCACTCTGCTGACATGGAATCCGGGCGACCAGTCATGCGCTTTTCGCCTTTGCCATATTGTCTTCGGTCGGATTGTCTACAAACTCGCTGACTACACCTTGCAGGTCGTGAGCCGAAACAAGCGAATCCTCGTATTTTGCCCTGGCCGGCTTGACATAGTGTTACAGTACATCACTTCCCGTTGCCGAAACTCCCGCAAGGGACGGACGGAATCGGAATCAGGCCTGCAACCAGCAGGCCCAGCGCAAGCAGCGCGGATGTCGTGGTTTTTCCTGCTTTCATGTTCAATAACCTGATCGGTACCAAACCTGCCTTACCTTCTGGGACCAGAAGAACCTGCCGGTATGCAGAACCAAGTCTGAAAAGGCTTGAGGACATGGGCTACCGAAACCGGACCTGCCCGCCACCATCAGTGTTCCGCCTTTTCTGAACCGGCACCGGGTCGGGACCATAATACCAAGTAGGGCCAATAGCAAGAATAATTGCTAATAATAATTCTCATGTATTTGCAGGCCTCAAGGCGAAACGCAGAATTCGAATCTTGATTGACTGCAGCGTTTGCCAGAAAACTCAAATATTTACGAGGAGCAAACAGTAAACGTTTGGAGAGAACATGAAAAACTGGCGGTTTCCATTTACAGACTACGACTTCTATGCGTACTTGGCGATCGGCCTGGTCATCCTGGTTTTTCTTGGGTATGCAATAACCGGTTGTACAACCGACATCATAGATGATTGGTCCTACAGGCAAATTGCGTTTGCTGTCGTGATAGCCTACATGGTTGAACAAATTAATGCCGGAACTGCCACTGTGGTGGTGGATACAATTCTTTTTCGAAATTCAGCAGGAATTGTTGCATGACTGGTGCTATAATAAACCCACAGTTGCAATCGATATGCAATCAGGAATGACAATGATGCACAACTCAGAAAGCACCGGTCTTGCCTCACCGGCCCTACTAGGGTGCTGTATTCCAGACATTGCCCCCCCCCCCATGTTGCGTCGCACAATAAAGAGCCGGTCGCGTTAGCTCGGTTCACGCCTACCCGCCAATCATCAAGAGGAAGAAATTCAGTTCTTCGGAGTCCGGTTGATACTGGATTATTCCTGCTCCTGTCAATAATGGCCTCACTTTCAGTGGGCGCATTGCTTGTGCCGTGTTTCAGAGACGCACGGATACTGAAACAGCCCAGGATGGACAAGTACATGACGAATAACGTCTCACAAATCTCAATTTAGCTTGACCCCAATCGGCAGTAATGATTATGAAATTATCCGATGCTCTGCCTCGCTAGTTGGTGAGGCAAGTATTACACAATGTGATTTCTATCGTCAGACAGATTGAACATGATTTCGCATCAACACTTAACACGAGAGGTTATAGCTCCATGAGTTTATCTAAATCTACAAAAAATCTAGAGAAATTGGTGAAATCGGTTAGAAAAAGTAAGATATCCGGCATCATTGTTCTACTAATTTTACTTGTTTTCACCACATTGCCGATTATATTATCTGATGATGTTTCCCTATACTCATACTTCAATCGATTATTTTTCGATGATACTGATAATACAATAGCATATATTAATGAGTACAAAATTGAAAATGTAGAAGATCATTTGCCGGATTTTGCATTTGTGTCTGCTCGTACTGATAATGATGAATTAGTATGGACTAAGTCTAGGAGAATTACCCGTGAAGATGGAAATTCGCATGATCATAAAATTCATGTTCTTATAGAGTCATCTCATTTAAAAGAAAATAAATGTATACTAATTGGCATGGGAGCCACGCCTCAAGAAAAAGAGGCATATGATGATGTTTGGAATGATTATATTGTTCTCTTTAATTCGTCATTGGAACAAGATGCGACAAACGATGAAGCCATCATTTTACAACCAAAAAAGAAGGCGATGGAAGTTGTATTTCATGCTGTTAACGAGAAAAGAAAATTTAGAGGAGTATTAGGCAGTAGCTGTAGCGATGCGGATCCCGATAAAAGTGCTTTTGCAGTCAGTAGGCATAAAGTTGAAAAAATATATCCTCTTGTCAATGAAGCAAACGCGGAGACACCCGAATTCTCAACAGAAAGTTCAACGGAAAAAGATAATTCTAATGTCGAAGGCTGGGCATATGTCGGGATTGTGTTTGATAACAAGTGGATAGAAAAGTATTTTGAGATTGATACTTCTGAAAGCCGGAAGAATCCAAGTGAAAGGGAGTTAGTGTATAGTTTTCCAGAAGGTACTGAAATTATAGCCACTGGGATGGTAAATTTTAGGGAGGGTCATATCCAGTACATTGATGGCAAATGGATTAACAAACAGGCAATAGGGACTATATGTAAAGGACAAGCCATCAACCTGCATGCTTTAAAGCGCGTTGCCTTACTTGAAGAAAACGGAGATAGGTTTGAAGGGGCTGAAAATGATGGGTTTTGGTGGGCAATGGTAAGTGGGAACATTAATCGAAATTGTAATCCTTAAGAAGCGAAGCGCTTAATTCCAGTATCAGTAAGACGAATTCGTTATGCTGGAGCACACCTTGGTATGCGGAAGAGAAGACCGGCAGGTTTTCTGCGTAATTGCATACTTCGAATTCCTCTGGCTCGCAAAACGCATCCTGATACGTCTTACATATGATCCAGAAAGCCACATTGTGGTTGAGGACTTGATCGATGCTGGCAGAAAAGACCGATGCCGCAAGCCTGAAAAAGGCGCTTGATGCAATCCCTTATGTTGAGATACCAGTGATTTCAGGACTAAAACCCGGAGCTGGATAGATGTCCACACCGAAATCTGGCATCGGATACAGCTTCAGGCAGGCAACATATATCACTGGAGATAGCCAGTTATGGAACGGAAAGAACCTCGATAAGCCAGGACGAGAGACAACCTGGAAAAATTGCACAATGCTTGAAATTGAAAATCATCTGGACCGACGGGATACAGATGCCTAAACTGGCATGGCCTGAACGAAACCGGGATAACGGTAATTCTGACAGTTCTTGTGATACATGGGATCCTGATGTGAATTAACAGCGGGAGATGCTCTGTACCAGGCATGCGCTCGTGCTAGTCCCCCGCAGGCATGAAGTCACAGCATGTTGCCGGTCAGCAGCATCATGTTTATGGGACAGACTACCGCACAATCACGCATGAACGAAAAAAACAGGCCCCGGAAATAAGGGAAGCACTAGTCAAGAAAAAGAATAAATTCGCCCTGGCACTGGAATTGGGGCTTGAAAAAAATCAAGAAATCAGGCTGATTGGAAACGGGAAAATGTCCGGCTCTTGAAAGGGGAAATTCAGACTGTAGGCTTTTGCAGTGCCTTGCCCGCCCGATAAAAGAGAGGCTATCAAAGATGCATTTCGGAATTTCGGGATGATGTGAGATCTGAGTCAGCATCATTTGTCACAGCAACCATGCTGATTTCCTCAAAAATATTTCGCTTTCATCCAAAAAATCATTAATTTTGGCTAATATTCCCCGCATCAACCAATATCTTAAATCACGCCTTTGCCAGGAAGGAATTTTGGAAATCCGCGTCATAGATGCAGCGAAATGGCTGGATGAACAAGGCATTTTAATGGATTTATCCAGCAGGCTAGATCTGCCTCTTCGCGAGTTGTTAGTAATGCTCAATGGCATTTGAAGGCGGAAGAGGCCGGATGTTCAAGAGGTTACAACAGGCTGGCACAATAAAATGAGCAAAACATACCGAGGCAAAAAGTTTCCTAATGTAGTGTCTGCCAGAAAACCCCTGTTTTCTGGCAGACACTATCTATGGATTAGGGCATTCCATTTCATTACCCCAGTTCCACTCCGAAGTGCAACACTTCCCCCTGTCTGTCCATGAGGGCGTAGCCTTCATGGACAGACAGGGGGGAATCAGGGTCGCGAGGCATCCGGTCAGCCTCCGAAACGGAGACAGTCTCGACTTTCCGGCATTGCAGGCGACGCAATCCGGCCCTGCAAGGCCTGCAGCAGGCCCTGCAGGCGTGCGTATCCAGCGCCCGCCATTGCGGACGCGGCG
>JAPOSW010000103.1 GCA_026709505.1 Gammaproteobacteria bacterium | reverse complement strand
CGCCCATGCCGGAAAAACTCCTGAAACTCGGCTTATGATTAGTGGTAATTAGGATATTTTTTATCGACCACCAGCCGCCCCTTAAGCTGAACTTTGAGAAAAGTCTTGTTATCGATGTGGCAGGCAATGAAATCCGCTCCCTGCCAGTCATCGGACAAGCGTAGACAGTTGAAACCGTAGTCTGCAAGGCGGGCAGCAACCTTTTGGAAGTTATAGTTTTCCTTTTGTCGAGGTCTCAAATCAGCGTAATTCACTTTCTTGAAGCAACCTTCAAATTCAATATCATGCATTCTGTCAATTATCTATTTACCTGATTCACGCTCTTTGCGTTCAAACTGATCGAAACATGGATAAGAGGAGCATGCTCTAATGATTCGATCATGATATCAACTTAGCGTGATCCATTCATTACTGTAATTTATCATTGTAGTTTAGGGATGTTAACACCCCCTAATCTATCTTAAGTCAGGTATTTTATCGAGTTCCAGCCTGCTCAATTTTCTTGTCGTTTTTTCATTTTGGGGTGGACTCGCAAAATATCATTCGTCATGATTGCACTCATGGAAGAGAATTTCATGGAAATTGAGCAAAGTCCGAGTCCGTTTAGTCTGCGATACGCCGGAATGGTAATGCTGAGATCGACTGATGGCAGAACATCACCAGCCTAGCCCCGCCCAACAAAGGGCATCTGGTTGGCCATAACGGTCATGAACAATACGCTCTCCCCAAGCGGCAAGCTATCCATGTACAGCACTGCCCGAGCTACGTTATCGACATTCATGGTTGGCTCGATTGCCACCTGGCCATCTGCCTGCAAGACGCCCGTCTTCATTCTCTCGGTCATTGGGGTTGCCGCATTGCCGATATCAATCTGCCCACATGAGATTCCATGCTCTCGTCCTTCCAAAGCAAGCGATTTTGTAAGACCGCTTACCGCATGCTTGGTTGAGGTATAAGGCACCGAATACAGCCTAGGAGCGTGAGCCGAAATTGAGCCATTGTTGATGATTCGACCGCCTTTCGGCTTCTGCTTCTTCATCAGCAGGACCGCTTCCCGGGCACACAGGAAACAACCGGTCAGATTGATGTCAACCACCGCCTGCCATTCTTCAACATTCAATTCGTCAACCGGCACAGCGCGTGCGCCTATGCCCGCATTATTGAACAGCAGATCAAGTCTTGAAAATCTTGCTTCAACTTCCGAAAATGTAGCCCGGACCTGTTCAGGAATGCTGATATCGCATGACTTTACCAGATATTCCGCCTCTTGAGCCTGTGCCATGGAGGCGGTCTCAATCAGTGGTTCCAGCCTTCTGCCCAACAGCGCTACCCGGTATCCTTCTTGAAGCAAAGCCAGGGCAACCGATCTTCCAACTCCGCTCCCAGCTCCGGTCACCAGGGCGATTCTTGATGACTGTGCGTTCATATTCGACAAGTTGCAGGAAGGTTGACCATCGACTCCGCAATCAGGTCATTTGTGGAATTCGGGTGCATTTTGCGCCCTGTGGCGCAGGGCATGGTCCATCAGGGTCAAAGCAAGCATGGCCTCAACAATCGGCACTCCGCGAATCCCTACACATGGGTCGTGGCGGCCAGTTGTTGAAATATCGACCGGTTGATTATCGAGATTGACTGTCTTGCCGGGCACCTGAATGCTGGAGGTTGGCTTGAAGGCAACTCTTGCCGTAACTGCCTGCCCGCTCGAAATACCCCCCAATACCCCTCCGGAATTATTGGACAGAAATCCCTCGGGGGTGATTTCATCCCGGTGCACTGACCCCGGTTGACTGATTGACTCAAACCCGGACCCCATTTCCACCCCTTTGACGGCATTGATGCTCATCATGGCTTTGGCAATGTCGGCATCGAGTCGATCAAATACCGGCGCTCCCCAGCCGACCGGCACTCCCAGCGCCTCGACATATACCCCTGCACCGAGAGAATCTCCGTCTCGACGCGTCTGCTCAATCAGCCGTTCCAGCTCGGGCACTGCCTGCTCATCCGCAACGAAAAAGGCATTCTGGTTGACGGTTTGCCAGTCCCGGATCTCAATCGGCCGCTTTCCGATTTGATATACGCACGCTCGAATGCTCACCTGGTAATGAGCCTGGAGACAAGCCTTGGCGATGGATCCAGCGGCAACCCGTATCGCAGTCTCCCGAGCCGACGAGCGTCCTCCTCCGCGATAGTCCCTGAACCCGTATTTTTTGGCATAGGTGTAATCGGCATGCCCCGGGCGAAACCGGTCCTTGATCTTTGCATAATCCCTGGAACGCGCATCCTCGTTTCGAATCAACAATCCGATCGGAGTGCCTGTGGTCTTGCCTTCAAAAACTCCCGACAGGATTTCCACCTTGTCACTTTCGCGACGCTGAGTGGTAAATTTGGACTGACCCGGTTTGCGCCGGTCCAGATCAATCTGAAGCCTGTTCTCGTCTAGCTCGAGCCCGGGCGGGCACCCATCGACGATCCCGCCCAAGGCAGGACCATGGCTCTCGCCAAAAGTCGTGACCGAAAATAGTTTGCCGAATGTGTTGCCTGACAAGGTTCTGTCTATCTGAATCCAGTATCTCTGATTGTAACGGTTAGACTTATACGATTGGGCGGCTTATCTGTTTCGCCAACTGGCATGCGCAATTATCGAGTTCCGTCCCAATTTCGGAGCCTGCATATACCCAGGCATGGACAGACAGCTGTCTCAAACTACAGACAGCAGTTCCGGCATGCGGGCATTCATTGTTCCCACAAGCTTGATTATGATAATGCAACAGAGGGATGATCGAGCTCATCCATATCCACAATCTCAGTCTCGCTGGAGGCCTCGGCAAGCCACTTTTTGACCGCCGTGCATTCACGCATAGTTTGGCAATACGCCTGACTCACCGAGTCGAGCTTTACATCCGCACTCCGAAAGCGCATCACAACCGGTGCATACATCGAATCGGCGATTCCGAAGCGGCCAAATAGCCAGGGTCCGCCAACTCCAAACTGCTCACGGCACGAGTTCCAGACCTGCTGGATGCGCTTGACATCCTGAAGGGCCGCTTTGCCGAGCTGATAGCCGGGAAAATACTTCCGGCAATTCATTGGCAACTCGCTCCTCAGCGCCTGAAAACTCGAGTGCATTTCCGCAGACACCGATCGCGCAACTGCCCTCGCATTTGCCTCTTGCGGCCAACCCGCGGTATCCGGATATGTTTCCGATAGATGTTCGAGAATCGCCATGCTGTCCCAAATCTCGAGCGAACCATCAATCAGGACCGGCACCTTGCCATGTGCAAAGCGTTTTCGGATGATGGGCAAATTATTGAGGGACAGTTTCTCAATCTCGACCTCAAGGCCGTGATAGGCAATGAACAGCCAGGGCCGCATCGACCAAGTAGAGTAGTTTTGATTGCCGATGACAAGCTTCATCTTCATCTGGGTTCAAGCTGGGACAATGTTCTTGAATACCTCGTAAAGCAGCTCTGCCGAGCGCTCTTGATCGGCCGGCTTGCTGATCAGGTCATGACGAATTTCAAGCAATGCCACCCGCATGCTGTTCTTGTGCCCATGTTCAACATGGGCATAGCCCTGAGGTGAATGGCCGGCATAGGGCTTGTTGTCTCCAATCACCAGTCCACCCACGCCATTCAAGCCCTCAAGCAGCTGTTCCTTGACATTTTTCGGATACTCGTCCCACATCACTCCATAATGCCATGGGCGTTGCTGCCCTTCATACGTCGGCGAGAAACTATGCAAAGCCAGAAGCAGGGGGGCATCGTGGCGTTCCATCATATCTCTGGCCATTTCAGCGTATTTTCTGTGATAGGGATCGAAAAAAGCATCAATGCGCTCTTGACGAGAGGCCGCATCAAGGTTCATATTTCCGGGAATCGAAATGCCATCCGATACGTCGAGAATCAACGAAGGATCGTGGGGATAGCGGTTCAGATCAACCACCAGGCGTGAATAACCTGCCATAATCAAGGGAGCATCAAACATCTCCGACAGCAGCATTGATACCTGCTTGGCACCGACATCAAGAGCGATATGGCTCTCAAGATGCGCCGGTTCCAGCCCCAGGTCCGAGAGACCCTCCGGAATACGGTTCTCGGCATGGTCGCAGCCGATCAATAACGGGGCTTTGCCGTTTGCGTTCTGGATGTCGTAGACGGGTATTTTGGAAGGTTGGGGCATCGGTTCCATTTATTGACTCGATCAGACTATCAAGAATCAAGACTTGTCATGCGAAACAATATTATAGACCTTGCACTTTTTCTTTTTCTTGCCGTGATCTGGAGCTCGTCTTTTCTGCTCATCAAGATCAGTGTTGAAACCATACCCCCCTACACCCTGACCGCAGCAAGGCTTTGTGTTGCGGCAGTCGTGCTCTGGATATACCTCGCCGCAACCCGCGTAAAACTCCCCTTGAATACTGAGACCCTGATCATTTACCTGGTCGTAGCACTGCTTGGACACAGCTTTCCCTATACCTTGATCGGCTGGGGAGAAACCCGCATCAGCAGTTCGCTGGCGGCAATCCTGATGGGCATAATGCCAGTGGTCGTAGTGTTTCTCGCACACTGGCTGATTCCTGAAGAACCGCTCAATCGCACCAAGGCAATGGGGGTGACCATCAGCTTTGCCGGGCTCTTGCTGCTGGTTGGGTTTGCTGCGCTTTCTCGCCTCCAGCAAGATATCCTCGGGCAGCTCAGTGTATTGGGCGGCGCGATCTGCTATGCCCTGTGCACGATATACCTCCGCCGCCATAAGCCCACTGGAATCCGTACACTTGCGACCGGAACCATGACAGTCGGCACCCTCATCAGCCTGATCCTTGCTTTTGTTTTTGAAAGCCCTTTGCACATCCAGCCGACAGCCAGTTCTCTGGGGGCAACCCTCACTCTGGGCCTGTTTCAGACTGCGCTTGCAACCCTCATGTTTTTTCGGTTGATCAGGCGACTCGGAGCATCTACCTTCTCGCAAATCAATTACCTGATACCGATTCTTGGCGGATTGTGGGGGGTGTGGCTGCTCGGCGAATCCTTCAGCTGGAAATTGTTCGGATCGCTGGCACTGGTCTTGATCGGTATATATCTGGTTCAAAAGTCCAATCCAGAATTGCGAAAAGAGGTCTAGCCGGATTTCCAAACTCGAGAGATATCAAGCCTTTCCTGTTGCTTCCGGCTTCAAGTCGAGCGCAGGTCGATGATTATCCTGCTGTAGTGGCGATATGGCCTCAAGATCGACGAGTGCGAATTGCGTGCTGATGACTGGATGTGGAAGCTTTCCGGACAGTTTGCTTCATGTAAACGAATTGGAATAATCGATCAGCTGGTCGAATTTTTGATTGCCTTTGCCGCCATCAAGGATACTGCGGGCAAGTTCAATGCCTTCGTCAAGAGTATCCGCTCTATCTCCTGCGTAGATAGTCGCACCCGCATTGAAGGCAACAATATCGTAGGCCGCACCTTTCCTGCCGTCCAGGACGTTTCGGACTTTTTCAAGAGAGTCCAGAGCATTCTCAACCACCAACTCATTAATCGACGAGCGTTCGAATCCGAATTGCTCCGGTTCAATCTGGTATTCCCTGAGCCTTCCATCCACATATTCAGCAACGCGGGTTGGTGCCGCTATCGAAATTTCATCCAGCCCGTCATCAGAACAAACCACCAGGGTATGCTCAGATCCGAGTTCAGCATAGGCCTCGGCCATGGGGCGTACAAGGTTCTGGCTGAATACGCCTGCCAACTGAAACCGGGCTCCAGCAGGGTTGGTCAAGGGTCCCAACACATTGAATATGGTCCTGATCCCTATCTGTTTTCGGGGACCGATGCCGTATCGCATGGCCGTGTGGTGCGTTGGTGCGAACATGAAGCCGATCCCGCATTCATCAATGCACTGCCCGACCTGTCCAGCATTGATTCGTATGTTGACTCCGGCGGTTTCAAGCATGTCCGCACTGCCGGATTTGCCGGTGGCGGCGCGGCTGCCATGCTTGGCCATGGCAAGCCCGGAAACCGAAGCAACGATTGCACTTGCAGTGGAGACATTCAACAGCCTTGCGCCATCTCCTCCCGTACCAACACAGTCCACTACCTTCTGCTGCTTCGTGACAACCTTTTCGGAAAGTTCGCGCATGATGGTTGCCGCACCGGTGATTTCCTCCATGGTCTCGCCCTTGATCATCATGGCCGCCAGGAACGCGCCAAACTGCGCATCAGTCGCCTCGCCCGACATCATGTTGCGCATGACGCTCTGCATCTCGAGGCGGCTCAGGTCTTTGCCCGCCGCCACTTGTTTTATCGCTTCCTGTATAGCCATCACCTGCAAGCCAAATCTTCCAAGTCAACTTTTTACTGATTCAATAATTTCATGGGATCAATCGGGTTGCCACTCTTCCTGATCTCAAAATGCAGCATTGGCCTGTTGGTGTCTGTTTGACCCATGCTTGCGATCTGCTGACCGGAATTAATGGCCTGGCCCTCTCTGACCAGAATTTCCCTGTTGTGCGCATAGGCACTGATATATTCGGACGAGTGCTTGATGATGATGAGTTTACCATAACCACGCAGGCCTTCTCCCGCATAGACAACCTGGCCGCTGGATGTGGCTCGGACCGGCGAGCCTGCTGTGCCCGCGATCTGTATGCCTTTATTCCCGGCCTTGGGCGAGAACTTGCCAACCAGCTTGCCTTGTGCAGGCCAGGACCACCTGCCTGAAGCCGGTGCGGTTCGGACAATAGCGGTTTCCTCTGCCGGTGCTGCAACAGTTTCGGCTTTAGCTGGCTGTGTTTTTTTGGGCAGGCTGGTCAATACGACCGGCTTGGTCTTTGCCGTGTTGTTCTGTTCTTTCGAATACAGGTGTATCTGATCGCCAATGTGGATGGTGTAAGGTGGCTGGATGCCGTTCCACTGCGCTACCTGCTTGTAGTCCAATCCGAATGCCCAGGATATGCCATACAGCGTGTCACCCTTCTGAACGGTATAGATTCTGGGCGTATATTGATACTTCGCCTCATTGGTAACCGGAACATCTATCAGGCTAGGACTGCTGCATCCAGCTAGCAACGACAGCAGCAGCAGTATTGAAACAAGACCTTTCATTCGAATAATCTCAATACCAAAAACCCGCCCACAGCTGCTACAAGCAGCAACCACCCTATCTTCTCAATGTGCTGATTGAGGGCCGGCTCAAGCTTCTCTCCCCCCCAGCGAACCAGTGCAGCCACCAGAAAAAACTGGGAGCCGCGTCCAACCACCGAAATCAGAAAAAATGGAATAATCGCCATACCCAGGGTTCCTGATGCAATAGTAAAGAGTTTATAGGGTATTGGGGTCAACCCCGAAAGAAAAAGCAGCCAGACGCCATATTCCTTGTACCAAATCTGGATGGATTCGAATTGCCGCTGCAGATCGTAGAACTCCAGAATGTGGGTGCCAACTTGCTCGAATAGCAAATGGCCGACCAGATAACCAAATAACCCTCCCAGGGATGAGGTGATGGTGCAAAGGAGTGCCAGCCGCCAGGCTTGAAGTCGTTGCGCCAGTACCATGGGCGCCAACATAAATGAGGTTGGAACTGGGAAGAACGAGGATTCAATAAAGCTGACGCCGCCTAAATACCATACCGCTTTTGGATGTCTTGACCACTTGAGAGTAGTGGAATACAGCGGGCCGAACAATTTCATTCTTCACGCTCTTCCCTGCAGCATCGGTACAAACCGGACGGGCAGATGAGTAGTTTCACTAAATCCGGTGAGCGTCCGGGTTACAACCCTTAAAGTCTGCTCGGCATTGCCAACCGGGATCACAAGGCGCCCCGCGTGTGCGAGCTGCTTGAGCAGGGCTTGAGGGATTTCATGGGGGGCTGCCGTGACAATAATCCCGTCATACGGCTGATAGGTTGTCCAGCCCTGAAAGCCATCACCGCTCATGAGCTTGATGTTGTTGTATCCAAGCTGCTTGAGCAGTCGACGGGCATCGAGCTGCAATTCGCGAATTCTTTCAATCGAATAAACCTGTTTTGCAAATTTCGACAGGACCGCGCTCTGATAGCCGCATCCTGTGCCAATTTCCAGGACCTTGTCCAGGCAATCCCGATCACCGAGCAGCAATTCAGTCATCAGAGCCACAATATAGGGCTGGGAAATGGTCTGTTCATTGCCAATGGGAAGTGGAGTATTGTCGTAGGCATTGTGCTGCAGTGCCTCACTGATAAATAAGTGGCGTGGCGTGTTCAACATGACTTCCAGAACCTTTTCATTGCCAATGCCATCTTTCCTCAGGCGATCAATCAATCGCTTTCGTGTCCGCATCGAGGTCATTCCGATACCCCGAACAAGTTGCTCGGAAATTTCTCTGGATTGGTTCATGGTGGATTTCAGGGAGAGCCTGGTAGCGGATCCGAGTGTTCGTACTTTGTTTTCAGTGAACCCGGAATTTGGGGATCGGTCATATTGGTGAAGGCCAATGGTGATTATCGGTACTTCGCCGCCTATAAATAGCAAAAAATCCCTGTCTGCTCTTTGTTTCTAGAGGTTGCAGCATCGCTAATCCGATAGATATTGTGCCATTCTAATCCATCTCAAGCCAGTGCGTTTTTTCACGACTTATGAGACTTATGAGTTTGGTTATGCATAATATTACCTAATTACCACTAATCATAAGCCGAGTTTCAGGAGTTTTTCCGGCATGGGCGG
>JAPOSW010000114.1 GCA_026709505.1 Gammaproteobacteria bacterium | reverse complement strand
CTCGCGGATCGACAGGCCTCTGGACATCAGAACCTTGATCTGGCATCGTTCATCGTAGGCCAGCTGGCGGTAGCTCTTGCACATGACAGTTCTCCGTTATGTTTGACATGGAGATTGTCATCCGCCCGCTGGCCGTTTGCAACACGCCGCCGCCCCACGGGGTGTTGCACTTCAGAGTGGAATTGGGGCATATTTTTTTTATCTTTTGAAAAATAAATAACAGTGCTGCCAACCCCCTCAAAGCCAATGCAAGCCATTCTAAGAGGCGTTTATTGAGGCGTTTAATTCGGGGATATGCTTTGGTATTGGTTGGGTTGAGAAAACGCCATACAGGGCAAGACACGGCCTCGGATTTTCAGGAATGGCTATCAAACTGGCCAATTTGTCCGGTTTCAGGGGTTTTCATTCGTTTCCGATTTCCTGCCCTCAAGAAAAGTTAAGGCCAATGATCATCTGTTATAATAAAAAAGCATTTTACAAGTTGAGCAACCAAAACCGCCGCAATTGCTCGCATCAAAAAACCAAGCAAGCACAATACAAGTAAAACGCATTGCGAAAAAACCAAGCACTGCGATCCAGATAATTTTTAATACCTTTTCTGCCATTGGGATATATCTTATATTCCCAGTACAAACCCGGCAAATTTCAGGGAAAACCAGATTGCCGCAAACCAAAACCAGCATAAAGCCGTCCAGATCCGCCGCCCGATTGATGGCTTGTGTTTGGTTGCTTGTTTCGGGATCCACGGGTAGTCCGAGGGCGGTTTTGTCTTGGTTGATTCAATCGATATGGCCGGCTTGGTATAACGGGGTTTTGGTTTGGCCTTAACTCGTTTCCTTTTGGCCATAAGGTATTGCCATACGGCCCGCGTGGCTAGGCAATCATCAAAAGCCCGGTGAGCGTTAAACTGGTAGCCAACGGCCTTAGCTACAACGGTTAATTTCTGCCAGCGTCCGGCGTTGTAGGAATCGGCCCAGCTTTTCATGCAACACCAGATTTCCGCCGCATGAGTTTCTATTTCAGACAAGAAACCGATATCAAATTCGGCGTTATAAATGACTACCTTATTGCCTTCTAAGGCCTCAATAATGCTCGGCCTTAGTTTAATAAATTCAGATATCCTGACATAGTTAGAGTGTCTGAATTTAGATCGGTTATGCAAGGTTTGTCAGTGACAACTATTTGCACTTTTCCGGCGAGGGCCCCTTTAACCCTTCTTCGATTACCGATGCGGGTTGCTGTAGCAATTCGGCGGCCTTGCCCAAGGAAATAAGCTTTTCTGCCAAAGCACGATAACAAAGCCTCTCAAAACGCCGAGGAAGTTCAAGTTCCCCTCGCTATCTGATGTTTCTATTGGCATGGGCTCGGTTTTTCTCCATTTTCTGGCAAACGTCTGAAAGGCATACGCAAGAGTAGAACTGTCAATGATGCCGAGCTGCTTCAGGCGTACAAGCAATGCAACGGCACTCACGCCATACATGCGTTTTAGCTGAATGATCTCTTTGTACCCGAGTGCATTGCGACTATGTCCGATTTCTCCGACAAGATGCTGGTCTGGGACAAGAAAAGCTCCGGCAAATACATTCGAAGTTTTCTCGTGGTCCACAGGCGATTTTTCGTCCAGCAGTCGATGAGCCAACTCGTGTGCAAGCGTGAGTCTGCGTCTTTCAAGCGTAATACCCTGATTGACGACAATGACTGGGACATGCCTTGCTTGTCGCTGTCGGTGAACAGTACATGTCAGGCCGGAAACCTTGTCGGCAGGGGAATCACGAGGATCTTGAAACCCTGATCCTCCAGCAGGGCAGTCATGCTGGAGATCGGGTCCAGCCCCAGATTCCATTCGTTGCGCAAGTTCAAGGATAGCAGTTCGCTTTCACTTTCCATTTCGAGATAGTGATCACTGCACTGGATATCGTTCCAGGGTTCGCTTTCCATATCCAGGATTTCCTCGACTGCAAAGTATCTTTGCAAATGGTCAATCACGGTTGCTTCGACTTTTGCTCGATCTTTCGCTGATGTTCCAGAAAGCTTTCGAAACTCAACAGATTCAAGTTTCTCAACCTGATTGCTGAGCAGATATTCAATTGATACATCCAGAATGCTTGCCAGACGCAATAAGACTCCTGAAATCGGCATCATTTCGCCACGCTCGTATTTTCCGACTGCTTGTGCCGAGACCTCTTTATCTATTGCCTCCGCAAGCCCCCTCAAGGAGTATCCGGCCTTCTTTCTTGCGAGCTTTAAACGATCTCCAAACATTTCAACTTTTAACTTTTTGTTTACATATTTTATTTTAATATCGTAACTGTAAATCTGTTAATCTATTTATGCCAACACCATTTAGAAGCTTACGTCTCACAAATGCATGTAAGGAATAGCTCACCCTTGCCTGGCCGGAATAATCAGATTGAAGAAGGCTGCATATGGAATACCGCGAAGGCGTTTATCAGGATATTGTCATAAACATATTGCATGCCGCTGCCGTTGCCCGATTTCTCGTGTAAACTGGTCTCTTCAACGAAACGCCCCGGACACGAAGTCTGCATTGGATGACACAAAACCCAACGTCCGATTCTGTTTTATCAAGGATCGCTCCAGCAAACCATCGAGAGTAATCAAGCATGTGTGACATCAAAGGTTGCGGCAATCACCGTAAATTACCGCCGATCAGGGTTTCAAACTCCGATCGCCGCCTGTTCCTCAAAGGACTGGCATCACTGCCTCTGGCCACGGTCCTGGCCTATCCCGAACTCGCTAGTGCTGACAGTACCCAAATCGTCATGCTCACCACCAAGAGCGGTCAGGATGTCTCCGCTGCACTGGCCATGCCAGACTCAGACAAGGCACCCGCCATCCTGCTTATCCACGAGTGGTGGGGGCTGAACGACCAGATCCGGTCGGTGGCAGTGGAATTGGCCAAGCTGGGCTATCTGGCCCTGGCCGTCGATTTGTACGGCGGAGAGGTCGCAGATTCGCCGGACGGTGCACGGGCGCTGATGCAGAAAGTCAATCCGGCTGTTGCGACGGATATTCTGGTCAGCTGGATCGATTATCTGAAGATGAATCCCGCTTCCACGGGCAAGGTGGGCACCGTGGGATGGTGTTTTGGCGGCGGCTGGTCGTTGAATGCCTCGCTGGCCACACCGGTGGATGCTACGGTCATCTACTATGGCAATGTCAAGAAAGCCGCTGCGGATCTGGCATCCCTGCAAGGCCCCGTGCTGGGGCATTTCGCCACTCGGGACGGCTGGATCAATCAGGACATGGTGAGCGGTTTCGAGGCCTCGATGCAAGGCGCGGGCAAGCCGGAACTGGCGGTGCACTGGTACGAGGCGGATCATGCGTTCGCCAATCCGACCAGTGCCCGGTATGATGCCGATGATGCAGCACTTTCCTGGGAACGGACCGTAGAGTTTTTCAGGCAGAATCTTGGCTGAAGACCGAATCGGGGCTAGGCCTTACCCTGCCTATCGCCCGTAATTGTTGTCTCAAAGCAAACCGGGATAGAATCGTTTCGGGGTCTGTTTTTCCGTGAGTTCATAGGCTAGCAGTAACTGCTAATCTGACATGCCAGGTCCAGATAGATAGCCATTCCATCACTTCATAGTGGAGTTGAGGGTTTAAAATCTGGATATTGAAACATCCAGAGATGATTGCTCATTCTGAAACGAGTGGAAAAGCCTGAAGAGGTCAGTCAGGCGATGAAGAGTCGTTGCTGCTAACAGCACCTGATATTCGAGTAGGATTCTCTAAGATTCCTCCCCGATCAAGCAGATAGGTGCGAAAAGACGGAATCGGGCAAACAAATCGATCCACTGACTCTTTGTGCAAAGCCCCCTGGTGCACGAGGTGAATGAAAAAGGAATCGGCATCTATCCCTGCTGGCAAGCGATATTTCCGAGGATCCGCCTCATGTAGCTCTTCCATCAAATCCTGAATTTTGGCACGGCTGTGACAGAAGTCCAGTTCTGCCATCACTCTGGCGGTCAGGTTTATGGAGATTTCCATCTCATCCGAATATTGATGGCCATAATAGCCGTCTGTTCCGGACTTAATCTCATCGCGGATTCCCTCCCATTCCGCCTTGCCGAGATCGCCGCCTGTTCTCAGGGCTTCTCGAGCAAATGCCTTGAGAACGATATTCAGGTGGCGTGGCCAGCCGTCGCAGGGTTCAGCCAATCGATAAATTTCATCCTCGTATCCGGCGACGTCAATACCGAAATGCACACAGGATATAGCCATAAACTCCCTAGTCTCGCAATCCGGAAAGCAACCGATATTGTGTTTCTGAATGGGAGGTATACGGTTCAGGTCCATCTTACGGGCAGAGTATTCGGTATCGCTGAGACCAGCTAGCACCAATGCAATCGGCAGCCCGCAACCATCATGGAGACTTTGCAGTAGCTTTGCAAGCGGGTGTTGTCGGTCATAGTCAAGCCTTTGTGCCTCGTCGATGGCCAGCACGATTGGACGGTCAAATCCGCCATACTGTTCGACCCATGCCCCAAAAGTGTCCCAGTTTGCATCCGGCGCCTGATGTTCGATGCCGGTTTCCTTCTTGCGGGCGAATCGAAAAAGCCCAAGGCCAAAACCAGCCTCGCCACTGGTGTTTTTGGTGATCCTGGCCATGAACTCTTGGGCCTTCAAGGGATTGATCTTCTCGGCCAGTGGCTTGAGAATATTTGCTGGCCCATGAATTTTACCGGAATCCAGTGCCACAACCATCGGTGCCTTGCCAACGATCTCCGTATAAAGCCTCTTCGAATTCTGCCTGATCTCGTTTACGATTGAACTCTTGCCGGCCCCGGGTGCACCCTGGATAATGCGCGTTGTTTTCGCTGCGCCATGCTTATCGGATCCCGTACCCTTCCACACCTGTTTAGTAGCACGCGCAATGTCGTCTAGCACTTCGGCTCTTCCAACAAACACTGGCGGAGGATCACCTTCTGTCAACTCGAGGTAAGACTCCAGTTCTCTTTTTTGATCATCATTCATCGGATACAACTTGCCATTCCTACACTTGCTCTAAACAGTACATGCAAGGTTATGGACGGCATATCGAAGCACAAGCGCGGAGCCTGTGCAAGTGCGGAAGCAGAAAAATCATTGGTTGAAACGGGCACCACATTAATGGTAACAAGCATTTGGTAATTGACCAGACGAGCTTATAACATCACTCCAGTTCAAGTCCGAAACGAGGGGTCTTGAAGCGTTCGTTCAATTTCGAAATGGTGACAATCCGGAATTTCCTGCATCATAATCGGCGCCATACGGCTATGCAAGGCCTGCGGGAAGCCCTGCAGACCTATGCAGATCTATCGCTCGAACATTGCTGGTCGCAAAGCAGAATCGGTGCGGTCGGGGCGAGGGCAGGTCTTCTGGAAAGACTTCTAACGGCATGCGGTAGCCTGGCAATGTCGCGAACCGGGATTTCCTTGGACATCAGAATCCTGATCCGGCATCGTTCGTCTTAGGCCAGATGGCGGTAGCACCCCTGCAAGACGCGGGCAAGCCGGAACTGGCGGTGCACTGGTACGAGGCGGATCATGCGTTCCCCAATCCGACCAGTGCCCGGTATGATGCCGATGATGCAGCACTTTCCCGGGAACGGACCGTAGAGTTTTTCAGGCAGAATCTTGGCTGAAGAAAGGAGCAGTGGTCGGTCGAGCTTGAGTTATGCCTGATGTTCTTGATGTATTGGCTTGACCCATTAATGAACGGTATCGGGCTAATGGCCTATTTCGGCTGTTTTTCGCAATCATTTCAATCCGATGAAAGTCAGATAGAGTGATGGAGACTGATCAGTCGATGTAGTGGCTTATGTGAGATCTGAGCAATGGCAGTACCTCTTTATCAAACCATGGATTCCTGGCAAGCCAGATATTATTTCTCGGGCTTGGATGGGGAAGGGGAATTATCCCCGGATAATAATCCTGCCAATGTCTGACGGTTTCGGTGAGGGTTGCTTTCCGTTTTCTGCCAAGATGCCAATGGATTGCGTATTGTCCGATTGCGATTGTGGTCGCTATATTGGGCAGCTTGTCGAGCAATGGCTGACGCCAGGTCACCGCGCACTCCCTGCGTGGAGGCAAATCGCCACTGGGGCCTGTTCCAGGATAGCAAAATCCCATCGGAATAATTGCGAACAGCGATGAGTCATAGAATATTTTGCGGTCCACGCCAAGCCAAACACGCAACCGGTCGCCACTCGGATCATTAAAGGGTATGCCAGTCTGATGTACTCGAATCCCGGGTGCCTGGCTGGCGATTAGGATTCGTGCTTCAGGCGAGGCGCGAAATACCGGATTCGGCAGAAGAGGCAACTCTGGCCGACAGACCTGGCAGGCTTCTATTTCACGGCATAGAACGTCAAAATCCATGCTGGATGGTTCAACGTTCAGAGAATGCGAGCTTGACTGCAATTGCCGTCATAATCAGCAGCCAGACGAGGCTCCAGGCTGGCATCGAAAGTCCCAGAAATGTCCAGGACACTTCTGCGCATTCTCCCGATCCCATAAACACCTTTTCAAGCATTACGTGAAACGGCAGGACTTCGATCATGAAGTCCAGTCCCGGCCCGCATTCTGGCACTTGATCTTCCGGTGCATTCTGTAGCCACACATGTCGGGCTGCAATGGCAATGCCAACCAGTCCTGCAACTGTCGCAAGCCCCCCATAAACTCGCATGCCGGCACTCTTCGGGTTGTGCAATGCCGCAATCAGGAATACCGCCCCCATCAACATGAAAGCGACTCGTTGAAATATGCAGAGCGGGCAAGGCTCGAGTCCATCAATGTGCTGGAAATAAAGGGCCGTTGCGACCAATCCCGCGCAACAGGCAAATCCGACAAGGCTGAATGAACGTTGACTTAACATCAAAATTTTATCGCAACAAGTTTTTGAACGGTTATCCGGTACGTCCCACTGCCATTCGCAAAATCAGCTTTTTCTGTACAGGCTGCAGCACTCGACCTTGAACCCTGCTTTTCAGGTCTACCCATCGCCGGGTGCTTGTTTATTCCGCATTCTGAAATAATGTTTCCCGCCAACTCGGGTCCACCTCGCCTTCATGGCAGGAAAAACCTCACTGTCCCTGAACCTGCATACTCCCTCTCGTTCGCGTTGATAAAGATAACATGCTGTGCCATGCCAGCACCGTGAAACTATAATCAAACCGGTAAAGGATGTCATCTTAATTGATATTTTTTTCGCATGCATGACTCAATTGAAACTTAGTCCTGCTGAATCATCGTTATTGTCCTACAAGAATCTGTCTGCCAGGCTAATCCCGCATCAACGGAAAACCCTGATCAGGCTGGCCTGATGTTCAAAACATGACCGGTTCGGGATTCTAATTGGCAATCATGTAGAATCACACATCCAAAAACCTCCTATTCGAAGAATATTAATCCATTTTACAATGAGCAAAAATGCGATCTATGCACAATCAGGCGGCGTTACAGCAGTCATAAATGCAAGCGCCTGCGGCATCATTGAAACCGCCCGCAAATACCCGGACCAGATCGGCAAGGTTTATGCCGGGCGCAACGGAATTGTCGGAATACTCAAGGAAGACCTGATCGATACCTCCGAAGAGTCTTCAGAATCAATCGCAAGGCTTCGCACCGCTCCCTCAGGCGCATTCGGTTCCTGCAGGTACAAGCTGAAGAGCATTCAGGAAAGCCGTGACGCATATCAGAGGCTGATTGATGTCTTCGCGGCCCATGAAATCGGCTATTTCTTCTATAACGGTGGCGGCGACTCCGCGGACACCTGCCTCAAGATTGCCCAGATATCCGAGCAGATGGGATATCCCGTGCAAGCCCTTCACGTTCCCAAAACCGTGGACAACGATCTGCCGGTTACCGATAGCAGCCCGGGGTTCGGGTCAGCAGCAAAATATATCGCAACCTCGGTCCTTGAAGCGAGTCTTGATGTTGCTTCAATGTCCTTGACCTCAACCAAGGTATTCATTCTTGAAGTCATGGGCCGTCATTCCGGATGGATGGCTGCCGCAGGCGGCATGGCCTCAAGCCAAAGCCATCCAATACCGCTGGTCATCCTGTTTCCCGAAATCGCTTTTGATCGAGAACAGTTTATCCAGCGCGTCCGGAGTACCGTCTCAGAACATGGCCAGGTTTCGATTGTCGTATCGGAAGGGGTTGCCGGCAAGGATGGCCGGTTCCTGGCCGGTCAGGATGGAAGCGATGCCTTTGGACATCAGCAGCTAGGCGGCGTTGCGCCAACAATCGCATGCATCGTCAAGCAGGATACGGGATTCAAGTACCATTGGGCCGTTGCAGACTATCTACAGCGATCAGCACGTCATATTGCTTCGCGAACAGATGTCGAGCAGGCCTATGCAGTTGGCGAATCCGCCGTACTGATGGCACTGGACGGGGAGAATTCGGTGATGCCAGCGATTGTTCGCACAAGCGACCATCCCTATCAATGGAAAATCGGCAAGGCTTCGCTAGCGGAAGTAGCCAATGTCGAGAAAAAACTGCCGGGGCATTTCATCGACGAGAGCGGATATGGAATCACGCAAGCCTGTCGGGATTATATTGCCCCGCTGATGGAGGGCGAAGATTATCCTGAATTTCGGAACGGGGTTCCGCACTATATCCGGCTAGTCAATAAATCCGTGCCCAGGAAGCTGGACACGGATTTTGAAGTGTAGGCAATCTGCCAG
>JAPOSW010000024.1 GCA_026709505.1 Gammaproteobacteria bacterium | reverse complement strand
AGAAGAGCCGCATCGGCGACCGGGAGCTGGACACGATCATCGGCGCGAGGCACCGGGGAACCCTGCTCTCCTCGGTAGACCGGATGTCGAAGTACACCATCCTGGAGCTCCTGGCCAGGCGGGCAGCGGCACCCGTGGCCGAGGCCCTGCTGCGGCGCATGGCACCCTGACTGGGGACAACGGCAAGGAGCTCGCCGGACACCGGAAGGTCTCCGCCGGGCTGGAGGCGGGGTTCTGCTTCGCGACTCCTTGCAATTCCCGGGAGCGCGGCCTGAACGAGACTGCCAACGGCCTGGTCCGCGAATGCTTCCCAAAGGTACCGGTTTCCGGCAGGTCACGGCGGAGCAGGTGCACCAGGCAGGGTAAAGATAGATAGTCATAAATCAGCATCTCATCGCTCGCCCCGCGATTCAATCTGGCATAGGTGATAACCGAAAATTCATAGCGCTTCAAACCCTGATAGAGATCGGATATTTCAGAGCAGTGATCATAGGTCATGATCCAAGGACTGCTGTAAGTTTAAGGGGTACCTTGTTAGTTCTCTGTTCTAAATTGGTAAATTCGTTTTGAGTACTCCTAATTTCTCTTGTAGCATCGTGTTTGCATGTCGGGATACAACAGACTCCACATTGAATCTTTAGCAATTCCCAAGGGCAAAAAGCCCCTGAAGATTCAACGTGGAGAAAAAATAAATGCCTGAAATCCGCAAAAAGCGGAAGACCTGATGATGAGGTGAATCCAGAACAAGCCCGGTGTGCACCTACAGTCTGCGGTAGCGGTTTTTGGCTTTTGTGCCTGCCAAAGTCAGGGCGTGGGGTTTGAGGTCAGGATAAAGCCGAGAATCGTGATGCCGGCCACCATGATGCCCATCATCGAAAATATGAGGCGATTATCCCGTTTCGCCATGTCGGTTCTCAGCCGTTCAAAAGCTGCGTTCATGCGTTCGTACGAAGTGTTCATCTTCTCCTCCAGCACGGCGTGCTGTTTTTTCACCTCGGCGATCTCTGTCGCCAGTTCGTGATTGGTAGGTTCAGTCATTGTTCGTATTTTATCTGATCGTGGTCGGGTTTTTCAAGTCCAGGCGTCCAGTTTCGAGCAACGAACCCGATCCATACTGGCCAGTATCCTGACAGGGCATTCCTGATCGGGTTTTCTTGCTTCCAGATTCGTCCTTGAGGGCGACAATGATTCCTGTCCATAGGTGCGAAACAAACGGCGGCTTGCTGACTGGCTTGGACCGCATCGTAGGCGATGACCGCTGCCCTAAATGTGCTATTATTCCGGTCGCTCCGATACCATGAATACCCATGTATCGGAAAGCAGTAGTACATGAAAAAAACCAGAGAGAAAACCTTGAAAACCAACCCCAGTTCCACTCCAAAAACTGTGGAATAAAATGGAGGAAGATCAAGATGACCATCCTTGAGCAACGTGCAGAACTGCAGCGTCGGATCTGGCAAATCGCCAATGACGTACGCGGTACTGTCGATGGCTGGGATTTCAAGCAATATGTACTTGGTTCACTCTTCTACCGCTTCATCAGTGAAAACTTCGCCAGCTTCATTGAAGCCGGTGACGACAGCATCAACTACACCAATCTGCCTGACGATGTAATTACTCCGGAAATCAAGGATGATGCCATCAAGACCACCGGCTATTTTATTTACCCCAGTCAACTCTTTTCCAATGTTGTTGCCAATGCGGCCAACAACGACCACCTGAACAATGATCTGGCAGACATCTTCTCGTCAATCGAAGCGTCAGCCAGCAACTCTTCATCCGAAGATGATATCAGCGGCTTGTTTGCTGATTTCGACACAACCAGCAATCGCCTTGGTAATACCGTGAAAGCCAAGAATGATCGCCTCACGAAAGTTCTCCAAGGAGTGGCAGAGCTGGATTTTGGTAAATTTCAAGAGAATAAAATTGACCTGTTTGGCGATGCCTATGAATTCCTGATTTCCAACTATGCAGCCAATGCGGGCAAATCGGGCGGTGAGTTCTTTACTCCTCAGAATGTATCCAAACTGATTGCTCAAATTGCCATGCATGGGCAAACCAGCGTGAACAAGATATATGACCCTGCCTGCGGATCAGGTTCGCTGTTGCTACAGGCCAAAAAGCAGTTTGACGATCATATGGTAGAGGATGGGTTCTTCGGCCAGGAGCTAAACCACACCACCTACAACCTTGCCCGCATGAACATGTTCCTGCACAATATCAATTATGACAAGTTCAGCATCCAGCTAGGCAACACCCTGACGGAGCCACATTTTGCCGATGACAAGCCCTTTGATGCGATCGTGTCCAATCCGCCATACTCGGTGAAATGGGTCGGATCAGACGACCCGACATTGATCAATGACGACCGCTTTGCGCCCGTCGGCGTGCTGGCCCCGAAATCCAAGGCGGATTTTGCCTTTGTGCTACATGCCGTTAATTATCTGTCCAGCAAAGGCCGTGCGGCGATTGTGTGTTTTCCGGGTATTTTCTACCGTAGTGGTGCCGAGCAAAGGATCCGGAAATACCTTATCGACAACAACTTCGTCGAAACGGTAATCTCACTGGCTCCGAATCTGTTTTACGGAACCAGTATTGCAGTAAATATTCTGGTGCTAGCAAAAAACAAGACAAGCAACGATGTTCAATTTATTGATGCGAGTGGCGAGGATTTTTTCCAAAAGGAAACCAATAACAACGTCATGCATGATGATCACGTTGCCAGGATTATGGAGCTGTTTGACAATAAGGTCACAGTCGAGCATGTAGCCGAGACCGTGCCCTATGAGCGGATCGTTGAGAATGGCTATAACCTGTCGGTCAATTCCTATGTAGAGCCCAGGGATACGCGCGAAGCGATCGATATCACCGCGTTGAATGCCGAATTGAAAGCTACCGTTACCAAGATCGATCATCTGCGTGCTGATATTGATGTTATTGTTGCGGAGATTGAAGCTTGAGCGGTTCGGGGTTTCTGGAAAAACTGCTGAATGGTGCCGAGGTGGAATGGAAAACTCTGGAGGAAGTCACCTTTCCCACAAGGAACATTAGATGGGGTAGTGCGGATCGCTCTTATCGCTATATTGATCTCACTTCTGTAAGCGTTTACACCAAGTCGATCACTAACACATCTGAAATAGCGGTAAACACCGCTCCCAGCCGTGCCCAGAAGCTTGTTGAAAAAGATGATGTGATTTTTGCAACCACACGACCGACGCAACAGAGATATTGTTTAATTGATGAAATCCATGCCGGCGAAATTGCCAGCACCGGATATTGCGTTTTGCGGGCCAATGAAAAAGAAGTTCTCCCTAAATGGATTCTGTATTGCATTTCTTCAGCGAAGTTCAAGGCATACGTTGAAGAATTTCAAAGTGGCGCAGCATACCCTGCTATTTCAGACTCGAAAGTAAAAGCATTTTATATCCCCGTACCATGCCCTGACAATCCAGAGAAGTCATTGACGATTCAGGGCAAGATCGTCCGCATTCTGGATGCGTTTACCGAGCTGACTGCCGAACTGACTGCCGAACTGACTGCCCGGAAAAAGCAGTACGAGTACTATCGAGAGCAACTGCTCACCTTTGACGATGCAGAGGTGGAGTATATGCCTTTGGGGGATATTGCAGAATACTCAAAAAAGCGTATCGGATTTGATAAACTGGACAAGTCCAATTACGTTGGTGTGGACAATCTCTTGCAAAACCGGGGAGGAAGGGTAGATTCAAACCATGTGCCATCATCTGGGAATGTAACCGAATACCGAGAGAGTGATATCCTAATTGGTAATATTCGTCCTTACCTTAGGAAAATTTGGTTTGCTGATAGAATCGGGGGAACAAACGGTGATGTACTTGTTGTCCATCCCACATACAGCATAATATGTTCGCGCTACCTATTCCAGGTGCTGTCTGACGAAAGGTTCTTTAACTTCAATATCAAGCACTCCAAAGGAGCAAAAATGCCTCGTGGTAGTAAGTTGCAAATTCTCCAATATCCTATACCCATCCCCTATCCAGAAAACCCAGAAAAATCACTCGCAGAACAAAAACGCATCGTCTCAATACTCAATAAATTTGACGCTCTAACCACATCCCTAACCGAAGGTCTGCCCCGCGAAATTGAACTACGGCATAAGCAATATGAGTATTACCGGGATTTGCTTCTGAACTTCCCCAAACCTGAAAAGGATGCGGCATAGGTATGAGCCAGACGCTTTCGGATATCGCCCGATATCTCCAAAGCTCCGACAAAAAGGTACAGTTGATCTATGCCTTTAACAGCACTGGCAAAACCCGCCTCTTGCGAGAATTCAAGGAGCTGGTTGCTCCCAAGATTAAGGACGAAAATACGGAACCCTCACGCCATAAAATCCTGTATTACAGTACCTTCACCGAAGACCTGTTCTTTTGGGACAAAGACCCGGCTAACAAAAATAATCCCAAGCTGAAAATCCAGCCCAATAACTTCACCGATTGGATACTGAAGGATCAGGGCCAGGATCAAAACATCATTACCAGTTTCCAACGCTATGCGGGCAATGCGCTTACCCCGAAATTCAATACCGAATTCACGGAAGTAACGTTTTCCATTGAACGTGGCAACAGTGAGCGATCCAGCGACCTAAAGATATCAAAGGGTGAAGAAAGCCTGTTTATCTGGAGTATTTTCCACGCTCTTCTGGAGCAGGTGAACAACACCCGAAATATTGTGGAACCAAGTGACCGCGATACCGATGAGTTTGATCAGCTTGAATATGTATTCATTGAGGATCCGGTAAGTTCGCTAGATGAAAACAACTTGATTGAACTGGCAGTTGAACTGGCGATGCTGGTCAAGGACGGCACCCAGTCTAGCCTGAACTTCATCATCACAACGCACAATGCTCTTTTCTACAATGTGCTTCACAATGAACTTGGCCTGAGCAAAGAAGGGAAAAAAGAAGGTTGCTATCTGTTGGAACATCATGAAGATGGGACGTTCAACCTGAACCTTAAATTTGGCGATTCCAACAGGAGTTTTTCCTATCATCTCTATTTGAAACAAACGCTTGAACGTGCAATTGCCGACAATAAAGTTCAGCGATATCACTTCACGCTGTTGCGGAACCTGTATGAAAAGACGGCAGGTTTTCTGGGGTATCCGAAGTGGCAGGAACTTTTGCCAGATGATAAACAGGCTTACTTGAACCGGATCATACAGTTCACCAGTCACAGTACCCTGTCAAACGAGGCGGTTGCACAACCGTCATTGCAGGAAAAGCAGACCCTAAAAGTTCTGCTGGAGAATTTGATGAAGAATTACAGCTATTGCCAGCAGGACTCACAGAATGATTGAAGACACAAAACCCGTGGCCGAGTCGAGGACCTTCATTGTCCTCAACAAATACGCCAGAGAGTGGAAGGGTGCGAACACCTATCAGAGCGAAACCGATCTGGAACGGGAACTTGTCCAGGATTTGACCAATCAGGGATATGAGTACTTGCCTGAACTAACTACTCCAGAAGCAATGCTTTCAAATGCAAGAGTGCAATTACAGGAACTGAACAATGTGCAGTTTTCTGATGACGAATGGCGGCGGTTTGAGGAAAACTGGCTGGACAAACCCAGCGACGGCATCATCGAGAAAACCCGCAAAATCCATGATGACTATATTCATGATTTTGTGTTCGATGACGGACGGATACAGAATGTCTTCCTGTTGGACAAACGGAACATTGTGCGCAACAAGGTGCAGGTAATCCGACAGTTCGAGCAAACGGGCACCCATGCTAACCGCTATGATGTGACCATTCTGGTCAACGGCTTGCCGCTGGTACAGATTGAACTGAAAAAACGCGGTGTCGCCATTCGAGAGGCCTTCAACCAAATACACCGCTACAGCAAGGAGAGCTTCAACAGCGAAAACTCGCTCTACAAATTCCTTCAGATGTTCGTGATCTCGAACGGGACCGACACGCGGTATTTTGCCAACACTACAAAGCGTGACAAGAACAGTTTCGACTTTACCATGAACTGGGCGAAAGCAGACAACAGCCCAATCAAGGATCTGAAGGATTTCACTGCCACATTCTTTCAGAAGAATACCTTGCTGAATGTGCTGCTGAAGTATTCAGTTCTCGATACGAATGACACCCTGCTGATTATGCGCCCCTATCAGATAGCCGCTACCGAGCGGATTCTGTGGAAGATTAGCAGTTCCTTCGAAGCAAAAAACCTGAACAAGCCGGAGAGTGGCGGATTTATCTGGCATACCACAGGGTCGGGAAAAACACTGACCAGTTTCAAGGCGGCGCGTCTGGCAACGGAACTTGATTTCATCGACAAGGTTTTTTTTATAGTAGACCGCAAAGACCTCGACTATCAGACGATGAAGGAATATCAGCGGTTCTCGCCCGACAGCGTAAACGGGTCCGCAAACACAGCAGCACTTAGGCGTAACCTTGCCAAAGACGATAACAAGATTATCGTCACCACGATCCAAAAACTGAACAATCTCATGAAGAGCGAGAACTTGCTGGAGGTATACAACGAGCGGGTGGTCTTCATCTTTGACGAATGCCATCGCGGTCAGTTTGGCGAAGCGCAGAAAAACCTCAATAGTAAATTCAAGCGGTTCTGCCAATTTGGTTTTACGGGTACACCGATCTTTCCGGAAAACGCAGCAGGCGCCAACACCACGGCCAGTGTCTTTGGCCGCGAGTTGCATTCCTATGTCATCACGGATGCCATTCGGGATGAAAAGGTCCTCAAGTTCAAAGTCGATTACAACGATGTTCGGCCTCAATTCAGGAATATCGAAAGCGAGCGTGACGAGGAGAAACTGAACGCGGTCGAGACAAAACAGGCTTTGCAGCACCCGGACCGCATTCGCGAAATCTCGCAGTATGTCTTGGACAACTTCCGCCAGAAGACGCATCGTCTTCAAGGTAGAAACAGCGGTTTCAACGCCATGCTTGCGGTCAGTAGCGTGGATTCCGCCAAGCAATATTACGAAACCTTGAATGCATTGCAGTCTGAGAGTGGTCACGCTCTGAAAATTGCCACGATCTTTTCGTTCGCGCCCAATGAAATACAGGATGCCGTCGGAGACATCCCAGACGAAAGCCTTGACATCACCGAAACGGCAATGGACAGCAGTGCCAAGGAGTTTCTAGATGCTGTCATCAACGACTATAACCAGTACTTTAGAACTAGTTTCAATGTAGATGGCGGCAACTTTCAAAACTATTACCGCGATCTGGCCAAGCGAGTTAAGTCCAAGGACGTGGATCTACTGATCGTGGTGGGCATGTTTCTTACTGGCTTTGATGCACCGACTTTGAATACGCTCTTTGTGGACAAAAATCTGCGCTTCCATGGCCTCTTGCAGGCCTACTCGCGCACAAACCGCATATATGATGCCACAAAGACATTTGGCAACATCATCACCTTTCGCGACCTTGAGCAGGCGACGGTCGAGGCCATTACCCTCTTTGGTGACGCAAATACTCAAAACGTGGTTCTGGAAAAAAGCTATCGAGAGTATATGGAAGGCTATATTGATACGGAGACCGGTGAGGCTCGGCGAGGCTTTGTTGATATCTTGGAAGAATTGGAAAGACGTTTTCCCGATCCGACAACCATTGTCAAAGAAGCGGAAAAGAAGGATTTCTCAAAACTGTTCCTAATTACCACTAATCATAAGTGGGTTTTGTGATACAGCAGGATAGATGTAAACATTTGATTAAAAAGGAGCATACTATGATGTGCAATCCTGTCCAGTTCCAGAAAGGCCTCAGCCTCAACGAATTTCTCGAACGCTGCGGAGCGAGGACAAATGCCATCTCGCCCCGAGTAACGCCGCCCATGCCGGAAAACCTCCTGAAACATGACTTATGATTGGTGGTAATTAGGAAACTGTTTGGGGAATACCTGCGTATCGAGAATATTCTGCGAAACTATGATGAGTTCATCATCTTGCAAACACTGCATAACATTCCCATCGCCGATCAGGCCGCTCTCAAGGCCTTTCAGCAAAAGCACTCCCTTATCGACGATGACCTGGTTTCCCTCCGGAACATACGGATGCCGAGCGAGCGCAAGGTGCAAGACTACCGATCAACCTATAACGACATTCGGGACTGGCTACGTCAGCAGAAAGCGGCATCCGAACAAGCCGAAAGCACTGTTGACTGGGACGATGTCGTGTTTGAGGTAGACCTGCTCAAATCGCAGGAAATCAATCTGGACTACATCCTTGAACAGATTTTCGAGAACAACAAAAAAACAAAAAACAAACTCACGATCGTGGAGGATGTGAGACGCATGATCCGGGCCAGTGTGGGGAACCGTGCAAAAGAGAGTCTGCTGGTCGATTTCATCAGTCAAACGGATCTTGACTCCCTTGGCAACAAAACCGACGTAATCGAGGCCTTTTTCACTTTCGCCCAGGCCGAGCAACAGCGTGAAGTCGAGGAACTGATCAACACCGAAGGTCTGAACGCAGATGCCGCAAGACGCTATATCGAAACTTCGATCAAACGGGAATATGCTAGTGAAAATGGCACGGAGCTGAATGCGATCCTGCCAAAAATGAGCCTGTTAAATCCGCAATATCTGCCAAAAAAACAAAATGTTTCCTAATTACCACCAATCATAAGCAGGTTTTGTGATACAATGGGACAGATGCAACCACTTGATTAAAAAGGAGTATATCCATGAAGCGAAATCCTGTCCAGTTCCAGAAAGGCCTCAGTCTCAACGAATTTCTCGAACATTACGGAGACGAGGACAAGTGCCATGACGCACTGTTCCGGCTGCGCTGGCCGGACGGC
>JAPOSW010000021.1 GCA_026709505.1 Gammaproteobacteria bacterium | reverse complement strand
GCCGTCCGGCCAGCGCAGCCGGAACAGTGCGTCATGGCACTTGTCCTCGTCTCCGTAATGTTCGAGAAATTCGTTGAGACTGAGGCCTTTCTGGAACTGGACAGGATTTCGCTTCATGGATATACTCCTTTTTAATCAAGTGGTTGCATCTGTCCCATTGTATCACAAAACCTGCTTATGATTGGTGGTAATTAGGTAGTACTTTACTCGCTTGGACCGAATCATCACCCTAATGGTCTTCATTTGCCATTTCTGCAACATAGCCGCACAACCCGAAGATTACGACAGCAACAATCTCTATCTCGTCCTGCCTTGAAGCGGCTTTGGGCTCGCATAATTCGCCGAAAAATTGAAAATCAAGCAGCATGTCTGCGACTTAGCGAATGCGAATCTTCTGAATATTTGGAATCACTGTCCCGGCGCATACGTTCTGGTGACCCTCAGAATTTAGAAAGCTATGCCGCATTAACTTATTTCAATTCCCTGTTTGGCCGTAAATTTAGCCGCAAGATGACAGATTGGAACAATGGTGCGCTTAACTATGGATATGCAATTTTAAGAGGTGCCATCGCACGCTATCTCGTTGCATATGGCTTTCATCCATCTATTGGGATTTTTCATGATAGTGAGCGAAATGCCTTTAATCTTGCAGATGACGTAATTGAACCATTTAGGCCATTGGTAGATTTGCATGTATTTCTTAATTCACCTTCAGGTCCGGTTCAGGGGTTGTTGACGGATGACAAAGCCAAATTAGTGTCCTTGTTGAATGTAGATATGCAAATGCCTCAAGGGCGCATGTCTGCGCTTAGTTCAATCGAGTGGACTATTCAGAGTTTGACTCGTGTCTATGAAAAATCTGTTGACCCAAATAGTTTGGAATTGCCGGCATTGATTGGGCTTGATGCCCACGAGACAGAAATTTGACTAGGCTTGTTAACACAATTTGCCATGAATGTGGCATATTCGGTGCCTGTGATTTTTCGGCTGGAACAGTGTGTAGGAGCAGGCAAATGGAACTCACACAAGTACAGTACGAGCACATTGCGCCGCTGCTTTCGAACCTGCAGGTGCTCAACGCCATTCTCTACGTGGTCGGCACGGCTGCAAGTGGCGCAGCCCGCCGGAACGGTTCGGCAATTGGCACACCATCTACACGCGCATGAACTGGTGGTCGAAGAACGACGTTCTGGATCGCGTGTCCGAGCACCTGCAACGGGAGCAGATGCTCTGGATCAGGGTTAACATGCCCTAATTCAAGGATGAGTGATTCAAGAAGAAAGTTTATGCGCCTACTGGTTTTTTTTGATCTTCCTGTGAAAACTCGACAAGAGCGACGAGTCTATACTCTTTTCAGAAAATTTCTCATTGGAGATGGTTATGACATGCTTCAATATTCAGTTTATGGGCGAATAGTTAATGGATATGATGCCGAAGAAAAACACCTTAACCGTCTGAAGTCTCATCTTCCTTCAAAAGGATCTGTGCGAGCATTAAAAGTTACTGAAAAACAATATGCAAATATGAAAATCCTTGTTGGTGCCCCAAGTTTTCAGGAAAAAACAGTTCAACCCGTTCAAATGTCCCTGTTTTAAGATGAAATTTCAAGAACGAATCCCTTGCCAAGCATTGTGTGGCAAGGGATTTATTACAAGGGATTGTAGTCATCCGGGGTGAGAAAGGGAACTACAACCGTTATCTTGATGCCTTGCTCGCCGTCGCTATTGTAGTCATCCGGGGTGAGAAAGGGAACTACAACAATATCGCCGAGGTCAATCCGGCAACAAACATTGTAGTCATCCGGGGTGAGAAAGGGAACTACAACCGAACCGGCATTCGAAACGGATGACCATGAATTGTAGTCATCCGGGGTGAGAAAGGGAACTACAACTCATGTTCAGCTCATAGGTGACCGTCCGAAATTGTAGATCGGTCAGCATGGAGACTGCATGGTCATGGCTGGTGTCCACCTAGGCCAGACTGCCTGGAAAAAATGATCAGTTAAACCCGCCCCGGTTTATACCGGAATAGAACAAGGACCGTTCCGAAATAATGTGAAAAATTACAACTTCCAGTCATAACAAGGCGCGATGTTGATTGATGAGAAAATATCGAGAAGCTAAGTTCTGATCGGGATACTAAGAATTGGACGGAGGGGCTCTATTTGTGTTGCGTATCGGCGCACGACCCGATTGTAGAGATCCAGGGTACTTTTCGCCTGAACCGTTATTATCATGGAGTATTTTAACTTTTCGGAAGGTGAGAAGTTTCTGCTTTCCGAGCGCGAATTATAGTGAATATCGAAACAGGGGTTTTGCAACGAACTTCCTTGTTTTCGAACCTCGGCGTGCAGACAGTTTTCCCATTTCCAGGCGTCGCGTCGCAAGTCTTCCTCTGTCGTTCCGGGCAGAGAGGAGCCGAAAAAGCGCGCAGAATTTGGATGGATTTGGTTCTTTCGGGAAAATTTACCATCATGTGGGCGGAAGGTAACTTCAAGACCTGCTCGAGTGTAATTGCCTGGATGGTGCGGGTCAGTTTCAGACTTGTAACAAATAGTTGCCTTAATCGAAATGATGCCTTGCAATGAACTGCGTGGAACAGGTATTGCGGTGCGCATATATTTGGTCGGCGATATCTCTCCCTGGTAGACGATGCGTACAGTGTCGTCGTCACAAAGAATAATGTCGTTGAGGTTTCTGGCAACTCGACCCCAACCGATTTCCTTGTGATCGTAGTCCCCTTTTTCACATGTATGGACGAGAAGAGCACGGATGGTCAAGTGGTCCAAACTCGGCCCGAAATGTGCCCGAATACCGCTGGCAAGGCGCATGACACTCGGTGTCGCAAATGATGTTCCGGCTGTGGCGGCCAGAATCGGTTGCGAGTCGGAAGAAACCACAACAAACGGTCGGCTGAGTTCACCACCGAAATCAACCAAGTCGGGTTTGACTATTCCCGGACTGCGACCAGGCCCCTTTGAGCTATACGATGCTCTCTTCCAATATTTTCCTGGTGTATCGCATGCACCAACAGCCAATGCATTTACACAATCGGCGGGCACTTGAACGCGGTCCAGACCTAGCAACGCATCGCCTTCCCCATTATTTCCCACTGCGATCAGCGCCAGCGCCGAGATCCGTGAAAGGTAATCATCAATAACTGCTGTCCATGCATGTACATCATCATCCTGAATTGGCAAGTACGGCCCGATACTCAAGCTGATGAAGTCATATTCATGACTGGCCAGGACATTCTCGATCCTATCGAGTATTTCGAAAAGCTGATGTGGATCTTGGCTTGGAGCATCATCGATGACCCGGTGATGATCTATGAAAGTGTAAGGTCTTGGGATTGGGGCATGAGGATCTATATGTCCGAATAGTGCAGCAGAGGTCACGCTTACGCCGTGGGATAGGAACTCGGGCGTTGCGGGCTTCAGGGCCCTATCCTCATATGGAACGACCCATTTAGTGAGAGGATGGTCCTTGGGAATGCCTCCATCGAAAATCGCAACACGAACATCATCGGAAACTGGTGTCTCGTCAGGAAACTGAGTTTTGGTATCCGGGATGCCTTCCGACCTCACAAGAGGACGCAACACACGCAGGTCGGGCATTTTACGAAGCACTCGAACACCAGTGAAGGCAACGATATCGAGGGCTCTCTCGACTGGTGCATCCATCTCAAGAAAACAAAGGCCCTTTGCAAAGAATTGACGGCCAAACTCTGCTTCAATACCGCACCAAGCAAGGTAAGAGTAGAATGCCTGGAGCATGTATGTATGTGCTTCTAACTCATTGGCATGCAGAACTGCTTCTAGTACAATTCGACCGCGATCTGGCAGATTTCCCTTGATTTTGTCATCCGGAACCGGTGCCTTGATCTGCTCGATGGAGATGAGGTCATTCGCTCCAGATCGATGGACTTCCCAGTTCGGAAAGTCTTCGCTCCAAGCCCTTATTATCGATCTCCGCCCTCTAGCAAATAATTCGGTCGTTACTGTTTCGATAGCCTCACGACCTCTAGACCGTTTTTGTGGGTTTATTTTTCGAGGTCGACTGCCGATGACATCCATGCCTAAGTCGTTCAATAGTTTTGTGGGAAAGTAAGACTTTGCAATATATTCAGGGTTTAAGGTAAGTGAGATAACCGCCTGATCATTTGGACATGCTTCTGGTGGAAGGGTGTCGATCTTTGTAGCGGTAGAGGCTGCCATCGGCGCAAGTCGCCCGCAAGCTTCGGCGAAAGTGTAAGGCGCCTGTTTGGGACCACCACCGGATCTCATAATGATCTCAGTCGTCAATCGCTCGCCTTTGCCCAACAGGAAATTTTGTTGCGTCATTGGCCTTCATTCAGTGTTGTGATGTTTCAAGTTTTCCAAGTGCACGCGGATCGTGTCGCGTGCGACACCGGTGAGTTCATGTGCTTTACGTTGCGTAACTAAGCCTTTTCTTACAAGGTGGACGGCAATTTCTATTTGTTCCTGCTTGGAACGTTGTTGCGTACTGACTAGATTAACGAGATGGTGGCCAAGGTCTTGTCTGTTCAAAGCGGCTGAACGACGAGCATTGGTCACATCTCGTTCGATTTCGCCGAAAGAGAGACCAACCATAGACAGTGAGAGTACTTCAGCCCATTGGATAGCATCGGGAGCGGTCTCCCAAAAGAGGTTATGGAGAAATTGATGAACGCTTTCTTGATCTGGGAGTGGAAACTCAATCAATTGCTCGAATCGGCGCCATACGGCTGGGTCAAGAAGGTCGGGATGATTGGAGGCTGCAATCAGTAGTCCCGATGACGGCCAATCATCAAGTTGTTGCAAGAGAACGGTCACCAATCTCTTCAGTTCGCCAATTTCACCAATGTCGTCTCGCCTCTTGGCGATTGCATCCAATTCGTCCAAGAGTAGAACGCAATCGAAGGACTTTGCATAGTCCAGAACATGACGAAGATTAGTCCCAGTGCGTCCTAAATAGCTGCTCATGACTGCCGAGAGGTCGAGGACCAACAGTGGAAGATGCAGTGCATGTGCAATCCAGCGTGCCGAGAGTGTTTTTCCAACCCCTGGCGGTCCGGTAAACAAGACTGTACTGGTCGGTTCCAGTCCAGACTCCAGAAGCGGCAATATGTTACGGCGCTCTTCTACTAGGCGGTCGAGAGTTTGTCGTATGGATTTGACCTGAACTAGTTCCTTTGACGGATGAGGAGCCTGCTCAACACGAAGAAGCTGAAACCGTGAATCCGTATCAGCCGGTACGGCAACATCGCTATCGCGGCGCAAAGGTGTTAGCCGTGTGGGGTTCTTGCGGAGAAGTTCAACCAATGCCGATGCCAGCTCCGCACTCGTACCTTTTTTCCTGGTGATTCGGTACAAGAATGCTTGTACATCTTGGGTGCGGTCTGAAAGGGCAATTCTTGCCAAATGGAAGAAATCTTCTTCTAATTTATTTAATTGTTCCATAATAAATATAACTATATGTATTACATTAATATTAAAATAAAATAAAGTGGAAGAAAATATAGCATAAAACTTACTATTCGTCCAAACTCTAATTATGTGTGAAATCCGCTTCACCGAATGCTAAGCACTTCAGCATAGAGTAAACACCATTTCTTGGGTACTGCGAAGTGGGTAGTCACCCGGAATCTATATTCCCGTCAGTATGGTGATCAGATTGCTCTTTGGATTTATGAGTACTAGACAACTTACGCGCTAAATGCTGGTGGTCACTCGCTCTTTATAGCAAACAGCAGTTGATGGGTCTCCCATAGCGGCAATCCAATAACCCCGGTGTAGCTACCTGAGAGCTTCTCGACGAAGCTGCCCGCAGCACTCTGGATTCCATACCCGCCGGCTTTGTCATAAGGGTCTCCGGTAAGGCAGTAATGCTTGATTTCATCAGCAGTCAATGCCCTGAAAGTAACCTTGCTCCGACTGAGCAGAGACCGATAACCCCGTGAGCTGCAGAGCGCCACCGAACTGTAAACTGTATGAGTGGTTTCCGAAAGATCGGTCAGCATGGAGACTGCATGGTCATGGCCGGTGGGCTTACCGAGTATCCGGTCTGCTATGACGATGGCAGTATCACCGCCAAGCACTCGCACGTCCGGCCCCCTTTGCCGATAGATGATGCTGGCTTTTTCGATAGCTAGGCGATGTGTCATGGCTTCTGGGGACTCATCAGTAAGTCGAGTCTCGTCAATGTCGGGATTGACCACTTCAAAATCCGGGACGAGCAATGCTAGCAGCTTTCTGCGTTGTGGTGAACTTGAAGCCAGAATTAAGGGCGCATTCATCGATGGTATGGCAAGCCTTCCAAGATTGAGTAGCCTCGATACAGTTGTTCGGCAACGACAACTCTGGCCAGACCATGCGGGAATGTCAGCTCTGAAAGCGACCATACTCCACGGCACATTCCAAGAAACGGTTCACTGAATCCTTCCGGTCCGCCGATTGCCAGGGAAACCGGGTCACGCTGATCCAGCCAGTTTTTCATATTGCAGGCAACTTCCTCGGTTTTCCAGTGAGTGCCTCTCCTATCGAGTGCGATGAGACAGGCTGGTTTTGGGACTAAGTCGAGGAGTCTGGATTCTTCCTGCTGCTGTATTCTCGGGATGTCTGCGTTCTTTCCTCTGCGCAATGCTGGAATTTCGATGAGATCCAGACGCAAACGACCACCAATTCTTTTCTGGTACTCGACAAAGCCCTGGTCAATCCATGTTGGCATTCGATCGCCGACTGCAAGCAGGGTAATTTTCAACACTCGGGACAGGCCATGGTTCAGTACACGGGTTCAGACGTGTAATTTTTACAGGATTTTTCCATGCTTATCTACAAGTCGGCCCAGGATATCTTGGAGAGAATCAGGGGGTTTACACGGCACTGCTTTAAGCAACTCTTTTGGCGATTGCGCCTTGTTGGATCGTTCGATGTCTTGTTTTTCATGTGCCCCGTGTTTCCTGAAGCGGTGATTCTTCACCGCCGAGAGAATCATCCCAGAGCCCCTCGAGATCGTAGTGCTTGCGGGTCCTCTCGCGCATGATATGAACAATTACGTCTACGTAATCCACCAGCACCCAGTTTTTCGAGTCCTCGCCTTCGATGCCGATGGGACTGAAGTTTCGGGAGTTCATGAATTCCAGTACACGTTCAGACAAGGTTTTGACATGTCGGTCGGAACTGCCGGTCACAATCACCATGAAATCGGTTATGTCGGTCAGTTTGCGGACATCGAGAACCTCGATTTCGATGCCTTTGGCATCCTCAAGCGCAGACACAATCACATCTGTCATGGTATGAACGTCTGCATGCTGGTTACGGGCCCTTTTTGATGGCTCAGTGTTTTGGGTCATATTGGTACAGTTTGTGGATGTTTATGTATTTCTGGACGGCCTGCGGGACAAGATGGTCTATATCGGAATTCTTCGCGAGGCAAGCGCGAACTTGTGAAGAGGATATTGCACATGGGAGGATCGCAGGAGAATAAATCCGCCCTGCTGTAGATTGGCGAAGATCATCCATTGAATCAGCAAGTGCTCGTTGCCACCACTCTGGCAGTGGGTCTGGTGTGGTCAATCCGGGCCGGTCCATGACAATGAGGTGTGTGGTTAACAACAGTTCGGACCAGCGATGCCATGATTCGAGCTCGAGTAATGCATCCAGACCAAGAATGAAACAGAACACGCGCTTAGGGTAGATAGTGCTCAGTTCTGCCACGGTGTCATAGGTAAAACAGGTTTGTTTCCGATCAATTTCGATACTGCTGACATGTAATTTTGGATAATCCCTGAGTGCCAAGTTTACCATCTGATAACGATCCATCGCCGAGGCGAAAGGAAGACAGCGGTGAGCAGGAATCCCGGTTGGAATCCAGCACACGTCCTCTAGTTGACAGATATCCAGAACGGAAAGTATGGTTTCAAGGTGGCCGTTGTGTACAGGATCGAAAGTGCCACCGTAAAGGCCATATAAAGGATGACTCATGATCGCGAAAATTCAATCGCGAGTATGGCGGTGCTCATTCCATTTCACCGTTCTTATATGACCGAGTCATAATGCGAGTGGGATTGTGTGCACTTCCAAGTGTGTGAGAACGACAGGTTTTTCCCATAGATCTCTCAAGAATACCGGGCCATCGTTGGGAAAACCAAGTTCTGGTATCGATGGCCTTCAACAAGTCGCACTGAAACCACAGACCGTGACAGAGAAAAGGGTGTTCGAGTGAAACGGCACTGTGGGCATCTAGCTACGGGTTTGCGTAACCTTGAACTCCCATTCGATGTTTCCTTTAGGAGAGACCGCTTCAAAAGATACATATCTTGACAAATCTCTCGACTGGCCTGGCGGGATGACCAAATTGATACGTTCCTCTTCCTGTCCAATGACAGTGCAGCTGCTTCGGTCGCTGGTGAGACAGTCAAACATGGTAATGCTGATTGCAGAATCCCTTAATGTGGAAGAGTCATTTTGATTGATCAGTCGAGCGCTCAAGGTGTAGCCCTCCCGGTATCCTGGTGTCATAACCGGGTTTTCGATGATAATGTCATCAGTTGGCAGTTTTGCTCGTGCATTTTCACCACGTTCGCTGGAGGTGATGATGATAAAAATGGCGCCAAGAACCAGCACGCCCAAGATGCTGAATCCGGTTTTTGGGTAGAACCTGGACAGATACAGCAAGCCAGCGACAATGATGACCAAAAGAATCCACTGCATACAATCACTCCGGGCTGATTTAATATCTATACAATAGCGGCTATGTAGCGATTTCTCAAGGTGCTTAATCACGGAATTGGCGTTGCATTGTTGAATTTGCAGATGCAAGCAGTATCTGACCACGAAGCCATTTGTCCCTAAATCCCGGATCAGCGATTTACCAAGTGGTTCCCCCATAGTCATGAAAATCGGAATACTATTTGCTCATTAGTATGCCCGCAAACCCATTTGCATAAGGTAGCGCAATAAAATTCTGATGGAAAACGTATAAAATAACCATTAGAAACAATCAAGCCAATAATTCATTAGTAGCCACTAGTTACATGTTATTAGCGGAGCAAGTAATCATCATTTGTGGCACCTTGGTGCCCAATATGTTCGTAAAGCCAGACCTATAATACCCATGAACTATTACCAATCCATGATCGATACCATTGGTAATACCCCTTTGGTTAAGCTGAATTCCGTTAACCGCGGAGTTCTGGGTACCATATTGGGTAAGGTAGAGTATTTCAACCCCGGCAACTCGATGAAGGACCGGATGGCCATCAAGATGATTGAGGATGCCGAGGCTAGAGGTGACCTTAAGCCGGGAGGGACCATCGTTGAGGGAACCTCTGGAAATACCGGCATGGGATTAGCTCTCGCTGCAATTGCGAAAGGCTATCGGTGTGTGTTCACATTGGCCGACAAGCAGTCCCGGGAGAAAATTGACATCCTGCGAGCGGTTGGGGCTGAGGTTATTGTCTGTCCAACTGCGGTTGCGCCAGACGATCCCCGTTCCTACTATTCGGTGGCTCAGCGCATTACCGAAGAGACTGAGAATTCCTATTATCCGAACCAGTATAACAATCTATCCAATACGGTTGCCCACTATGAAACCACCGGCCCTGAAATATGGCGGGATACCGAAGGAAAAATCACACACTATGTGGCAGGCGTGGGCACTGGAGGCTCGATGTGTGGAGTGGCCCGATACCTGAAGGAGCAAAACCCGGATGTGGTGACGGTTGGTGTTGATACTTACGGCTCGGTTTTCAAGAAATACAAGGAAACCGGAGTGTTCGACGAGAAGGAGGTCTATCCATATCTTACTGAAGGGATTGGCGAGGATATTCTGCCAGCAAACGTTGATTTTTCACTGATAGATCATTTTGTCAAAGTCACCGACAAGGATGCGGCAATCATGACCCGAAGGTTGTCCAGAGAGGAGGGGATGTTTGTTGGATGGTCATGCGGTTCCGCAGTTTGGGGAGCACTGGAGTGGGCAAAAGAACATTTGAAGGATGATGACGTGATGGTCATCATTTTGCCGGATCACGGTACCCGTTATCTGGCCAAGGTCTACAACGATGACTGGATGAGGGATCACGGTTTTCTTGAAAATCGGGAATATTCGACTGCTGCCACAATCATTTCAAAGCAAAGTGGAGAGCATGCACTGACCACGATATCGCAAGAGTCAACGGTAGCGGAGGCTCTGAGTTTGATGACTTCTGTAAATATTTCCCAGTTACCGGTGACTGCCAATGATGAATTTGTAGGCAGTCTTAGCGATACGGGTCTGTTGTCGAATTTGATTGATGATCCGACAATTCGGGATATTGCAGTCCAGAAAGTCATGGAACCGCCATTCCAGTTTGTGCCAGCGGATACGACTCTGGATGTGCTGTCCTCGATGATCAATCGTGATTGTCAGGCGGTGATGGTGCGGGATAGGCAGGGGTTGCCGCGTATCATCACGCAACATGATTTGCTTGAATCGATCTCGGTGGCTTGACTCTTAGAAATGGGTAGAAATAACCCTCAGTCTTCATTTCTATCCTGGTGATTAAGTCATGACGGCTGGAGGTCGTGTTGATGAAGGCAGGAGACCACGCTCACTGAGAATGCGATCGCATCGCACAACGCCAAGAACCCGCCCTACCCCTTCCAGCTCAGTCCTTTATCAAAAGCACTAGCCCTCATTCTGGCAAGCAATTCTTGGGATGGATCAAAGTTAAAGGCATGTTCAAAAGCGATGGCCTGAATCTCAAACTGATCTTTTCCTTCAGTTTTATCTAAAGTCATTTCGGACTCGCCATACACCCATTTATCTGCGCCCGTTTCTTGGAATATGCGCTGTCCGAAATCAGTCAAACGTATCGGACTGTCTGTGGCAAGTGGTGAGGGTGGTGGAAGACGTTCGAAAATCTTATCTAGCTTGGTTCTGACTTCATTCGTGAATTCCTTGAAGCTAGATCAGTCGGAATTGACTTCCTCGTACCATTTTCCGAATTTGAACGCAAAACCAATGATAGCAAGTACCAGTGTTACTGAAATGCCCAAAGCCCAAAAAACTTCCATAAATAGTGCCTGCCAGAAAACCCATAATCTACAACTAACCCATTGATAAAAAATGTTATAATTGCTTAATGACAATCTGAAGATTTGCAGTATCGAGTGATTTTCGAGTCAATAACCCTGATTACTGCATCAAATTCGGTCATGTCTGCAAATCTTCGCCTGTTTTTGAGCAAAAACCATGAGAACAGTACAACATGTACAGATGGAAGTCGGTGAAGCCTAGATCGAAGACATCGAACTGAATCCGAAATCACGAGATGACATCCCGGCTTTGCTAATGGGGCTTCAACATCTGTATCGGGATCCGGATACACGCAAGGCCTTGCTTGCCCTGCTGCATGAGTTAATCAATGAACACGAGACAGTGCGCATGTTTTTGGAACATTCCAGTATCTCGAACCATGACCAGTATCGGCTTCAGACGGTAATCGACAATGTAGAGCTACTGACTCCGGAACTGTTGTCTGAGGTCAATCGTCTGGTGGCAGGGAGTGGTCACAAGGCGGCTGGAAAAAAGCCTGGCGTGCCCTTGCCCGGGCGCTGTGATTCCTTTGTGGTTGAAACCGGTGTGCATTGCGCAGCCGACGTCAGTCTGCTGTGGGATGCGACTCGCTGCCTGATTCGCGAGACAGCGAAGGCGGCCAAGGCCCATGATTTGAAGGGCTGGTGCCAGTCGGATCGCCTGACCCGGTCGGTCAGGCAGCTGTTCAATCGAGTACGCAAGACCTCGCAGGCGAAGCCGGATCAGGCCGAAGCCTGTCTGAACCGGCGTCAGGAATTAATCGAGCGTGCAGAGTCAATGCTCCGTATTCTGGCTGGGGAATTCGATCGTCCGAAATGTGTTTCAGCGATTGATGATTATTTGTACCATGCTCGGCTGCATGTGGATTTGGTTGACCGTCGCTTGCTCAAGGGCGAGAATATCCCGCAGTCAGAGAAGGTGTTTTCGATCTGCCAGCCTCACGCCCGCTGGATATCGAAGGGCAAGGCCGGAACGCCAGTCGAGTTCGGTGTTCCGGTGTGTATCCTGGAGGACCAGCATGGTTTTATCCTGCATCATGAGATGATGTGGCAAGGTACGGATGTAGACTATGCGGTGCCGATGGTCGAAGCGACACAACAGTACTGTCTACAACTGCGTGGCGTGAGTCTTGATCGGGGTTTTCACAGTGTCACCAGCCGTCGTCGTCCTGATGAGCTGCTGGACTGCAATGGATTGCCTGAGAAAGGGGATAGCATTCAGGCTGGCCGGCAGCGTGAGAGCGAAGAGGCATTGGTGGCTCAGCGTCGCCAGCACCCTGCGGTTGAATCGGCCATTCACAATCTGGAACAGCGAGGTCTGGACCGGGTTCGTACCCATGGTGCGGAGGGTTTTGCCCGCACCGCAGCCTTGTCGGTACTCGCCCTGAATATTCACCGGATTGGCCTGCTGCTTCGCCGGAAGCAGAAGAAGCAACCTGCGCCTCGCCGCTTGGCGGCGCTAATTGAAATCCGTTTGGCCTCCCGGATGGCTGGGACTGGAGAGCCATGTCTGGAAGGCTTTTATTTTTGAAAAACCCCGTCTTCCTGGCACAGTATTCATATTGCGCATCGCACAAATCATGAATTTACAGACGAAATGGCCCCATCCTGAGACCATTTACGAGTAAAATTTTCCTGCCGTCGGCGAAAAACAGGGGTTTTCTGTCAGGCACTATATAATTCCCAATTACTTCACCGCAAAAGCTTGCGTGAAACGGAAACTGCTTTTTGCTGATTTATGGGTCGCATTGTCAATGTAAACCCTGTTATGTCGATATTGACATGATAGGGTAGAGTCAGGGTCAACCTTGTGGTTTCCAGAGTTATGCAGTCTTTGCCTCGATGGGTAATAGATGGACTGTATTTAATTTAGTAAATTGATAATAAAAGGTTTTTTTATTCATCTATTGTTTGATGATTTGCGGGATTGCATTCCCGAATTACTAATAACCGACAACCAGAAGAGAAGCAGACATGTCAGATGCGATGCAATCCGCAACCGAACGGCTACTCGCACCGGGCGGGCTTGATGAGCGGTCAGTATTGGCAACGCTCTCAACCATCATGGGCCCCGGTATCGATTATGCCGACCTCTATTTTCAATATACCCGGCAGGAATCGTGGGTCATGGATGAGGGAGTGGTTAAATCGGGTGATTTTTCCATTGAGCAAGGTGTTGGGGTGCGTGCAAACAGCGGCCCTAAAACCGGATTTGCCTATTCCGATGAAATTGAACTCTCCGCGCTCACCCAGGCAGGAAAAGTAGCCAGGGCGATTGCCGGTTCAGGTTCTTCGGAACGTGCCATCAGGGTTCAGGGCCGCAACGTTGGAATTACGCCCCTGTATCAGCCTGAGGATCCGATTTCGAGCCTCAGGGATGACGAGAAGGTATCCCTAGTCAAGGACGTTGAAGAGGCGGCTCGCAAAATGGATCCGGCAATAACCCAGGTCACGGTGAGCCTGTCCGGTTCCCATGATGTGATCCTGATCGTCAGTTCCGACGGTTCGATCGCCACCGACATCCGCCCCCTGGTCAGAATGAATGTCTCGGTGATTGCCGAGCGAGCAGGCCGCAGGGAAAGAGGCAGCTACGGTGGTGGCGGGCGCTTTGGCTACGAGTACTTTCTGGAGAACGGCCGGGCAATGGAATACGCCCGTGATGCAGTCCGCCAGGCTCTGGTCAACCTGGAGTGCAAGGAGGCGCCCGCTGGCGAAATGACGGTTGTGCTGGGTTCCGGATGGCCTGGAATTCTCCTGCATGAAGCGATTGGCCATGGGCTGGAAGGTGATTTCAATCGCAAAAAGACCTCGGCCTATTCTGGCCGGATAGGCGAAAAGGTCGCCTCTGACTTGTGTACGGTGGTCGACGATGGAACGATCGCTGATCGTCGCGGTTCCCTGTCCGTCGATGATGAAGGCATTCCGACCCAGAATACCGTTCTTATCGAAAATGGAATTCTGAAAGGGTATATGCAGGATCGGCTGAATGCACGGCTCATGAAAATGCAGCCGACCGGCAATGGACGCCGTGAATCCTTTTCCCATCTGCCGATGCCAAGAATGACCAATACCTACATGCTGTCGGGCAAACACGATCCAGAAGAGATCCTGGCATCAGTGGACAAGGGGGTATATGCCATAAATTTCAATGGCGGGCAGGTTGATATTACATCTGGACAGTTTGTGTTTTCGGCATCCGAGGCCTACATGATCGAGAATGGAAAGAAAACCTATCCAATCAAGGGAATGACCCTGATTGGGAATGGTCCTGACGTTCTGACTCGTGTGAGCATGCTGGGCAATGACATGGCTTTGGATACGGGTGTTGGCGTTTGCGGAAAAGACGGGCAGAGTGTTCCGGTTGGCGTTGGCCAGCCCACCATGCGAATTGACGGTTTGACGGTTGGAGGCGCTTCGGTATGACCTCCGGGACAGAGCAAGCCCCGCTTGATGAAGTCGAGCAGAAGCTGATTGACGTTGCAGCTCAAGCCCTCGAGTGTGCACGAAATTCAGGAGCTTCCATGGCCGATGTTTCGGTATCTCAGGGACAGGGGCTGTCGGTCTCGGTTCGCGAGGGAGATCTTGAGACCATCGAGCACCATCGCAACAAGGGCATGGAGATACGGGTGTTCATAGATGGATGTAGCGGAAACACGTCAAGTTCCGATTTTACCGAGAAGGAAATTCAAGCCAGTGTGCAAAGTGCCTGCAATATTGCACGCTATACGGAAAAGGATGAATACAACGGACTGGCTGAACCTGAATTCATGGCCACGGAATTTCTGGATCTTGATTTGCATCATCCATGGAACAGGACTCTTGATGACTCGATTGAGGTGGCTAGACGCTGTGAAAATGCGGCACTTGAGTTCGATAGGCGAATTACCAATACCGAAGGCGGGGCCCTGAATTGCTTCGATGGCATATCCGTTTACGCCAATAGCCATGGATTTTGTGGAGTTACGAAAAGTTCTCGACACGGTATCAGTTGTTGCGTGATCTCGGGCACAGGGGACGAAATGCAAAGGGACTACTGGTATGACTCAAGACGTGTACCGGATGAGTTGACCGAACCTGAAGCAGTTGGCAGAAAAGCTGCAGAAAGAACCGTGAACCGGATTGGAGCACGCAAGTTGCCTACGGGGGAATATCCGGTGGTGTTCGAGGCCCCGATTGCCCAGACCCTGGTTTCGCATCTGATATCAGCCATTCAGGGTGCGGGACTGTTCAAGAAATCCAGCTTTCTGCATGATCGCCTGGGCCAGCGTATTTTTCCCGAGTTCATGCACGTTCAGGAACATCCTCATTTGCCCCGTGGAATAGGCAGTGCCAATTATGATGGTGAAGGAGTAGCTACCAGCAACAACACCATCATAGATGAGGGCGTGTTAACGAGTTTTGTTCTGGACAGTTATACCGCCCGCAAACTTGGCAAGAATACAACCGGAAATGCGGGAGGGGTACATAACCTGATGGTCAGCAGTACGGTTGATTACGGACTTGAAGGATTACTGGAGACCATGGATCGAGGTATCCTGGTAACCGAATTGAGCGGATTCGGCATCAATATGGTGACCGGTGATTATTCGAGAGGAGCATTCGGATACTGGGTCGAGGGCGGCCAGGTCCAGCACCCCATCAAGGAATTCACCATTGCGAGCAATCTGAACGATATTTTTATGGGGATTCAGGCAATCGGCAATGATGTACTGGAAAACCGGAATATACGGACCGGTTCCATCTTGCTGAATAAAATAACCGCTGCCGGGATGTAGTCGCCCGCCTTGTCGTCCTTCGGGCTATGCCTGCTGCTCTGACAATTTCCTGGCTTGGCAGTAATCGAGTGCAAATTCCAGGAACTCGCCCATTGCCCACATCCTGAACTGCTGACGCTGATAGATGATCGTGAACGGGCGAAGGATCGGCTTTGCCAGCGGAATCGCGCACAATGTACCAAGTGCCAATTCTTTTTCCATGGTGGCGACGGAAATAATGGTGATGCCGAGTCCTGCCGCCACTACGTTCTTGATTGACTCTGGACTGCCGAATTCCATAATGATATTCAGCTGATCCATGTCATGACCAAGCTGCTTAAGGTGTTCATTAATCACCTCGCGAGTGCCCGATCCTTCCTCGCGGCAGATGAACGGGCAGTCGAGAATACTGCCGATATCGATGGTCTTGTGCTTGCTCAAATCGTGTCCAACCGCACAAGCCACGACCAGTTCGTCATCCCAGATGGGCTTGGTTGACAGGGTTTTGTTGGTGATAGGGCCTTCTACGATGCCGATGTCAATTTCATTCTCTTCGATCAGGTCGATTACGCCATTGGTATTGGTCACGCTGAGGCGGACTACGACATCAGGGAACCGCGCCTGAAACTCGCCGATGATCTTCGGCAGAAAATATTCGCCAATGGTAGTGCTTGCGCCAATAATCATGGGGCTTTGCATATTGCCGATCTGGGTGCGCACTTCGGTATCCATTTCCCTGTACAGCTCGAGAATTTGATCGGCATAACGCTTGACAGTGTGTCCGGTTTCAGTGAGCGTGATTCGATTGTGGGTGCGGTCAAACAATCGAGTATTGTGGTATTCTTCCATCTGGCGTATCTGGAAGGTGACCGCGGGCTGGGTCATGTGCAACGCCTCTGCGGCCTTGGTAAAGCTGAGCAGCTTTGCGACGGTAGAAAAAACCTGCAGGCGACGGTCGGGCATACGATTTAATCTCCTGAATCCATGACGATCAAGCTTTGGCCTTGGCTTGGCGGGTTTCGGACTCAAGAATTGCATTCATGAATATTGATCATACCTGCAAAAAACGCATAATTCCGAAAATTATCCCGTTTACTCGGTTATTTTGTGAATATCAAGCGCTCAAAATACAGAATGCAGGACGTTTTCAGGCAAGGCTGCTAGTGCAAGAATGAACGGCCTTGCGTTCGGCGAATCTGCGAATACTTGAAATATGCACTTTACGATACTACATTGAGATTATAGAATACCTGGATATACACGGATGGTGATATGCCGCCATTCCTGGAAGTCTGGATTCTGAAATTATTGTTCCCCTTGCTAATTTAAGAGGTAGAAATGAATAGGTATGAGACTGCGATCAGTCGATCGGCTGGTAGCGGTATTGAAATTAACAGTGTGCTTCGGAACACTTACATGCTGCTTTCGGCAACGCTACTGTTTAGTGCGTTGACCGCTGGTATAGCCATGGTCATGAATATGCCGCCGCTTGGCCCGTTACTGACAATTGGCGGATATTTCCTGTTGCTGTTCTTGACCAGCCGGTTTCAAAACTCGGCGCTGGGGCTGCTATTCGTATTTGCCTTGACCGGTTTCATGGGTCTTACTCTCGGTCCGATTCTTGGCTATTACATCGCCAACGTCTCGAACGGAGGCCAACTGGTGGCGACAGCATTGGGCGGAACGGGAGCTATATTTGCCGGCCTGTCGGCCTACGTGCTAATCACCCGCAAGGACTTCAGTTTTATTGGCGGTATGCTGATGGCGGGTATTCTGGTCGCCTTCATTGCGGCGCTGGTTACCTTGATCTGGCCTATGCCGGCCCTGAGCCTGGCTGTTTCAGCGATGTTCATCTTGCTGATGTCCGGATTGATCCTGTTCCAGACCAGTGCGATCGTGCATGGCGGTGAAACCAACTACATCTCGGCAACAGTCACTTTGTATGTGTCAATCTACAATCTGTTCCTGAGCCTGCTGCACATATTCGGGATTTTTGGCGGCGACGATTAGTAGATTAACCGTCTTTCTGATGAAAAACCCCGGCAGCCCAATGGCTCGCCGGGGTTTTTTATGATCCGGATTACCGCGATAATATCGGGACCTCATGACCGAGTCATGTCATGATTGCCTTCTCTAGTTCTAATGACGCCTTCACATGAAAGCCATGATTCTCGCGGCCGGCGAGGGAACGCGTGTCCGACCGCTTACGTATGATCTTCCCAAGCCAATGATTCCGGTCGTTGGCAAGCCGGTCATGGAATACCTGATCGAATTGCTGTTCAATCATCGTATCAAGGACATTATGGTCAATGTCAGCCACTTGCCTGAGGCGATCGAATCCTATTTTGCTGATGGACGGCGTTGGGGGGTCAATATCGGCTACTCCTATGAAGGGCATATCCAGAATGGCGAATTGCATGCGGAACCTCTTGGTTCCGCCGGTGGAATCAAGCGTATCCAGGAATTCGGCGGGGTGTTTGACGACACCTTCATTGTCGTCTGTGGAGATGCCATTATTGATCTGGACCTGACGGAAATGCTGCGCAAGCACTGGCAGTCAGGAAACAAGGCCAGCATTGTTGTCAAGCAGGTCGAAGAGCACCGAATCCCCAATTACGGTGTTGTTGATGTGGCAGATTCGGGTCAAGTTCTCTCGTTTCAGGAAAAGCCGTTGCTTGAAGAGGCGCGTTCGGACCTGGTGAGTACCGGGATTTATATTTTTGAACCCGAGATCATCGACTATATTCCATCCGGAAAGGTGTATGACATTGGCTCCGACCTGCTGCCGGACCTGTTGAGGAGAAAAGTCCCGTTCGGAGCCATCAACATGCCGTTTCGATGGCTGGACATTGGGCGGCTCAGCGATTACTGGGCGATCAACCAGCAGCTTATGCGCGGGTCCATTCGCGGCGTGAACATGCCGGGCACTGAAGTGTTGCCGAAAATATGGGTAGGCCTGAATGTGGATATTGACTGGGATCAGGTGTTGCTGGAGGGACCGGTCTATATTGGTTCAAACTCCCGGGTCGAAGCGGGCTGCGTGATTCAGGGTCCGACCTGGATATCGCATGGATGCCACTTGCAGGCGGGCGCCAGGATCAGTCGCAGTTTATTGTTCAAGCACACGCTTATGCGAGGTCATGCGATGGTCAATGATGCGGTCGTGTTTGGAGAGCGATGCGTGGACAAAAATGGCAATCTGTTTGACAGTGAATCGGGACTGGAGTGGGTTGGCGATGCGAGAGATCGAGTATTGCGCATGGATGTGCTGGCTCATCCCGCAGATGCTGAATAATCAGTGCATTTTCAAGGGCAATCGCCCTCTTTGCACCTGTACTTGTGTTCCCGAATACCCCATTTACGACTTTCTATTGAAAGATACTGTCATTACAGAAGAAAAAATTGAAGGTCTCGGGGGGCAGACGATTTAAAAACAACCGATTACCCGCTTGATGACATCATGGTCCGTTCTGAAACTCGCACGGTCGGGGAGGTCGTCAAACGCATAAAGGGCGATAGATATCTTATGGACCCTGATTTCCAACGTGACTTCGTATGGGGGCCAGTGCGCCAGTCCAAGCTTATAGAGAGTTGTATCATGCGTATTCACCTTCCGGTTCTGTATGTTGCAGAAGGCATTGATGGGCGTATAACAGTGGTGGACCGGGTTGCAAAGACTCACTACCTTCGTCCGATTCATTCAGGACAAATTGCGGCTCACTGGCTTAGGAAACGGCTATCCACTTGACGGAAAGCGTTACTCTGATCTCCATATTAATCTACAGGAACGTGTCGAGGACACTCAACTGTCGTTCTGCATACTCGACAATAATGCACCGCCCCGAGCCAAACTGGACATTTTCGATCGGGTAAACAGTGGTTCCGCCCTGACTCGTCAACAGATGCGTAATGCGCTCTATAATGGTGTCGGCACACAATGGTTATCCAGGATGGTCAAGCGTGACGAGTTTCTTGAAGCTACAGGACGTTCACTGAATAGTAAGACCATGCGAGACCGGGAGGCTGTGAACCGTTTTGCAGCATTTCATGTATTAGGTTCGGATGCATACCATAATGGAGATATGGACGAATTTCTCGCAAGCGCCATTGTATTTCTGAACGATAAGGACGAGGGACATCTCGAGCGTCTGGAAAAACGGTTCTGCCTCTCCATGCGCAATAACCATGTTCTCTTCGGGAAACATGCTTTTCGAAGATCCATGGCGATGGAAAAGGTGAACCGCAAATCGGTCATCAATATTTCTCTCTTCGATGTTTTCTCGACATTATTCTCCGTTATGCGAGAGAAGACGGTCGACAACAATGCAAAAGAAATTGTAGACCGTGTGGTAGAGCTCGTGAACGATGAAGTCTATGCATACACCATCACATACTCCACAAGCAGCACGAGTCAGGTGAAATCCCGCTTCAAGTTGACTATGGGGGCTCTCGGGGAGTTTCAGGAATTGGAATTCCTCAAGTGACTTATTTGGCAAATTTCTCAGTGAAGCTTGAGTCTCTTGCTTTTCTAGAACAAGACCAGATTAAAGATAGCCTTTGAAAGATATATGGTCTAGCTTGGTTAGATCATGCATAAATCAGAAGAAAAGAATTTCGGTTCAGCTAGTTCTTGTCATGAATAAATATTTATAACAGTGGGTTAAATAGAGTCAGGAGAAGTAAACAAGGAACTTCTTGTCCCGGAACCAGTCTGAATCCAACAAACTCATGCCAATCTTTACATGGAAACTTGGAGCAAGGATATATCTTGTATTTTTGGAGTTTGTCTCTTATAATACAAGGTATGATTGACAGAATAATATTAGAAAAGCTTATTGATGACATTGAGTTGACGCCTGCCGTTGTTCTTCTTGGAGCGCGGCAAGTTGGAAAAACAACTCTGGCGAAAGAACTGTCTGCTCGAATGCCATCGATATACCTTGATCTTGAATCTCCCAAAGATGTAGTCGCCTTAACCGACCCAGAGAAATTTTTTCATGAGAATGCCGATAGACTAATCATTCTTGATGAAATACATCGTGCCCCTGATTTATTTGGAATTTTACGGGGTGTCATCGACAACAATCGTCAACTTGGCAAGGAAGGCAGGATGTTTCTTTTGCTGGGTTCGGCTTCCATGAATTTACAACGCCAGTCTTCTGAAAGTCTTGCCGGCAGAATCAGCTACCTTGACATGGCTGGACTCAACATCATTGAAACGGGTCAAGAGAATACACGCCAGCTTTGGCTTTGCGGCACTTTTCCAAACAACTACCTTGCAAAGAATGAGAGATTGGCTATGCGCCGAATTGAAGATTTGATTCGCACTTACTTGGAACGGGATATACCCCAAATGGGCTTTACCGTTCCAGCCACTCGCTTGCGACAGTTATGGACGATGCTCGCTCACTGTCAGGGTGAAACAATAAATTTCAGCAATTTCGCAAATAATCTGGAAGTAGACAATAAAACCGTCAAGTTCTATATCGATATTCTGATTGACTTGCTATTGGTTCGTCGAGTGCGGCCGTGGCATGCAAATGTCAAAAAGCGATTGGTCAAATCCTCTCGGTATTATGTTCGAGATAGCGGCATCTTGCATCGTCTGCTGGGCATTGGAAATTACTCTGAGCTGCTGACTAACCCCATTCTTGGCAAGAGTTGGGAAGGCTTTGTCATTGAAAACATCCATTCTGTCCTTCCGCCCCTTGCAGAAACCTATTTTTACCGCACTGCCGCAGGGGCAGAAATTGACCTCGTCATAAAAATGCCCAACGCTCAGCTATGGGGAATCGAAATCAAATATGGTCTCGCTCCAAAACTTGGCAAGCATTTCAGGCAAACCTTTAACGATGCAGGGGCAACACACAAGTATGTCGTGTATGGAGGAAGTGACGAATATCCTATCGGCGATGATGTACGGATGATTTCGTTGTCAAAACTCATGGAAAAATTGGCTGCCATGCCATCATGATTCCCCGGACGGATGATGGGCAGTTTCTTCAAGTTTTCCTTGTCAACGAGGTTGGCGGAGCACCCAAATTAACATGCTGCCGATATCGAAACATTCGGCTATAATCCACCACTTTGAAATTTTGCGAAAAAATCCATGCCATTTTATGAATATCAATGCACCAACTGCGGTCATAAACTGGAGGTCTTGCAGAAGATATCGGATCAACCGCTAATTCAATGTCCGGTCTGTGAAATGGCTACATTGAAAAAGCTCGTGACCGCTGCTGCATTTCGATTGAAGGGCAGCGGCTGGTACGAAACCGATTTCAAGAACAGCGGCAAGGAAAAGAGCGACAAGTCTGTCAAGGATACTCCAGAACCGGCCAAGACAGAGTCTGGGAAAGACTCTTCTGATAAGCCGGCCAAACCGGCCGAAAGCGCGACATCTGCTGCCTAGCTGGCCAGTACTTACCCACAGAATCGTATTCAAATCATGAGACGTTTATGCGGTCGGCTCGGTGAACAGCAAATCGGCGAGCTCGTCACTGTTCAAGGCTGGGTACACAATTGCCGCGATCATGGTGGAGTAATCTTTATCGATCTTCGCGATCGTTCAGGCCAGCTGCAGGTCGTTGCAAATCCGGAGTCTTCGGAGACCTTCAGGACGGCCGAGACCTGTCGCAGCGAATTTGTGATCGAGGTTCACGGCAAACTGAGGCCGCGACCGGAAGGAACCGTTAACCCTGACCTTTCAACTGGCAGGATTGAGCTGTTGGCGGATGCCATCGAGATTCTTAACGAGTCGCAATCCTTGCCGTTTCAAATGGACGGAACGGAAATTGGCGAGCCAACCCGTCTCAAGTATCGCTATCTTGATCTTCGCCGGCCTGCGATGCAGCAGGCCATTCGCATGCGGCATCAAATTGTATCCAGTCTCAGGAGGTATCTTGAAGACCGCGAGTTTGCGGAGATTGAAACCCCTATCCTGACTCGATCAACCCCGGAAGGAGCCAGAGACTATCTGGTGCCGAGCCGCACTAGTCCGGGGCACTTTTTTGCATTGCCCCAATCGCCCCAGCTGTTCAAGCAGTTGCTCATGGTGTCGGGATTTGAACGTTATTACCAGATTGCCCGGTGTTTTCGCGATGAGGATTTACGGGCCGACCGACAGCCTGAATTTACCCAGCTCGACATGGAAATGTCCTTCATGGAAGAGCCAGAGATCATGCAGTTATGCGAGTCCATGATCCGGTCTCTGTTCAAGACGGTACTGGATGCTGACCTGCCTGAACCCTTTCCAAAATTCAGTTATCAGGAGTCGATGCTGCGATTTGGCACGGATCGACCGGATCTACGAATTGGGCTTGAGCTGACTGAATTGACGGATGTCATGAAGGCGGTTGAATTCAAGGTATTTGCTAATCCCGCCAATAATCCCGATGGTCGAGTTGCAGCGCTCGCAGTGCCCAATGGCTCGGTCATTACCCGTTCTCAGATCGATAGTTATGCCGAATTTGTTGCAAAGTACGGGGCTGGTGGATTGGCTTATATCAGGATTAACGACATCTCACAGGGCCGGGAAGGGCTACAGTCGCCAATCTTGAAATTTTTGCCGGATGATGTGCTGAATGAAATCATCACCCGGACAGGCGTGCAGGCAGGCGATGTGATTTTCTTCGGGGCAGATGCCCGGAAGGTTGTCAACGACTCGCTTGCTGCACTTCGTACCAGAATCGCCATGGATCTGGAACTGGTTGATTCGGATGCGCCATGGAGGCCGCTTTGGGTCGTAGATTTCCCCCTGGTTGAATGGGATGCGGATCAAAAGCGCTGGCATTCGCTGCATCACCCCTTCACGGCTCCCAAGCAAGAATATCTTGACACGCTTGGCAGCCAGCCGGGGGACGCGTTGTCCAGAGCGTATGACCTGGTATTGAATGGCGCTGAGATTGGCGGTGGTTCTGTGCGAATCCATCGTCCGGACTTGCAGCAGCAAGTTTTTGATCTGCTCGGCATCGGACCTGAAGATGCCGAGCAGAAGTTCGGATTTTTGCTCGAGAGTTTCAAGTATGGAGCTCCCCCTCATGGCGGTATTGCCTTTGGCCTGGATCGTCTTGTAGCCATGATGTGCGGAGTCGACTCGATTCGGGACGTGATCGCTTTTCCGAAAACCCAGCGGGCATCCTGTATGCTGACTGAAGCACCGGGTCTGGTCGATCGTGAGCAACTAAATGAATTAGGCTTGCGCATCAAGTCGATTCCGTCCACCTGAATATGCCTGGATCTACAGGGTGTAATTGAAGCGGCGATATCGCTGTCTAACTGCTGCCCCTCCCTTTCGATCAGCACGAATCAGAAGAAAAATAGCGAAAGCGGCTTTGTGATGGTATGATGAAGTCCGCATTGTGCGTATTCCGTGGTGATAATTACAGATCCATCGACAAGCCCTCAACTATCTCTTGATGCAACCAACAAGAAACCATGGCCGGACACAGCAAGTGGGCTAATATCAAGTTCAGAAAGGCCGCACAGGATGCCAAGCGTGGCAAGGTCTTTACCAAGCTGATCAAGGAAATTACCGTTTCTGCCAGACTGGGCGGGGCGGATTCCGACTCAAATCCAAGACTGCGCAGCGCGATCGACAAGGGGTTGGCCGCAAACATGACTCGCGATACCATTGATCGAGCCATCAAGAGGGGGGCCGGCTCCGAGGATGGCGCTGATTTGATGGAAATACGCTACGAGGGGTACGGACCAGGCGGGGTGGCATTTCTGGTCGAATGTACCACCGACAACCGAAATCGAACCGTTAGCGAGGTCCGCCATGCGTTTTCCAAATACGGCGGCAATCTGGGAACGGATGGATCAGTCGCCTACCTGTTCAATCGAGTAGGCGTTCTGGTCTTTTCCGATAATGAGGACGAGGAGAAAATTATCGATCTGGCGATAGAGGCTGGTGCAGACGATGTTGACAGCAACGAAGGCATGGTCGAGGTCACAACATCACCCGATACCTGCCATCAGATTGCCGAGATACTCAAGGATGCCGGGCTGGTCCCGGAGATATCAGAGGTCATCCAGCGTCCGGCCAGTGAGGTTCAGGTGAGTCCTGAGCAGTCCCAACAGGTTGCTACTCTGATTGATGCTCTGGAAGAGCTGGACGATGTCCAGGATGTCTTCACTAATTTGAGCATGGGCGAGGTCGAATGATGCGTGTGCTCGGAATTGATCCCGGATCACAAAAAACCGGATTGGGTATTATTGACGAGGATCGGGGCGAGATGCAATACATCAACTGCCGCACGATCAAGCTGGCGGGGAGGCCTCTGCCGATTCGACTGGGTATGATCTATGAGGGCGTCGGGCAGATGATTGATGAATACTCTCCCGACGTGATATCGGTCGAAGAAGTGTTTTTTGCTAAAAACCCCAGTTCAGCGCTGGTGCTAGGACAGGCACGAGGCAGTGCCATTTGCGCTGCAGTGACTCGCAAATGTGAGATTGTTGAGTATACTGCTCTGCAGATCAAGCAGGCAGTGGTTGGAACCGGCAGTGCAAAAAAGGAGCAGGTGCAGCATATGGTTCGAGTCATTCTGGGACTTCGCTTCACGCCCGGTTCGGATGAAGCCGATGCACTGGGTGGTGCGATTTGCCATATCCATACCCACCAGGTTCAGACCCGGTTGAAACAGGCATGAACCCGGCCGGAAGTTCCATACAGCGAAAATGTGAATGCATGATTCCCCGTGCATTTTCTCCGGTTAGCCCGCCTTGATATTTTGAATCCCAGTGATAGGATTAGGACTGGGAGCTGGATAGGCATTTGCAGGATCAGTTATTGGTATTGAGGAAAGTCCGGGTTCCGGATGGCAGGGTGCCCGGCTATGTCTGGGCACAGTGTGAACCGATGGTCCATGCAACAGATAATATACCGTTTCCAGGCTTGCAGGAAAAGATGTAGTTGCACGATTAATGACAGGATAAATCCAACCCGGAACAGGAGGCCCAATGGGGATTCTTGAAATGTAAGTCGGATCGGATCCGGGAAAGTCGCTTGAGACGCTCGGCAACAGACCTCACGGATGAATGGCTAACCAGGACAGCCCTCGGCTTATCGGCTGACTTCCCATATTTCCTTTGAAGAGTCATATGCAATATCGCATGGTAGCCCCGGAACTGATCGTGGAATGATAACGCCGCTTGAAGAATAGAATGATATGCCAGGATATGGCCCAACGCAAAAACCGCTTGTATATAATCCCATGATTAAACAATAACACTCTGGTCATGATTGGATATCTGCATGGTCGACTGATTTACAAGGTACCACCCAACCTGCTGGTGGATGTAAATGGCGTGGGCTACGAACTCGAGGCGCCGATGTCAACCATTTATAACTTGCCAGATGAAGGGGAGACCGTTTCCCTGTTCGTACACATGGTAGTTAGGGAAGACGCACAATTGCTGTTCGGGTTTTCCGAATTGAGCCAGCGAGAGTTATTTCGAATCCTGTTGAAGATCAATGGCATTGGGCCAAAAGTTGGACTGGCCATATTAAGTACTCTGAGTATTGGTGAATTGCTTGGATGCATACGTAACCGAAATCACGCTCTGTTGACCCGGGTTCCAGGAATCGGAAAGAAAACCGCCGAACGAATGATTCTGGAAATGAAGGATCTGCTGAAATCAATGCAGGTCGACGATAGCTCGGAACTGCCTGATGATGAGAATGCAAATGATTATCGTGATGCAGTCAGTGCCCTGATTGCACTCGGATTCAGGGCCAGTGAAGCAGAAACCGCGGTTGCAGCAGTCCGGGAAACCAGTGAAACACGTGACGATTTGATTCGTAACGCTCTTGCCTGGCTGTCAGAAAAATGAATGAATTGGGCATGAAGCGAGTCCTCGCTGCCGAAGCGGCAACGGAAATGCCCGAGGACCGCCTGTTTGAAAAAAGCCTTCGCCCCGAACGACTGGAAGAGTTTGTCGGCCAAGCCAAAACCCGAGAACAGCTCGACATTTTCATGCAGGCGGCCAGAGGACGAGGAGAAGCACTTGACCATGTACTGGTATTCGGCCCCCCGGGACTCGGCAAGACAACCCTTGCACATATTGTCGCCAACGAAATGGGGGCCAAGCTCAGACAGACTTCGGGTCCGGTACTGGAAAAGTCCGGCGACCTGGCCGCCATCCTCACGAATCTGGAAGCTGGAGATGTACTGTTCATCGACGAAATTCATCGCTTGAATCCAAGCATTGAAGAAATCCTCTATCCGGCACTCGAGGATTACTATCTGGATATCATGATTGGCGAGGGCCCGGCCGCACGTTCCATCAAACTGAACCTGCCACCGTTCACCATGGTTGGAGCTACTACTCGGGCGGGACTGTTAACCTCCCCGCTTCGCGACCGATTCGGGATTGTGCAGCGCCTGCAATTCTATACGGATGAAGAACTGGCACAGATTGTCAAACGATCAGCACAGCTGCTGAAAACCGAGTTCGAAGAAGACGGGGTCAAGTCCATTGCCGCCCGCTCGCGCGGCACGCCAAGAATTGCCAATCGACTGTTGCGCAGAGTCCGCGATTTCTCGGAAGTGAAGGGCAAGGGCGTGCTGACTGCAAAAATCGCTGATTCTGCCCTGAACATGCTGGAAGTCGATACCATTGGTCTGGATCTACTGGATCGGAACTATCTGTTCTCAATCATGCAGAAATTTGACGGAGGACCTGTCGGCATCGACAGCATTGCAGCCTCAATCGGGGAAGAGCGAGGGACACTCGAAGATATTGTCGAGCCATTCCTGATTCAACGCGGGTTTTTGATGCGCACGCCGAGAGGACGCATGGCAACCCGCTCAGCCTGGCAGCACCTCGGACTCGAGATACCGAGACACATCGCCAACTATCAGCAGGAACTGATCCCCCTGGATACGGATGATCTTGTAGATCCGGATGCAGATTAAAGCGAATGAAAAGGCGGGCTAATCGAACATGCCAGCACCAAGAAAACCGTTTTCGATAACAATACAAGTCAATTACGAGGATACCGATGCCGCGGGTGTTGTGTATTATGGCAACTATCTCGGTTATTTGGAGCGTGCTCGCAATGCCTGCTTGCGTTTTCATGGATTTCCCCTGACCCAGATCATGAAGCAGGATAAAATACTGTTTGCGGTGACCGAGGTTCGGTTGCGTTATCATCTTCCTGCCAGACTCGATGATGAAATAGAGGTGAATCTGAAAGTGCAACAGATAAAAGGAGCGAGAGTTCGTTTTCTGCAACAGGTATTGCGCGGTTCGGAGCGGCTCGTTGAAGGCGAGGTGGATCTGGCCTCGGTTGATTGTCGGACTGGGCGGCCTAGCCGTATTCCTGGACACCTGATAACTGTTTTCAAGAACCATCTTGTTGAGCACGTTTCCCCTGTACACTGACTATGCGAGACCGAACACTTAAGCAACTCTTTATGCGAAGAAAGGCCGATGCCCATTGAACTGCCTAACCATCAGGATTACTCGATCCTGGATTTAATCTTGGCCGCCAGCATTCCTGTGCAATTGGTGATGCTGATACTGCTGATCGTCTCGGTCATGTCGTGGTACATGATTGATCGAAAATTTGCCTCGTTTCGCAGATGGAACAAGGTGGCCGACCTGTTTGAGGATCAATTCTGGTCAGGCGGAGAGGTCAGTCGGATCTACCAGCAGTGGAACGACATGCCCAATGAGCCTGAGGGCATTGTCAATATATTCCTTGCGGGGTACGGTGAATTCGGTCGGCTCGCCAAAAACCCCGATGTAGAACGAACGCAATTGCTCGATGGCGTCAATCGGGCCATGCGTGTGGCTCTGAGCCGCGAAGTGGTAAAGATTGAACACCACTTGCCGTTTCTGGCTACGGTCGGTTCAACCAGTCCCTATGTCGGCCTGTTCGGTACCGTATGGGGGATCATGCATTCTTTTCAGGCAATCAGCGGTATGCAGCAAATCACCATTGCCACTGTGGCGCCGGGCATTGCCGAGGCGCTTATCGCAACCGCGATGGGCCTGTTTGCAGCCATTCCCGCAGTTATGGCGTATAACAAGTTTGCCAATACTGCCGAGCGGCTGAACGGGCGGTATGAGGTATTCATGGAGGAATTCCTGAGCATTATCACCAGGCAGGTGAGGAGCAGCAGTTAAGCACGGGCGGGCATCGTGAAAAGGAAATCAGGCAAACTGCTCATGAGCGAAATCAATGTGGTTCCGTACATTGATGTGATGCTGGTGCTATTGATTATTTTCATGGTCACAGCACCGCTCCTGACGGCTGGCATCCAGGTCGAGTTGCCGAGTGCACCAGCCAACCCCATCCCCGATGAACAGGAACCGTTCGTGGTTACTGTCGACATCAACGGTAATTATTATTTTGACAGTCAAACCGATGAGCCCACCACTGCGGAGGAGATTCAGAGAAGGGCGCGAGTGGTGCTTGAGAGAAATCAGGATATTCCCTTTCTGGTACGTGGTGACGGTCGAGTTGCCTATTCGGAAGTTATTGCGCTGATGGTATTGCTGCAACAGGCCGGGGTCGATTCGGTTGGGCTCATTACCGACCCGTCCGGAACCTGAGATGGCATGGTAGAACGATTGAAGCGTTTCCTTGGGTTTACGAGATCAGCTTTTTTCAGCCTGGCAATACACAGCTTGATTGTTGCATTCCTGGTTGCAGATTTATGGTGGCCTTTCTCCAGAAACCCGGAACCGATTCAACGAGCGCCGACTATAGAGGCTGCCGCGGTGAGTCTGGAAGAAATTCAGGAAATCAAAAACCGGCAAGCATTAATCAAGGAGCAGGAGGAACAGCGTTTTAGAGAGATCGAAGAGCAGAGACAGCGCGAGGCAGAAGCAGAGAGGCTGGCCATAGAGCAGGAGCAGCAGAGAATTCAGGAGGCTGAACGGCAACGGGCCGAACAGGAGGAAGCCCGAAAATTAGCCGAGCAGGCGGAACAGGAGCGACTGGCTGAGGAGCGCAAAAAAGCCGAGGAAGCAGAACGAAAAATCAAAGAGGAAGAAGCTCGTAAAATAGCGGAGGAAGAGAGAAAGCGCAAGCAAGAAGAGGAGCGCAAGCGCAAGGAGGAAGCAGAGAAAAAACGGAAGGAAGAAGAGGAAGCTCGAAAAAAAGCAGAGGAGGAAGAGAGAAAGCGCAAGGAAGAGGAGGAACGGAAGAAAGCCGAAGAAGAACGCAAGCGAAAAGATGAGGCAGAGAAAAAGCGCCTTGAAGAAGAAAGCAAAAGAGCAGAGGAGGAGAAGTTGCTCAAGGAATTGGAAGAAGAAGCCTTGAGATCGCAAGCGATACGTTCCCTGTCGAGTCTGCGTGACCTGATTGCTGAAGATATTGAAGACAACTGGCGAAGACCCTCTCAAGAGATTCAGGGACTGCAGGCGACCATTAAAGTGAGGGTCTCCATTAATGGCGAGGTAATATCGGCTGAAGTCATAAAAAGCAGCGGAGACCTAAAATTCGACCGGTCAGCGGAAGTAGCCATCGATAAAGCTTCTCCTTTACCTTTTCCATCAAATCCGAAATACTATGACTACATCAAGGAATTCAACCTACTGTTCAACCCCGATGGCTAAGTATACCTGGCAAAAACATATTGGACATGGCCTAGCATGGTGGTTGATGATCGTCTTGTCGATATTCCGGCTCGAATCGGCTGGGGCGCAAGGCGTGACCATTGAGGTAACCGGTGGCGCCTACTCCGGCATCCCCATCTCGGTCGTGCCGTTTTCGATAAACGGCTTGCCTGATCCGAATCTTCAACCCGCAGATATCATTGAATCCAATCTTCGGGCAAGCGGACGCTTCGATGTCATCCCCGAAGAACAGCATCTGTCAAGACCAGATGCGCTGAACGAGGTCAATTTTCGGGACTGGAGACTGATCAAGTCTGAGGTTCTGGTGATTGGCAATATCGTCAATCTCGGCAATGATCGATATGAAGTACGTTTTCGGCTGCTTGACGTGTTTAGCGAAACGCAGCTGGTTGGCAAGAAATTCGTGGTTCCAACGAATAACATGCGTCAGGCAGCACATCAGATCTCTGATGCCATTTACGAACAAATGATCGGGCGCCCCGGCGACTTCGATAAAGCCATTGCCTTTGTCAACGTCCGGTCCACCGAAGAAGGAAAAACGTACCGGCTGCAGATTGCAGATTCCGACGGCTGGAATCCCAAAACCATTCTTGAATCTCCGTATGCAATTCTGTCGCCGAGCTGGTCCCCCGATGCCAGCCGGATAGCCTATGTATCACTTGAGGACAACAAGACCCGGATCTTTATCCAGAATGTCTGGACCGGTGAAAGAACGGCGGTCAATGAGTTTGAAGGACTGAATACTGCGCCATCCTGGTCCCCCGATGGAAGAAAACTGGCCTTGACGCTCTCTCGGGACGGCAACCCGGAAATTTATGTCTACGACATCGCCACGAAACTAGCGAAGCGAATCACTCGCCATACTGCCATCGATACAGAAGCTACATGGTCTCCGGATGGCGATACCCTGATTTTTACTTCCGGACGAGCGGGAAGACCCCATATTTACAGTGTGCCGGCACACGGTGGACAGCCTACACGGCTGACTAGAGACGGAAGTTACAACGCCGGCCCCACTTTTTCTCTTGATGGGCAACACATTGCAATGATTACAAATCAAGGCAATGGCTACAAAATTGGGTTATACTCCGTTGGAGACGGAAGTGGAACTGTAACGGAATTGTCGACAGCGGGTGAGGAAGAGTTTGTTCGCTTTTCACCAAGCGGGGATATGCTGGTTTTTGCCACAACTGTCGGAAATCAGTCTAGATTATCAACGATTTCAGTTAATGGTCAGGTACAGCGATTCTTGAAATACGAAGATGGCGCGTACCGAGAACCGACCTGGTCACCTATTTCATTCAATCAATAGAAAACAACATGCGACTAAACAATATTCATTTAACTCTTATGCTGGCGAGTGCACTTTTCATCACTGCATGTTCAACACCGCAAAAGCCGGCTGAAGATGAACCTTCAACTGCGGCAACCGAAACCGAAGTCTCGGTCGATGATCAAAGTGCAACCACAACCGGTATAGGTTCAGGGGAATCTGGAAGCTCGGATTTAGAGGGTGGTCAGTCCAGCGAGGAGGTGACCAATATTCCCAGGGTTGTCTATTTCGAATACGACAGCAGCAACTTGAACCAGGAGGTTCAGTTGATTATCGCTGCGCATGCCTTGGTACTGAGCCAGAATCAGGACTGGAACATTGTACTTGAAGGTCATGCTGATGAGCGGGGCACCCGGGAATACAATCTCGCACTGAGTCAGGAACGTGCTCAGGCGGTTGCCGATTTGATGCAAGTTTACAGTATCGGCTTGGATCGAATTCAGTTGGTTTCATATGGCGAAGAGGAGCCGGCTGTGCTGGAGAGCAATGAAGAGGCCTGGGCCAAGAATCGCCGAGTGGAAATCTTGTATTGACAGGAAACATGATCGCGGTCATCCGCATCAACAGTGCCCGGCTGCAAATTGCCGGTTGTCGTCTGAACCGGGCACTGCTTATTCTTGTCTCGCTGCTGGGCTTGGGGCTGGCTCCGGCCGCATCCGCACAGGCCGTTGTGGATCAGACAAATGCTGCACAGACACCGAGCCCGACGGAGCAGCCATCCAGTACCTCCGGCACCACCTATGAGCTACTGCATATCCTCAATCAACTGAATGAAATCAAGGCAGAGCTCAAACTGCTGAGAAACAGTGTTGAGGAAATGGAATTCGAAAACCAGAATACGGAGCGCCGTCAGTCAGACTTGTTTCAGGACATTGACAGGCGGCTGACTGATCTCGAAAGCATTCCTATTGCGGATCTTCAGCAAACCGCATCTTTGCAGGAGGGACAACAAACCGGCCTTGAAGCAAGTTCCGGTACTGAGGCCACGCAGGTCCTGGTCATTCCAGATGGAACCATGCAGATACCGGATGACATTGCTGTCAGCAGCCCTGATCAAGCAGGAACAGCCATACCGGGCGAAGAGACACAAGATATCAATTCTCAGGTCGATGGCACAGATGTCGTAAGCGTTGCAGAGCAGGATCTTTACGATCAGGCGATTGAACAATTGAAACAGAGCCGGTACGAGGAAGCAATCAACGATTTCCGACAGCTTGCGCAAACCTGGCCGACAAGTCACCTTGCGGATAACGCGTATTTCTGGATGTCGGAAGCCCTCTACCTGAATCGGGAATACGAACAGGCACTGGATGGATTCAAGCTGATTGCCGAGAACTATCCGGATAGTGACCGACTGCCGGATGCAATGCTGAAGATTGGGTATATTTATTATGATGTTGGAGAATACACTGATGCGGCAAACACTTTCCGTAGTGTTCTTGAGCGCTTTCCCAATCACCAGGTGAGTCTTTCCGCCCAAACTCGTTTAAGGCGCATTGAGCAATCGATCCAGTAGCCTTGAAGTACGGGTTCGGTCAGAGGTGCGGAATATTAGTGAATGACTATGAAAAATATTTCGGGCGATCTGGTGGGGTTGATGAAAGGCCCTCGCATCTTGGTGAACTCCCCGAGAGAGCATGGAAGATACGGGCTGGAACGTTATGGGGAACACTTTCGTGTCTGCGGAACGGCAAGGCATAAGTATCGGCAAGTATGGCACTAGCTCTGAAGGATATTGGCTGGGGCACTGCCGAGCACTGGATGCGGATGCAGGTAAGCTATGATCTTGTGCAGGCACGCAGTCAGCGAAAAGCATGACACCGCGTTGCAGCCATGTTGAATTCCAAGCCAGCACATGGTGCTAGGCATTGCCTTGATAAGCAAAATCCGGTAGCCAGCACTGTAAAGGCACCGGAAATCCCAGGTGAATTAGTCAAATGTACAGAGAATGAACCATAGCCCTCTCGCCGTCTTTGTGTTTCATTCGGCTACGAGAAAATTTTATTGGCGCCTCACGCTACCACCATGCGGGGATAAACCATACCGTCTACTTAAAATCAGGTGAGCCGAGTATTCGATTTAAACATGCAACCGACTCATCAAAATTTTCATTGACCAGTACCGTCTGAAATTCATGCTGATGACTCAATTCTTCCTTGGCCTTGTCCATGCGCTGGCGAATCACCGTTTCGCTATCCTGATTACGTTCTCTCAGTCGCTGCTCAAGCTCATGGATTGAAGGCGGCAATATGAAGACTGAGACTGCCTGAGGGTAGCACTTTCTGACAGCGCGAGCACCCTGCCAGTCAATATCCAGAATCGCATGCCTGCCAGATTCCAGCAGGCTATTGACCGCTGTACGGGATGTGCCATACAGGTTTCCATATACCGAAGCATGTTCAATGAACGCATCTTCATCAATCAGCTTCCCAAAGGTGCCGGAATCCACAAACCGATAATGAACTCCATCAATTTCTCCGGGGCGGGCTTCTCTAGTGGTATGGGATACGGCAATCTCCGCATCGCTCCGACCCTTGACAAGTGCCCGGGCAAGACTGGTCTTGCCGCCACCTGAAGGGGCAGACAGGATCAGAATTTTCGGGCTGGTGACTTCCTCTGGCATGATGGGATTGGGAGGTTGCTAGGCTACTCCAGATTTTGAATCTGTTCCCGTGACTGCTCGATCAGCATTTTCAGGTCAATTGAGGCCTTGGTCATAGTCGTGTTTACGGATTTGGCTCCGAGAGTATTGGCTTCTCGGTTCAGTTCCTGCATCAAAAAATCGAGGCGTCTTCCAACTGGACCACCGCCTTTCAACAGGGAAATCGACTCTTCCAGATGCAGCTTTAGCCGGTCCAGCTCTTCAGTGACGTCGTTCTTGATCAGCAACAGGGCAATTTCCTGTGCAATGCGTTCAGGTTCGACCTCGCCTTGAATCTCGGCAATGCGTCGTTCCAGTTTTTGTCTGGTCCGTTCCTCAATAGCAGGGAGTTCCTGCTGCAGAGCATCGATCACGGACAGACACTGCTCCAGTTTCTCCTGAATGACTCGGGATAGCCGGGCACCCTCATCCACACGGCTGATGACCAATTGATCAAGAGTAGCACGGAACCCCGGGAGGTCTTCGCTGCCATCCCCGACCGTTTCTTCCGGCACAACACCCGGCCACCTCAGCAAGTCGGAAACACTGCCGGGAAGCAGATCCGGATGCCTCTTGTGTACACATGACATCAGGCTGGCCAGAGCATCCAGACTGTCCCGATTCAGGTCGTCAAGACTGCCGCTGAAGATATTGTAGGTCTGCAGGGATATCTCGATTCGGCCGCGGTGAATCACTTCATGCACTATTTCACGAATGCGCACTTCAAGAGAGCGCATGGAAGGCGGCAATTTGAAGGCGATATCAAGATAGCGGTGGTTGATGCTCCGAATTTCCCAGACAAAGCTCTGATCAGCCGATTCAGACCGGCCTCTGGCAAATCCCGTCATGCTTTGGAGGGTGGATGCGTTCATGAAATGGTCGGTCGATTGAGCAATACGGCTACAGGGAATAAACAGGCGGTAAGGAAATCTGTGGAATCTGTCCAGGTAGAAGAAGACCTGCACGCTCTCTGCTTTTCGGGATCAGGGCGGCGATGTACGCATCCAGTTGTAGACCTGATAGTCTGGCAGCAGCTCACCGATGCGAAGTGCAATGCCCTGACTCTGCTCTTCCGATTCCGGCATGCCGGTCAGGAAAATCTTGGAACCGTTTACCGCAATGCCAAAAACGTCAAGCGGAATGGATTGTATCACCTCAGGCCAGACCTCAATCCAGGCGGAGTAATCGACCTGTTGCTGAATATCCAGCGAGTACTCGACAATCCTGGTTGCGAAGATTTCCCGTGTTGACTGGAGCAGTCGATCACGGGCAAAGGAACTCGGCAGATTTCCGGATAGCGTTATCTGCTTGTTGTAACGGAGCATGGTCAGCATGGCCGGCGTGTTGCTCTCGTGAACATCGATCCTAATGTCAATGGCACTACCCAACTCCAGTTCGCTGATGCGCCGTGAAATCCTTTCCAGACGACTGGAGCTTGAAACCTCACCCCAGATAACATACCTGCTGCCGTCATTCATCAAGCGCAGGTCTTTTATCGATGCCAGTTCGGGCAGCAGGGACAAGATGGATGACAGAGCCTGATCGTCAACAAGATTGGGGGCGAGCTCTATTCTTCCGACAGCCAGCCCAAAAACATCTTCAGCGGTCTTCTGGAATTGGTTGGCCATTTCCAAGCTGGGCACTGTCGCATACAATTCAAGGATATCCTGGTTTGCACTCAGTGACAGCTTCGGACGATCAGTCGATGCCTGCTCGACAATCCGATTTTCAATCTCAACCTGATGGATAAGCGATGCCGCCATGGTTCGAACCAGCATCTGACTGCCGCTACCGGAAATCTTGCCATTCAGCTGCAGCCGGCTTCGCCAGCCCTTGACATCAAGGTCTTCAACGGAGTCAAGCGCGTGCAGGCTTTTCGCGAGACCTTCCAGCCACAATGGTTTCCCGACTTTATCTTCGATTTGAACCCGGTGCCGAAGGGTATGGTAGGGAAAAGCGGTATGGATTTGCGAAATCACCGAATCGAAATCTTCCTGGTTTAGCGTGCCGCTGAGGATGATCGACTCCTTGTCTCGTATCAAATGAACATACGGGGGGGCGATATCGAGTCTGACCAGCCGGTCGTCCAGTCGGCGCAATCCTTCGATGGTAGCGAGTTGACCAATGACTTCGTCCATGCCCGGAAAGGGATGGATCGTGCCTTGCAGGACCATAGTACGGCCACGCACGTCAGCCACCGATGCCAGTCTGGGATACGGCTTTAGCTGCTGGCTGGCCTCATTGGCAATCCTGGTGGGAATGGTGTTTGACTTGTAGATGACGATGCCCAGTATCAGCAGGCATAGAAAAGTCGCCTGCAGCAAAACCAGTACATGACCGTTGTCTGGCTGGGTATTGTGGCCGAGAGGCATGAATGGCCCGCGCGAGGCATACAAATCACTCATGAAGTACGGGCCCCGTAGGCAGTATGGCTGTCAATCCTGTCCATGTAGCTTTGAACCCCATGATGCTCGCGCTGGAGAAAGTCACGAATGGCCCTCCTGAATGGCTGGCTGGCAATCCAGTGCAGGGAATGGGTCCGGGTAGGAACAAAACCTCTGGCAATCTTGTGTTCGCCCTGAACTCCGGGATCGAAGCTTGAAAGGTCCTCGCGAATGCAGTATTCGATCCCCGCATAGTAGCAAAGCTCAAAATGAAGGGAGTCAATCCTTTGACGGCTCCCCCAGATTCTGCCATAGAGGGTTTTTTCATCGCGATACAGGAGAGCGCCAGCGACAACCGATTTCTGATGGTCAGCCAACGCCAGAATAACCTGATCCGACATAGTGTCTGCAATCTCCAGAAAAAACTCAAGGTTGAATGCCGGCATGCCGTACTTGCGCTGGTAGATTCGATTATATACTTCATGGAAGTCATGCCAGTCTTTGCCTGTGGTCTGATGGCCGGCAAGCCAGCGTATGGAGAGTCCGGCTTCCGAGACCTTTCTTCGTTCCTGGCGGATGTTTTTCCTCTTCTTGGACTTGAGTCCGTCAAGGAAATCGTCAAACGAAGCATAGCCATGATTATGCCATTGGAAATGGCAGTCGCTACGGATCAGCACATCATGGGTATTCAGCCGCTCTTGATCGACCTGATCCGGAAACAGGCAGTGCAGGGAACTGTACCCGTGACGTTCCATGATTGAATTTATGGCCTCCAGCAGGATTGGCGCATCCATCGAGCCCCGCCCTTTCTGGCTGATGATTCTCGGGCCGGTTGCGGGCGTGAACGGAATCGCATTGACCAGTTTTGGGTAATACTGCTGGCCATAGCGGTGATAGGCGTCGGCCCAGGCATGGTCAAACACGAATTCGCCCCACGAATTGTGTTTTTCATAAAGCGGCATGGCAGCCACGAGTCTGGATTCTTCGTACAAGGCAACATGCCGCGGTATCCAGCCGACTTCTTCACCGACACATTGATGGCGTTCCATGGCCAGCAGATACCGGTGTTTGAGGAATGGATAATCGTTTCTCAGCATGCCATCCCAGGCTTCGGGCGGAATCTCGTCAATGCCCTGATGAATCCGCACCGATAGTTTTTGCGTCTCGTTTTCTGCTGTCTGCTCGCTCATGCAAGGTTGAGGGAATTGTCTGGAATTCCGTATCTGGGTACCGAGGGTTATGGGAAATTTGATTGTAGCCGGATGCAAGAGCAATTTCAGTTTGCTGATGCGTCCTGTCAAAGATCTAAAAATTCCTGAATTGTCATGCATTCGCATTTCCATGCGGCCTTATCTCATTAATAAAACTGAAAATGTACCGCTTGAGGCCCACAGAATCCAGCATCAAGCCGGAAAACCCGCTTCAAAAATCTCGGCTTTGGGCAGCAGCGGATGCAGGGAATTTTTTTGGAACTTTTGCAAAATTAAACGGGATGTAATGATATTTTCGAATTGAAGTGTCTTATAATCTTTGAGGTCAGCTGGAAGTGTCAAATGGAACCAAAATATGTCGTTTAGTGATCGAGACGGTGTTATCTGGATGGATGGTCAAATGGTGCCATGGAGAGAGGCGACAACGCACGTTTTGACTCATACGCTGCATTACGGCATGGGTGCATTCGAGGGTGTCAGGGCCTACAAGACCGATCAGGGGACTGCAGTTTTCCACCTCCGGGCGCATACGCGGCGCCTGTTTGAATCGGCACACATTCTGGGCATGGAAATCCCGTTTGACCGTGAAGCCATACAGGATGCCCAGATTGAAGCGATTCGCCAGAATGGACTCGAGTCATGCTATGTTCGACCGATGATCTTCTACGGCTCTGAAGGCATGGGTCTGCGGGCTGACAATCTCAAGGTGCATGTCATTGTGGCTGCCTGGGAGTGGGGCACCTACCTTGGCGAGGAGAGTCTCAATAGCGGTATTCGCGTCAAGGTATCTTCGATCAACCGGCTTCATGTGAATGTGAACATGTGCCGGGCGAAAGCCAATGGCCACTATGTCAACTCCACTCTGGCGCTGCACGAGGCTTTGCAGGATGGCTATCAGGAAGCGCTGATGCTTGATACCAATGGATACGTCATGGAAGGCGCGGGCGAGAATCTGTTCATTGTTCGAGATGGCGTAATCTATACGCCGGACTTGGCTTCGGCCCTGGATGGAGTCACCCGTAAAGCAGTGTTCAGGATTATCCGCGACGAGGGATACGAGTTGATTGAGAAAAGGATTACCCGGGATGAAGTGTATATCGCGGATGAGGCCTTCTTCACCGGAACGGCTGCAGAGGTCACGCCGATCCGCGAGCTGGATAACAGGCAGATCGGCAGCGGCCATAGAGGTCCGGTCACCGAACGGATTCAATCCCGGTACTTTGATGCCTGCTATGGCAGAATTCCGGAGTACCGTGACTGGTTGACGTATGTCTGAAACGCAAACCGCAGGCATGAGCGATTCTGTCCCGGGTGTGCCCAATGCACATAGGGTTGTTCGAATCACGCCAGGTGATTTGCCGCTTCACTGCCCGATGCCGAACATGCGATTGTGGGATTCACACCCGAAGGTGTACTTGCCCATTGAAGAAACTGGACGAGAACGATGTCCCTATTGCGGGACCCTCTACATTCTTGGAGAGGACTGAGTGATCGTCATTAACCAAATGCCTGCAAGAGAACAGGATTAGCTACATGCAAAAAACATCACGTCTTGAACTGGTGGAGGATCAGGGAGACCTGCAAGAGTCCGGGCTGTCGGTCCCCATGCAGAACACCTCAATGGATATCTGGGACACGAAGTACCGACTAAAGACCAAATATGGAGTACCGGTCGATCAGGACATTCAGTCAACCCATGAACGGGTTGCCGAAGCACTGGCCGGAAGCGAGAAAAAGGATAAACGGGAATTCTGGCGTGAAAAGTTTGTCTGGGCTTTGCAGAACGGGGCAATCCCAGCCGGTCGCATTGTCTCGAATGCCGGGGCGCTCGAGCACAAGCCGGCAACCAGCACCATCAATTGCACGGTTTCCTGTACCGTCCCCGACTCCATGGCAGGAATTCTGGAATCGGTTCGTGAGGCGGGACTCACCCTGAAGGCCGGATGCGGTATCGGATATGAGTTTTCGACCTTGAGACCGAAAGGCGCACTGGTCACCGGGGCCGGTGCGCAGACTTCAGGACCGCTGTCGTTCATGGATATTTTTGATGCGATGTGCTTTACCGTTTCTTCGGCCGGAGGACGTCGGGGAGCCCAGATGGCAACCTTCGATATCTCGCATCCGGACATCAGCGACTTTATTCGTGCCAAGCGCGAGGATGGCAGACTGCGACAGTTCAATCTCTCGTGTCTGATTACCGATGAATTCATGAAAGCGGTTGAGGATGACTCGGATTGGTTGCTGTGTTTCCCGGCTAGGCAGCATGAGCTCGATTCCGGAGAGCATGAAATCGTTTACCGGAACTGGACGCATGATGACAAATACATGCGGGATGCGGAAGGGCGAGTCGCGTGCCGGGTATACGGCAAGGTTCCGGCTCAGCGGCTGTGGAATCAAATCATGAATTCCACCTACGATTATGCAGAGCCCGGATTTATCCTGGTTGATCGCATCAATGAGATGAACAACAACTGGTTCTGCGAAACCATTCGGGCCACCAATCCCTGTGGCGAACAGCCATTGCCCCCATACGGCGCCTGCTTGCTGGGTTCGGTTAACCTGACCAAATGCGTCGAGCATCCGTTCACCGACAAGGCCTGCTTCAACTGGAAAAAGTATCGGGAACTGGTCGCGGTATTTACGCGCATGCTCGACAATGTGGTCGAAATCCACGGTCTTCCCCTGGATTCGCAGGGCGATGAGATTTTCAGAAAGAGGCGTCACGGGATGGGGTTTCTGGGGCTGGGATCAACCCTGACCATGCTGAGAATGAAGTACGGGGCCCCCGATTCACTCGAGTTTACGGAACAGGTTGCGAGAGAGATGGCCGAGATTGGCTGGCGGGTCGGAATTGAACTGTCCGAAGAAAAAGGCATGGCGCCTGTTCTTGACGAGGATTTTACGGTGACTCAGCAGATGCTGGTGCGTCGTCCCGAGATGAAGGACGATGGTTATCGTAAAGGTGACACGATCAAGGGCCGGGAGCTGATGGGTCGTTACAGTCGCTACATGCAGAAATTCCCGAAATCCCTTCAGGATGAAATTGTCGAGAAGGGATGTCGCTATACGCACCACACTTCAATTGCACCGACGGGCACTATCAGCCTGTCGCTTGCCAACAATGCCAGTAACGGCATCGAGCCCAGCTTTGCTCACAAGTACAGCCGCAACGTGATTCGCGAGGGCAAGAAAACAAAAGAAAGCGTCGACGTATTTTCCTACGAGCTTCTTGCTTACCGGCATTTCGTGAACCCTCAGGCAGAGCCGGCAGCAAAGGATGAAAAGAATCAGCTGCCGGGTTATTTTGTTGCTGCAGACGATGTCACGCCAAAACAGCATGTTGACATTCAGGCAGCCGCCCAGAAATGGATTGATTCGTCGATTTCCAAGACCGCCAATGTCCCCACCGATTTTGATTTTGATGAATTCAAGGACATCTACATGTATGCGTGGAAGCAGGGCCTCAAGGGCTGTACGACCTTTCGGTTTAACCCGGAGGCTTTTCAGGGCGTTTTGGTCAAGGAAGAGGATCTGGAGAGTACTGTCTACCAATTTACTCTTGATGATGGAGAGGTTATCGAGGTCAAGGGCAACGAGATGATCGAGTATGATGGGGAAGAGCATACCGCTGCCAACTTATTCGATGCCTTGAAGGAAGGGTATTACGGGCGGTTCTAGGCATTACGCGCGGGCTGGGCCGACATAAAGAGACGTTCAATGCGCAAGCTCAAGAAACTCAAGGTCAAGCATCAGGAAACCAAGCGAAGAATTCAGTTTGCCATGCATGCCGGTACTGCCTTCGATCAAGTCCAGACGGCGCAGACGGTTATTCCGGAACTTGACCGGCATCAATACGAGAGGTTTTTCGACGACGAAGATTCTTCCGAGGGGACTACCAGCGAATTATCATGACCAGAAAGATAGAACGAAAAATTGTTGGCTATAACGTCATCAAGCCAGAGAACGAAGAAACCGGAGCACAGAGTTCGCCAGCAGCACCGGTCAGTGTGCACCATGAGGACAATATTGTGCGCATGCACGAGAATGTTGCCCGACCGGAATCCTTGACTGGCAATACGTATAAGATCAAGACGCCGGTGACTGAGCATGCGTTCTACATCACGATCAACGATATTGTGCTGAATCCTGGCACCCCTTATGAGAAGCGCCGGCCTTTCGAGATTTTCGTGAACTCGAAAAACATGGAGCACTACCAGTGGATTACGGCCTTGACACTGATCATTTCGGCGGTGTTTCGAAAAGGCGGCGATGTCACGTTCATGGTTGATGAATTGCAGGGCGTATTTGATCCCAAGGGCGGCTATATCAAGCCCGGCACACATGGACAGTATGTACCGTCCCTGGTTGCGGAAATCGGAAACGTGGTGGAGGCCCACCTGAAGAAGATCGGCATGATCATTGAAGAGGAGATGAGTCAGTCAAGGCAGGCGATGATTGAGGAGAAGCGCAAGCAATTCGAGGAAATGCAACAGGTGAACATAAAGGGCACATTCCCATCAGGGTCGAGGGGGGATTTCCCGATCGGTGCGACTCTTTGCGAAAAATGCTATGTCATGGCGGTGGTGATGATGGACGGTTGCATGGTTTGCCTGAATTGCGGAGAGAGCAAGTGCGGATAGTCAAGACCGGTTAACCAGGGACCTGTAACTTCTTCCTCTTCTTTCCATTTGACCTTTCAGCAGCACAGTCTGCGCTTGATGAAGTCTTGATGTATGGTCTCTTGCCGCCATATAGGGCGCAAAAAAAGGGTTGCAGTCAGCAACCCCGTATTTTGGCTGATCGATTCAGCCAGTTTTCGGTGTTCAGGTCGATAAAGGTGTTAGCTGAATCGTTGACACCCTGGATGAACCGGTCAAATACAAAATACTAGACATAAGACCACCTCCTTTAATGAGTTAAACATGGCAGTAGCATATCACGGGATGTGCTGTATGGGTAGCCTGAATTGCAAGTTTTCGTAGGGTCAGTCTGAAACAGCAAGACCTGACTGTAGCGAAGAGCGACCGCCAAAGTCGCCCCGCCCGCGTCAGGCAATGGTCATAATCGGATATTATCGACACCCCAGACTGTCCATAAAATTGGTGTTGTCTGTTGAGTCGCCAAACAAGGGCAATGTATTCCTTCGCCCGCACCAGCAGTTCTGAATATCCTCGCGGGTTCTGGGGCTGATTGAAAAACAACCGCTCGTCTGTCCGGCAGCCGGATTTGCGGTCATGGTATAGGTTCCGCCCGTCATGAAGCAGCGGCGGGCGAGGTACTGGATATGATTCCAAGTAGACCCAAACTTCCCGCCCTTACTCTCGTTCTTGCGTTGATGACTTCTGCATATACAACCGCATTGACAGGCGCTTGCCCGTCTCCCAGCCTTGCCAGCACCTGGCTCCATGTGACCTCTGGTACTGTAA
>JAPOSW010000030.1 GCA_026709505.1 Gammaproteobacteria bacterium | reverse complement strand
CATGGCCGGGGACCTTGGTCGGCGCGACCGTGTCATGTGTGGTGAGATGATAGGTTCTTAATGGTTATTGCAATTATCCCAGGGCTGTCGAAAACAAATAAAAGGGTGTCGCTGAGAGTTGTATCTCAAACGCCGGGCGGCATCAGGGGTACTTCGCAACCGCGCCGCGCCCGGCCCTTGCCCCGACGGCATAGTGCGCCACCATGCACACCGTCTTCCAGTTGCTGGCCAGCATGATTTCGGTGGTGGAGGTGCCGCGGGCGGTCAGTGCGGTAGGCGCGTCGGGTATTGGGGGGCCAGGGCGTCCCAGACGATGGCGGCGATTTCGGCCTGTTCCCGGGTGGGCATTCCGGTGACGGCGGTCGGGTCGTTCATGGCCGGGGTCCGGTACGGGCGGATCAATGATAACTCTCCAATATCAGTAGGGAAAGACCCCCGGAAAGCCTCCAAACCTGAAAATTCTCCCAGCCGGTGAGAAAAGCCAGCCGAAATTCGACTGGATATTGCAGAACTGCCACACATTCATGCCCGGTACATTTATACTTCTCTGAAAAAATTTACCTTGTAGAATGAGTCTCCCCTATACAACTGTTGGAATTGCTCAAGGTCCAGGCCCCCACCTTTTGCACCCAGTCCAAACTTTGGCTTGTATTGAGCAGAAACCCTAATCGCTTCTAGCACGCTTCCCAGGTACTCCTCGTCTTTCGTATTCATGTCGATAACAAGCCGGTAGTCAGTTACGTCTCTGATATCCATGTCTAGTTATGACGAGACACACGAAGGTATATCGGCAAGCAATCCTTCTCGCACTGATTGCCAATCTCGCCGCCTTCATGTTTCACTTTCACAAGATGTTTGATTAACTGAATCGGAAGCGACTGGCGGAGTTGTTGTAACAACTGTACAAACTGATTCCCGGAGCATACCAACAAATTTGCCTGCAATCGGGAATCCTTGCTCGCTTGCTTCATCAATTCCAAGGAACAACCATCCTCCATGTGTATATGTAAATCCCAAAAGGGCTTTTGCCATTGCGACCGCATTTGTAAGTTCTTGCTTTTATTTGACGTACCACCCTTCATGGACAGACAGGGGCAGTGTTGCACTTCGGACTGGAACTGGGGCCCTGAAAATCCAGCAGGGCATGCAGCTTGGCCATTGCTTGGATGCAACGGGATGGTGCTTTTGCAAACATCGACGGGCAAATGCAGGGATCGTTATTCTGGCTGTTCCTTGAGGTAGCGCAGGAGATAAAAGAACTGACCAATCGAAAAGACCAAAGTCAACCCGAATAGCCAGAACACCCTGAAGTTTACCCAGAATTCAGTGCGGGTTTGTTCGTCTGCTGTCAGGTTATGGAAAAACGCAACATAGATATTGAGGCTGCCGAGCAGCAGGAAAAACAGCGCCCAGGCGAGGTTGAGGTTTCGCCAGACTTTGGCGGGTAACGAGATCTGGCTGCCAATCACATATTCAAGCGCAGATTTTTTGGTAAACTGCATGGTCATGATGACAGCAAAAAAACTCCAGTTTACGATAGTGGGCTTCCATTTGATGAAGACATCATCCTGCAGGAAAATGGTCAATCCTCCGAATATGCTGATGATGACCAGGGTAATCAGGTGCACGGTTTCAAAGCGGCGATACTTGAGCCAGAACACGCTGATTTGTATAACGGTGGCTACGATTGCAGCGGCCGTAGCAACATAAATATCGAACAGCTTAAAGGCAACGAAGAAAACCAGAAGAGGGAAAAAATCGATCAGGAGTTTCATGCTTTGTGAAAAATGGAATCAGTTAGCCGACTCCAGTTCATCTGGATTCGGGGTCTTGAAATCATGCAACTGGAAAATTTCCCGGTATGATAGCGAATTTGCATGACAATCTGTGGGGTGGGATATTTCACTGAAGAAAAAATTTATTGCTGTTGACGGACCGATGGGCGCTGGCAAGTCTGCTCTGGCGACTCGGCTGGCTGCGCAGTTCGGTGGCGACTTGATTCACGAGCATGCAAATGATAATCCATTCTTGCAGAGGTTCTACAATCAGCCCGATAATTTTGCATTGCAGACGCAACTGTATTTCCTGTTTCAGAGAACCAAGAGGCTGAAAGAGTTAAGGCAGGAGGATTTGCTGAGTTCGGTTCGCATCACCGATTTCACGCTGGCCAAGGATTCCATTTTTGCCAATCTGACTTTGGAACCGGATGAGCTGGAGTTGTATGGCTACCTGTACAGTCAACTCACCGCGCAGCTTCCGTCTCCTGATCTGGTCATTTACCTGCAGGCTTCGGTTGATGTGCTGATGAAGCGTATACGAAGCCGTGGATTGCTCTACGAGAGGAAATTAAAGCGCGAGACGCTGACTCGGTTGACGGAAAGCTATGCCCAGTACTACATGACCTACAGTGATTCGGCACTGATTGTGATCAATGCCGATAATCCGTTGACTTTGGCCAAGGATTCGCATTTTGGCATGCTGTTTGAGCGGGTCGAAAGCATCTCCTCGGGCCGTCATTATTTCAACCCTGTCGATTAGTGGCTGAGCATGGCTGAGGAGACGCCACCCAGGGCTCGAGTTCCCTCGCTAAGGACCATCGCCATGCCTGCCGATGCCAATCCGGGCGGAGATATCTTCGGGGGCTGGATCATGTCACAGATGGACCTGGCCGGTGCGATTCATGCCAGCTATCGGGTAGTTGGCCGGATTGTAACGGTTGCAGTCGAGTCCATGAAATTTCACCTTCCGGTTTATGTGGGCGATCAGGTCAGCTGCTTTTGCGATACCCGAAAGATCGGAACCACCTCCATTTCGGTACATATCGAAACCTGGGTCAGGCGCCGGCAGCAGCATCAAGAATACCTCAAGGTCACCGAGGCAACATATACTTATGTCTCGATAGGTGAAAACCGAAAACCGGTACCGGTTCAGTTGCGGGAATCGGGCGAGAAGAGAGACGAAGAACTGAACACGGGAGAGCAGGGGTGAGCACGACCGAAATACCGACTGGAACTGCAATCGAGATGCTCGGCAACTGCTGCCGAGCAAAGCGGGTTGGGCTGTTCGTGTTCTTCGCCGGGAATACCTATGACTAGCCAATCTATGTGTTTGAACTTATTTGCTCGGTGTTGCAGGAGTTGGATGCGGGGGTCGAACATGTCGTCAGGACCTGGGCCATCGCCCCGCGGCGCCGAGGAGTATCTCCCTGCCCATGGTGAAGTGTTCAGGTGTATCCGGCCGGCTGCAACGGGTGTCGAGACCAAGCTTATCAAGCCAGGGATGATGGTCGAAATCGAAGTCGGTGCTTTAGTTTGCGATTCCCCGGGGAATCCCGTTTACTACTAGCGCTCTCTCGCCAAACCGATCATCTTGCGAAAAGAGTCAGCCTCATGAAGTTGTTGCAGTATGGAGTGAAAGGACGGGAAAAACCGGGCCTAGTGGATGTCAACGGGGGCATACGCGATCTGTCAGGCAAGATTTCGGGTATTCACGGAGAGACGCTGCTGGACTGCGGACTGGACGAGGTAAGGCATATCGACCCGGTGTCCCTGCCTCTCGTAGATCAGCCGGGACGAATCGCCCCCTGTGTTGGTCGGACCGGAAAATTCGTCTGTGTAGGGCTTAACTATCATGATCATGCGAATGAGGCAGGTCTCAAGGCACCTGAAGAGCCGATACTGTTCATGAAGGCTACCTCCAGTATATCCGGGCCTTACGATCCGATCGTGCTGCCGCGAGATTCCGTGAAGACGGACTGGGAGATTGAGCTCGCTGTTGTGATTGGCAGGGACGGCAAATATATTGATGAGTCGAGAGCCCTGGAGCATGTTGCAGGTTATTGCATGGTCAACGATGTTTCCGAACGGGAATATCAGATTGAGCGAAAGGGGCAATGGGTCAAGGGCAAGTCATGTGACAGTTTCGGTCCTATTGGTCCCTGGCTGGTTACCCGGGATGAGATTGGAGACCCGCAGTCGCTTGAGATGAGATTGGAGGTCAACGGAGAGATAAAGCAACAGGGAACCACCGCTTCGATGATTTTTGACGTTGCTTATCTGATTGCGTATGTAAGTCGCTTCATGAGTCTTCAAAGTGGCGACATTATTTCGACTGGCACCCCATCGGGAGTTGCGCTTGGCATGCAGACCCCGGAATATTTGAAGTCTGGAGATGTGATTGACATGACCATTGATGGTTTGGGGCATCAGCGACACGAAGTTGTTGAAGAGAGCCTGTAGGGGGTATAATTCGTGCCTCGAATCCATGAAATCTCCACCATTGCGCCCGTAGCTCAGTTGGATAGAGTACCTGGCTACGAACCAGGCGGTCGGGAGTTCGAATCTCTCCGGGCGCGCCACATTTTTCTCTTGTTGCCAAGCGGTTGCCGCTTTCCGGCTTTTTCTGTCAACAGGATTTTTCAGGCAAAATTCCTGTCAATTCTAAATCCCTATCATTCAAGTTCTTGAACATCACCGCATGATGAAAAGCATTATCCATCCGGGCAAATTTTGGCAATTTGCCAGATGGAGGGCATGGCAGATAGAGTTTGTCATATGAATGAAGGACAGAATACAGAATGGAAAGCATCCTGGCAGGACGAATACATGAAGTGGCTGTGCGGTTTTGCCAATGCACAGGGCGGTGTTCTGGAAGTAGGGCGCGATGATGACGGGCAAGCGATAGGTGTAGAAAATGCCGATCGACTCATGGAAGAGCTGCCGAACAAGTTTCGCGACCTTCTCGGAATCGTTGCAGGTATTGAACTGCTGCATGAGGATGGCAGGCCTTATTTGCGCATTGCAGTGGAACCATACCCAGTACCCATCAGCTACAGGGGAGAGTACCATTACCGGAGCGGTTCTACAAAGCAGGTTCTCAGAGGAGCTGCACTGGATCGATTCCTCATGGGCAAAATGGGCAGATGCTGGGACTCTGTACCCATGCCAAATGTTGGGGTTAATGATCTGGATGTGACGGCTTTGAACCGCTTCCGAGAGATTGCAACACGTGCTGGTCGTCTGGAGGTGAGCGTACTCAAGGAGACGGATATTGCCCTGGTTGAAAAGCTGCGACTGGTGGACAGCCAGTATTTGAAACGGGCAGCAGTTCTCCTTTTTCATAACGATCCCGAACGATTTTTTACGGGTGCTTCAATAAAGATCGGTTACTTTGACAGCGAAACAGACCTGCGCTATCACGATGAGGTGTGCGGAGGCTTGTTTGCCCAGGCCAGCAAGGCTATGGATCTCTTGATGACCAAGTATCTCAAGGCCATGATCAGCTATGAGGGCATTCAACGCATTGAGACTTTTCCGGTACCAGAAAGCGCACTTCGAGAGGCGGTGCTGAATGCTGTAATCCACCGTGATTATGCTGTTGGGGCACCCATACAGATTCGGGTTCATGCAGACCGATTGAAGATTTGGAATCCGGGAAGGCTGCCTGAAGACTGGCCTTTAGAGAGATTGCTGAGCCAACATCCCTCACAACCCTCTAACCCAGACATTGCGAACGCCTTTTTCCGGGCGGGTGAAGTGGAATCCTGGGGGCGAGGAATCCAACGTATTTTTGAATCCTGCCGAGCAGCACGAACACCTGATCCGATCATACAGACGGAGCCACAGATGGGGATCGAATTCGTGTTTTCCGAGGATTATATTGACAGTGCAGGGATTCGTCCCGGTGAAATGCGCAATGCTGTCGTTCCAGATGGCAGAAACAATGAGGGCGCAACGGAAAACAACCAAGAAAACAACCAAGAAAACAACCAAGAAAACAACCAAGAAAGAATTCTTACCTTGTTGAGGAGGCATCCTGATCTCACTCGGGAAGCATTGTCGGCCAGTACCGGGATTACTCCTGGCAGCATAAGGCATCACCTGGACAGCCTCGTAAAATTAGGACGTATTCGTCATGTCGGGTCTAAGAAAAAGGGTCGCTGGGAGGTTTTAGAGAGTTATATTGACAATGAGGGCGCAACGGAAAACAACCAAGAAAACAACCAAGAAAACAACCAAGAAAACAACCAAGAAAGAATTCTTACCTTGTTGAGGAGGCATCCTGATCTCACTCGGGAAGCATTGTCGGCCAGTACCGGGATTACTCCTGGCAGCATAAGGCATCACCTGGACAGCCTCAGAAAGTCAGGACGTATTCGTCATGTCGGTCCCACGAAAAAAGGTCGCTGGGAAGTTATAGACGATGACTGAATGATGCAACTTGAGATTGAAGTTTTCTCTTTTGGTTAAATGTTGTGAGCAAGCTTAGTTGTCGGATCTGTACCCCGTTGCTGTCAGAAAGTAGGTAAAGGCAAGATGCTCGAAGCAGTTAAGAAAGCCTCCAATACGATTCAAGACTCATTATTTGAAGAAACGGGCTTTTGGTGAATTGTTCAAGAATTCGCGTTTCCGAAGAGTTTGTGGGGCGACAGAAATATCCCGATCTATTCAGCAATCCTGAAAATCGACCATGAAGAAATCCTTGCTAGTCAACTGATCAATGATTACAGAGCCAGGCATGCCAGCAGATGATAAATATTGTTGGGCGGAAAAGAGCAAGCAGGCCGATAACCTGGTCATCATGCATCCCATCAAGCGGACTGTCCGATGAACAGTAAAAAACCAACCTCAACAGCAACTAGAGCGCATATGCCTGAATTAATGCAGCGCACACCCGGAGAAGAATTGATTTCGGGCTTGGTAGGCAATATTGTCTACCATAGTGAAGAGGATGGCTTTACTGTGCTGCGTCTGAATGCACGAGGCCATACCAAGCTTGTAACCCTGGTTGGCACTTGCCCAGACATATCTTCCGGACAATGGATTGATGCTTCCGGAAAGTTTGTCAAGGATGGAAATTACGGCATGCAGTTTCGGGCAAGCTATATCACCGTTTCAGAACCAAAGTCACTAGATGGTATCGAAAAGTACATGGCTTCGGGAATGATTCCGGGCATCGGTGAGGTGTATGCAAAACGTCTCGTGAAACACTTTGGCGAAAGTGTCTTTGAGGTTATTGACAATGAACCCGAACGTCTGCTTGAGGTAGAAGGAATAGGCCAGTCGCGCTTAGAGAAAATTATAGAGGCCTGGAGGGAGCAGAAGAAAATCCGTGAGATTATGGTTTATCTGCATAGGCATGAAATTCCAACCGCCAAAGCCATCCGCATCTACAAGGCTTATGGTGCCAACGCCATCAAGATTCTTGATGAAAACCCTTACCGCCTGGCTCGGGATATGCATGGTATCGGATTTATGGGAGCCGACAAGATCGCCCAGAGTCTCGGCATAGACAAGACTGCCATGATCAGGGTGGGCGCAGGAATCGCCCACGTTCTGACTGAAGCGACCAAGGATGGCCATTGCGGACTGCCGGAACAGGAAATGCTGGATGCAGCCTCAAAATTGCTTGAAGTCCCGATGGAGTTCATTCGTGAAGCTCTGGAAAGGGAAATCAAGTCCGAGACCCTGATCAATGTGTCGGTTCATGGGACGCCTTGTGTATTTCTGAGCAAGCTCTTCCATGCGGAGCGATCCATTGCCTACCATCTCAGGCGCATTAACACCACTCCCAAGCGCTGGCCATCCATTGATGTCGAAAAGGCGATTGACTGGGTCGAGAAAAAAATCGGCTTCAGTCTGTCGCAGAGCCAAGCCGATGCAGTCTCTCAGGCGGTACACTCAAAAGTCATAGTTATCACCGGGGGACCCGGTGTGGGGAAGACCACCATCGTCGATTCGATTGTCCGGATCGTTACCGCCAAGAAGCTGAACGTGCTGCTGTGTGCACCTACTGGCCGTGCAGCCAAGCGCATGAGCGAGGCAACCGGGATGGAAGCCAAGACCATCCACCGACTGTTGGAGTTTGATCCCAAAAATGGCCTGTTTGTCCGCAATGAGGATTATCCGCTGAAGTGCGATCTCTTGATCGTTGATGAGTGCTCAATGATCGACACGTCACTCATGAGAAGCCTGTTGAAAGCCATTCCTGACCACTGTGGATTTTTGATAATCGGAGATATCGACCAGTTGCCCTCAGTCGGTCCTGGTCAGGTGTTGGCGGATATCATCAGGTCCGGCTACCTCCGGGTATGTGAATTGACCGAGGTGTTTCGGCAAATGGCCGAGAGCCGGATCATCATTAATGCGCATCGAATCAATGCAGGCAGCATGCCTGAGCTGGAAAACCATGAAACCGATGGGGACTTTTATTTTATTCCTGTCGAAGATGCCAGTCAGGCAGCAGAAAGGGTTATTACACTTGCAAGTCGGCGCATTCCGCAAAAATTCGGGTTTGACCCGATTCGCGATATTCAGGTGCTGTGTCCAATGAATAATGGACCGGCTGGCACACGGGCCCTGAATGTTGATTTGCAGTCAGTGCTGAATCCATCATCTGTCGAGAAAATCGAACGTTCGGGAAATACCTATTCTCCGGGGGACAAGGTTATGCAGATCGCTAACGATTACGACAAGGAAATCTTCAATGGAGATATTGGCATTATTGAGAGACTGACACATCGCGGCAAGGGCCTAGTTGTTAATTTTGATGGTCGGCTGGTTCCGTATGAACAAAAAGAACTTGACCTCCTGGTACCTGCCTATGCTACTACTATTCACAAGAGCCAGGGTTCCGAATATCCGGCAGTTATATTGCTGTTGCTGAAGCAGCATTTCATGATGTTGAGACGCAATTTGCTGTACACCGGCGTGACCCGGGGCAAGCAGCTGGTTGTGCTGGTCGGGCAGAAGCAGGCTATCGAAATTGCTCTGAAAAACTCCTCGCGCTTTTCGAGATGGTCGAAGTTGAATGAATTGTTGCAGCAGTCGAATCGGTGAGGCAAAGTTCGGTAGCGGTTCAATTTGAAAATCAGCCTGCTTTTCCAGTTATAATGCCTGAACGCCGATCAACCTTGATTTTGGATGGAATAATGAAACGATTCATGATAATTAACCCCTCCCCCCCCCCCCCCCCCCCCACAAACCCCCCCCGCCCCCCCCCCCACCCCCCCCCCTCCCCCCACCCTGCCCTCTCGC